>DASYXA010000061.1:0-2958 GCA_035935465.1 Candidatus Limnocylindria bacterium | reverse complement strand
CGTCGCGCGCGAGGCCGACCTGCGCGACGCGCTCGCGCGCGCGCGCCGAACCGCGCGCGGCGCGTTCGGCGACGAGCGGCTGATCCTCGAGCGCGCGATCGAGCGGCCGCGCCACGTCGAGATCCAGCTCCTCGCCGACGTCAACGGCAGCGTGCTCGCGCTCGGCGAGCGCGACTGCTCCGCGCAGCGCCGGCATCAGAAGGTGCTGGAGGAGTCCCCGTCGCCGGCCATCGACGCGCGGCTGCGCGCACGGATGAGCGACGCGGCCATCGCGCTCGCGAAGGCAGTCGGATACGTGAACGCCGGCACGTGCGAGTTCATCGTCGACGCGAACGGCGAGTTCTTCTTCCTCGAGGTCAACGCCCGTCTCCAGGTGGAGCATCCGGTCACCGAGCTCGTGTGGGGCGTCGACCTGGTCGAGCAGCAGCTGCGGATCGCCATGGGCGAGCGACTGACCATCGACGCGACGCCGAAGGGCCACGCGATCGAAGCGCGGCTCTACGCCGAGGATCCGGCGAGCGGCTTCCTACCGTCGATCGGCCGGATCAGCTGTGTCGAATGGCCGGACGGAGCGCGCGTCGACTCGGGGATCGAAGAGGGAAGCGTGGTCACCGCGGACTACGATCCATTGCTGGCGAAGGTGATCGTGCACGCCGCCGATCGGCCGAAAGCGATCGAGGCGCTCGGCGCGGCGCTGCGCGGATCGACCGTCCTCGGTGTCCGTACCAACGAACGGTTCCTCCGGAGGCTCGTCGCCCTCGGCGAGACGAGGGCCGGCACGATCGACACCGGCCTCATCGAGCGCACACCGCAGCTCGCCGAGACACCCGGCGAGACGCCGGCCGAGGCGCGGGCGTTCGCGGCCGTCGCGTTCGCCGCGAGCACCGCGCTCGCGATCGATCCGCGCGACCCGTGGGGCGCGCTCGCCGGATGGCGCGCCGGCGGTCGTGCGACGACGACCGTGCTCCTCGATGACCGCCCGGTGCGCGTCAGCGGCAGCGGTCCCTATGTCATCGACGGGCTGGCGATCGCGCGCGCGGAACGGTCCGGCCACTGGCTCGTCGGCGGCGAAGAGGCCATCGCCGTACGCGACGGCACGGACGTGTGGGTGAAGTGGAAGGGCGAGACGTACGTGCTCGACACCGCGGTCCGCGAACGGAGCGTGGCTGCGCTCGCGGGCAGCGAGATCACCGCGCCGATGCCGGGGGTCGTGCTCGCCATTCACGCGCGGTCGGGTCAGCGCGTCAAGCGCGGCGACCTCGTGTGCGTGGTCGAGGCGATGAAGATGGAGCGACGGGTGGAGGCGCCCGCTGACGGGACCGTGACGAAGGTGCTATGCGCGCAGGGGGATCAGGTGCGGCGAGGCCAGCGCCTCGCTGAGTTCGAAGCGGACTAGCTCCAGACCGTCTCGCGCACGGGCGTGACGCTGGTCGCGTGGCGTTTCCCGAGCTTCCCGATCACCGCGCCCGTTGTACGGGGGCTGAACGTCCGCCGGCTCCCCCATCCGGGGAATGCCCGCCCTGGCACCGCCGGGTTGATACGGCCCGGTCACCCCGGCGTCCGCGAAGACGCCAGCGCGCCGCGGATCGCGGCGACGCGACGACCGACATCGCCGATGGTGCCGTCGAGGAACGGCTCCGCGAGCTCGAATTCCCGCCTCGCCTCGTCGAGCCGCTCGTTCCGGAGCAAGAACTCGATGGTCCGCAGCTGCATCCAGGACTTCGGGACGTGGTATTCGGTGCGGCTCATGAGGTCGAGCGCCATCCGGTATTGCGCGTAGGCCTCCGGGACCAGCGCCACGGCCTGGTGGACGCGACCGGCCGAATAGCACACGAACGCGACGGCGAAACGGTCGGTCGCGCGCTGCAGCTCGCGCGCCTCGGCGATCAGCCGTTGCGCGCGATCGTGGTCGCCCAGCTCGGCCGCGACCACACCGAGATCCGCGGTGAGCTCGGTCCGGTTCCAGAGCTCACCCATCCGCACGCTCAAGGCGAGCCCCTGCTCGAGCAGGGGCTGGGCGTCGGCGATCCGGCCGAGCTCCAGCAGGTTCTCTGCCGCGTTACGCAGCGTGGCGATCTCCAGCACGGGGTCGTGTTCCGCGACGGCCTCGGCGTGCAGCCGCACCTGGCAGGCGATCGCCGCCTCGGTATCGCCCCGCACCGCGTGCAGCTGGCATCGCGCCGCTCGGACCCAGAACGGCACGCGCAATCCGTCGGATGCCGCGATGCCGTCGGCGATACCGAGGTACTCGTCGGCGAGCTCCCGCTGCCCCGACACGCCGGCAGCGCCGACGAGCCGCGCGGCCAGCAGCATCTCGCGCGGCCGATCGCCGAGCGATCGCGCACGCCCGAGGAGGGCGGCGCCGCGCTCGAGCATGACGCTCAGCTCACCTGAGGCCCAGTACCGTTCGAGGTCGACGATGCCGGTCTCGACCGCGGCGCCGCCGTCGCCGCCGGCGGTGAACAGGCGCGCCGCCTCGCTCAGATGGCCATCGAACTCCGTGATGGGCGTCTCATCGAAGTCGCCCGCCAGGACGAATACCCGGGCGCTGCCCAGGTGCGCCCATGCGGCGACGTCCGCGCGGCCGGCCGCGTCGGCAAGCTCGATCGCCCGCCCGAACGCCGGCAGCGCCGCTCCGAAGTCGCCGGACAGCCGCAGCCGCTCCGCCTCCAGCAGTGCGGTGCGGGCGCGGTCCTCCGGCGTCGCGCGCTCGCCGAGCGCCGCCAGCGCGGCCGCCGAGACCGCGGCGTTGGAGGCGAGGAGACCGAGATCCTCCCGCCGGAGTGCGCGGTCGCCGAGGGCGAGCGCGCGATCGAGCGCGCGCCGAGCGCGATCCATGAGCACGTCGGGCTGCGCGCGGACCTCGGCCGACAGGGCGAACGCGCGCTCGGCGTGATGCGCGAGGACCTCGGCGAACTCGTCACGCCGGTCCCCGACCGCGCGCTCGAGCTCCGTGGC
>DASYXA010000060.1:0-2606 GCA_035935465.1 Candidatus Limnocylindria bacterium | reverse complement strand
CTCGAGCGGTTCGCGCACCGCGAGGCGCTCGCGTTCTTCGATCGCGCGGAGGCCGCCCTCGGGCCGGACGACCCCCGTGCCGACCTCCGGCGGCGGGCGGCCCTTGGCGGCGCGCGGGCCGGCTGGACCTCGACCGGCGCGGACGCCGCGATCGGCCGACTCGAGCGCGCGATCGCCGTGGATGAGACGGGGGCCGACCCCAAGACGCTGAGCGAAATCTACTTCTGGATCGCGTTCCTCCGCCGGGCACGCGGCGAGCACGTGGAGTCGAGTCCTCCGCTGAAGCACGCGGTCGACCGCGCCTTGGAGATCGGCACCGCGCTCGGCGACCCCGTCGCGCAGGCGCTTCCGAAGGCGTTCATGGCCGTCGGGATGGTCTTCACCGGCGAGCTTCGTGAGGGGGCCCGTCAGCTCGAAGCGGCGCTCGACGTCGTCGCCGGGCGGGTGGACCCGTTCTCCGCCGCGATCCTCACCGGCCTGCTCACGATCGGGAACGCCCGGCTGGGCGACTTCGCCGCGGCCGGGCGGTCGCTCGCGAGCGCCGAGCGGCTCGCGCTGAACGGGGATCCGATCGCGGCGCTCGACGTCGAGATCGCGCGGAGCGCCGTGCTCGTCGAGCGGGGCGATGTCGTCGACGGGACGGCGCTCGCGACGAAGTGCGCGGCCGACTCCGAGACGCTCGGCGCGATGGCCTGCGGCGTGAGCGCGAACGTGATCGCGGGGGCCGGCTACCTCGCGCGCGATGACCTCGCCGGGGCGAAGCCACCGCTCGAGCGCGGCGAGGAGCTCTCGCACATCTCGAGCATGGGCGCGTTCCAGACGCTCGCCGAAGGCATGCTCGGCTCGGTACGCGCGCGGCTCGGCGACATGCCCGCGGGCATCGCGGGGTGGAAAGTCGCGCTCGATCGCGCGCACGAGATGGGCGACCGGTACGGCGAGGCGGTCACGCTGTGGCAGCGCGCGCGGACGAACGCGCGCGCGACGCCGCCCGATAACGAAAGCGCGCTCGCGGATCTCGAGGCCGCCTCGCAGCTGTTCGAGCGGATGGAGGCCCGGCCGTCGCTCGCGCGCGTGCTGCGTGACCGGGCGCAGATCCTCCGCGCGATGGGTCGGGAGCCGGAGGCCGCGACGACGGACCTGCGCTCGCGGTCGATCGGCCTCGAGCTCGGCCTGAAGGACTTCGCGTAAGTCCGACGGGCCATGGTCAGGCGCGCTTCAACGTTCTCTCGATCGAAGCGTGGACCAACGTCCGAAGCCGAGCCGAGCGGATCCGCCCGATCCAGTGTTCGATGGTCTTGCGCGTGAAGGATGACGGGAGGTCGAGCTCGGGTAGCCGCTGCCGGACGTGGCCGCTCGCGGCGGCGACATAGTAGAAGTCGAAGATGGCCTTCTCCGCTGTGGCGAGAGCGAATCCGTCGCGTCGATCGAATCCGCCAAAGAGCTCGGGCGGTACGCGATGGGTGACAAAGGATGCCAGTGGAGTACGAACACGCTTAGCCTTTCCGAGCGAGGCCAAATGGATCTCACGCGGGATCTGATCGATCACCTCGTGCTCCGCCAACGCCGAGGCGAACGAAACGTAGGAGGGATATGGCCGCGTGATCTCTGGACTCAGCTGACGAGGATCGGTCGCGCCGCTACCCAAGCGCCAGAGACCGTGCCGCACATGGGTGGCCAATCCGTGCGCGGCGAGGGTGCGAAGCGTCCTGCTCGCCGTACTGGTCGAGGTCTTCAGTGCGGCGGCAGCTTCACCGGTCGTGATGAGCGGAGAGCCCAGCCGGCTGAGTCGCCCGAGGGCCCCAGCGCTACTCACCGCCATGCGTCTCCAGCCAGGATCGAAGGCTCCCGGTCACGCGCAGGACCATGTCCTCCCACGCGTCTCGCGTGCCCAGGCGCTGGACGAAATCCTCATCGAGGTAGTCGACGACCGTGGAGACGTATTCGTCGTACGTCAGCTCGAAGGCTCGAGCGATGGCCGCTTCGACCTCGTCCGGCCTGACATCCGCCTCAGCCATCGCCCTCGGCGCCTCGACGAACAGATGATCCAGGTCGAAGACATCGCGGGGTTGCGTCTCCGCGCGACGGACCAGCGCGGAGATCTTTTGGGCTATCGCAGCCGGCGCCAGGTAGTGATTCAAGCGCGGCGCACGACCTTGGAGCCGCCGCGCGAGCTCTGCATCGATGGGCTCCAGCGCGAAGCCGCCGCTGGAGGGTCGATTCGAGAACTCCAGCTTTGACGACGCGTCGGCGACGCCGGGCCGCGACAGCTTGAACCGCCAACGGCGCGTTGTGTTCGTCTGCTTATCGTCGCGAACGTTGCCGACCTCGATCTCGCGGGTCGCCAACAGGCGTCGTAGTGCCTCGGACCGGAGCGTCGCGGCCACTCGATTCCCGAACCCTTCGAAACGGTCGCCGACGTAGTCGAAGTCGACGTCCTTCGATCGCCTGCCGCTCCCAAAGAAGAAGCGGATGTTGACGCCGTCCTTGACGACGTATTCGCCAAGCGGAAGCTGGCTCGATGCGACCTCGAGGAACGCGATGTGGAATTGCTCGATGGTCCGAGCCGCTCCTCGTTCGGGAGTTTCGGCGACCCCGACCGGACGCCT
>DASYXA010000059.1:0-3662 GCA_035935465.1 Candidatus Limnocylindria bacterium | reverse complement strand
CTCCCGAAGACCGCGCAGGCGCTCGACGCCCTCGCCGGATCGATCGGCTCGCCGCGGTACGAGGGCGTGCTCGCCGAAGTGTGGGAGGAGACCGACCGCACGACGATCGACTACGGGATCGCCGAGCGGGCCAAGAACGTCGCGGTCGTGCCGGCGGACATCGGCTGGCAGGATGTGGGGAGCTGGAGCCGGCTCGCGGAGATCGCAGGCGCATCCGGGCGGCGGTCGGCGGACGACCACATCGCCCTGGACAGCTCGGGGAACTACGTCCACGTGCCCGGGAAGACGACCGTGACGATCGGCGTGAACGACCTGATCGTGGTCGAGACCGACGACGTCCTGTTCATCGCGGCGAAAGACCGGGCCGAAGAGGTGAAGGGGATCGTCGACCGCCTGAGCCGGGAAGAAAAGGAACATCTGCTCTAGATAGGGAGGAACGGGGGCCCCGGTTGCCCCCGCTGGTACCGTGAATGGTGGGGAGGCGCCTGGAAGGGCGCCTTTTTTCTGAGCCGAGGTGAAATGGTCGTAGCCAAGCAAGCAGCCAAGCGTCCGCGGAAGGTGGCGCCCGCGACGGTCGCGGAGGCCGTCGACGGGGCCTCGGTCGACGCCGGCGAGGCCCCGGCCGGGCGGACGCGCGCTCGGGGCGGTGACCTGGTGGTCGTCGAGAGCCCGACGAAGGCCAAGACGCTCGGCCGCATGCTCGGCCCCGGGTACACCGTGGAGGCGTCGTTCGGCCACATCCGCGACCTCCCGAAATCCAAGCTCGGCATCGACCCGAAGACCTTCGCCCCCGAGTACGTCATCCCGCCGGACTCCGAGAAGCACGCCCGCCTGCTGAAGCGCGAGGCGAAGGTCGCCGACCGCGTCTGGCTCGCGAGCGACCTCGACCGTGAAGGCGAGGCGATCGCCTGGCACGTCGCGCAGATCATCAACGTGCCCGCGTCGAAGCTGCGCCGCGTCACGTTCCACGAGATCACCCCCGATGCGATCGCGGAGGCGTTCCGCAAGCCGCGCCAGATCGACCAGGACCTCGTGAACGCGCAGCAGGCCCGTCGGGTGGTCGACCGGCTCGTCGGCTACACGATGTCGCCGCTGCTCTGGAAGAAGATCCGCTACGGCCTCTCGGCCGGCCGGGTCCAGTCGGTGGCGCTGCGGCTCATCGTCGACCGCGAGCGCGAGATCCAGAAGTTCACGCCCGAGGAATACTGGTCCATCGACGCCACGCTCGCCAACCACGCCGGCGAGACGTTCGGTGCCGAGGTCATCCAGCACCGGGGCAAGAAGCTCGCGATCGGCAACGCCGCCGAGGCCGAGAAGCACCGCGCGGCGCTGGCGGACGCGGTCTACACGGTCGCGAGCATCGAAAAGCGCGAATCGTCGCGCAGCGCGGGCGGACCGTACACGACATCGACGCTTCAGCAGGATGCGTCGCGCAAGCTCGGCTATTCGGTGAAGCGGACGATGGTCCTGGCCCAGCAGCTCTATGAAGGCGTCTCGCTCGGACCGGACACACCGGTGGGTCTCATCACCTACATGCGTACCGACTCGCTGCACATCGCCGAAGGCGCGCTCAAACAATCGAAGGACGTCATCACCACGGAGTTCGGCGCGGCCTACGCGCTCGAGAAGCCGCGCCACTTCAAGACGCGCAGCAAGGGCGCGCAGGAGGCCCACGAGGCGATCCGCCCGACGGACCTCTCGCGCACACCGGACCGTATGCGGCGCTTCCTGAGCAAGGACCAGCTGCGCCTGTACACGCTCATCTGGCAGCGCACCCTCGCATCGCAGATGGCACCGGCGAGGTTCGAGGGCACCCGCCTCGACGTGAGCGCGGATGGCTACACCCTGCGGGCGAACGGCCGGCGCGTGACGTTCGACGGGTTCCTCCGCGCGTACCAGGAGGGCACCGACGAGCCGGAGAAGGACGTCGCCCCGCTGCCGGCCGTCGTCGAGGGCGAGGAGCTCAAGCTGCAGAAGCTCGATGCGGCGCAGCACTTCACCCAGCCGCCCGCCCGGTTCAACGAGGCGTCGCTCGTGAAGACGCTCGAGGAGCACGGCATCGGCCGGCCGTCGACGTACGCGCCGACCATCTCGACGCTGATCGACCGGCACTACGTGCGTCGCGAGCAGCGCGCGCTCGTGCCCGAGGACGTCGGCTTCACGGTCGTCGACTTCCTCACCGAGCACTTCCCGGAAATCGTCGATCTGGGTTTCACCGCGCGGATGGAGCTCGATCTGGACCGTGTGGCGGCCGGCGAGGTCGAGTGGGCCCCGGTCGTGCGCGACTTCTTCGTCCCATTCGAGAAGCTCGTGAAAGAGAAGACCGCGTCGGTGAAGAAGTCCGACGTGACCGAGGAGGCGACCGACAAGGTCTGCCCGAAGTGCGGGCGGCCGGTGATCATCAAGCTCGGCCGCTACGGGCGGTTCTACTCCTGCACCGGATTCGTGAAGGGCAAGAAGGGCCAGCCGACGCCCCCCGGCGGATGCGATTACTCCGCCCCGCTCGAGGGCGAGGAGCAGGGGCCGGAGATCATCGAGGGCGAGGTCTGTCCCGACTGCGGCAAGCCCCTCGCGAAGAAGCGCGGCCGCTTCGGTCCGTTCATCGGGTGCAGCGGCTATCCGGACTGCACATACATCAAGAAGACCGTCCAGAAGACGGGCGTGATCTGCCCGCTGTGCGCCCAGGGCGAGCTCGTACGCCGCCGCGGCCGCGGGCGTTCGGTGTTCTTCGGCTGCGAGCGCTATCCCGAGTGCACGTTCACCGCGCGCGAGCTGCCCGGTGCGAAGACGGAGGAAGCTGCCGTGCCCGCCGGCGCGGCGGAGTAGCGCTGACCGCGCGCGCGACGGTGGTCCCCGGCGATGACGGGCCGGCATGGGACGAGCTGGTGCGTGCGACCGGCCGCGGGCACCTCCTTCAATCCGCGGGCTGGGCCGACGTGAAGCGTGGCGACGGCTGGGCCGTGCGCCGGTTCACGATTGACGACGGCCCGCGCCGCGCCGGCGTCGCGCAGGTGCTGCTGAAGCGCGGGCCGGCCGGGATCTCGCTGGCGTACGCGCCGCGCGGACCGCTGGTCGCCGCGGCCGACCTGGCCGACGCGGCGCGCGCGCTCGCGTCCGCGCTCGCCGACGGGCGGTGCGCGGGCCTGCTCATCGATCCGGAGCTGCCGCCGTCGCCGGACCTTCTGGCCGCGCTCGCGCGGACCGGGACGCGGCCGGCGGGCGTGTTCGTCCAGCCGCGCCGCACGCTGCTCATGGACCTCAGGAAGACGCCCGAGGAGCTCCTTGCGGCGATGCGGAAGAAGACCCGCCAGTACATCCACAAGGCCGAGCGCGAGGGCGTCATCACCGAGGAGACCCGCGACGTCGATCGCTTCGTCGCGGTGCTCGCGAAGGTCGCCGCCCGCGACCGGTTCGCGATCCGCTCGCGCGCCTACTTTGAGCGGATCCTGGATGCGTTCGGCGAGGCGGCGCAGCTCACGATTTCCCGCGTCGGCGGCGAGGACGACGGCGCGATGCTCGCCGTCCGCATCGGCGACCGGGCCTGGGAGCTGTACGGCGGATGGTCCGGCGCCCACGGCGAGTCGCGTCCGTTCTATCTGCTCAAATGGCGTTCGCTGATGGGCATGAAGCAGCGCGGCGTCGCGCGGTACGACATGTGGGGG
>DASYXA010000058.1:0-2718 GCA_035935465.1 Candidatus Limnocylindria bacterium | reverse complement strand
GCGGATGTTGACGCCGTCCTTGACGACGTATTCGCCAAGCGGAAGCTGGCTCGATGCGACCTCGAGGAACGCGATGTGGAATTGCTCGATGGTCCGAGCCGCTCCTCGTTCGGGAGTTTCGGCGACCCCGACCGGACGCCTAGGTCCAACCATCCGCTAAGGATGCCCGACATTGTCAGTTGCTGTCAATATCGCGGCCTCTTACGCGAGCCTCTTACATGGAGCGAGTTTCCAGGCCGGAATGAGCATCGGGACGCGCCGCGCATACGCGTCGTACGCCGGACCGAGCCGTGAGCGCAGGAGACGCTCCTCCGCGGCGGCGCGCAGGTACAGCGCGGGGAACGTGACGACGAGCGTGCCGAGGATGATCAGCCCGGTGCCGGTCGCGAGGCATGCGCCGACGAAGTGGATCGCGATCCCCAGATAGACCGGGTGCCGCACGATCCGGTACGGACCGCGGACGACGATCTCGTGGCCGGCGTGGATCTCGACGTCGAGGTCGAAGTGCCTCCCGAGCGTCGCGGCCGACCAGTACGAGAAGGCGGGGCCGCCCACGATGAGCGCGAGCCCGATCCAGCGGAGCGCGTCGGGGACGTCGAGCTCGGGCTGGACGCGCGCGGCCATGACCACGTACGGCACGAAGATGAAGAACGGCAGCCAGCGCGCGGGGCCGGTCGCGCGCGCGACGCTCGTGCGGCCGTGCTCCAGCGCGCGGCGGCGGATCGCGGCCGCGAGGTAGAGGTACGTGAACATGCTCGCGATCGCGAGGAACACGCTGAGCGCGTGGGGCGGGGCGCTCATCGCTCAGGCCAGCGCGTCGCGAAGCGCCTCCGCGGCCACGCCGTTGCTGCCGTCGTCATCGTGTCGAAAGTACGCGTACACGTCCTTGCCGCCGTCCCGGACCGCCGTGAGCCGCTCGGCCCACGACGCGACCGCGGCCGCGTCGTAGCCCTCGCGCGCGCGGAGCCGGATGTACGCGAAGTCCGCGGTCCGGCCGATCGTCTCGCGCGGGCTCGGCGCGCGCTCCCCCTCGGCGTGCACGAGCGCGACGTTGCGCGCCTCGAGCAGCGCGTACACGTCGTCGGCGTACCACGACGGATCGCGGACCTCGAGCGCGACGCGCGCGTCGTCGGGCAGCGCGACCACGAACATCGAGAGCAGCTCGTCGTTCCGCTTCAGCCACGGCGGCGTCTGGAACAGGATCGGCCCGAGCCGATCGCCGAGCGGGCGCACCGCATCGAAGAATGTGGGTAGGGTCTTCGTCGGCTCCTCGAGCTTCTTGATGTGGGTGATGTACTGCGAGGCCTTCAGCGCGAACAGGAAGCCCTCGGGCGTCGGCTCCGCCCAGCTGTCGATGTTCCGCTGCGTCGGCAGGTGGTTGAACGTGTAGTTCACCTCGGTCGTCGCAAGGCGCGTCGCGTAGTGGCGGAGGAAGTCCTTGGCCTTCACGTCGGCCGGGTAGAACTTCTGCTTCCAGCTCGCGTACGCCCACCCGGACGTGCCGACGAACGCGCGTGCCGTCACCGCGACTCCCGGTGCTCGCGTTCGTCCCGCAACGCGGTCAACGTCTCGAGCTCCACGCGATCCTTTGTCCGGCCGGCCGCACGCTTCATGCGAATGAGCTCGTTCAGGGAAACGACGTCGACCTCGAGGCCGGCGCGAACGGGCACCCGCTCGGCCGTCGGCGCGATGTCCGGGTACGTGAATCGACCGCTCGGGGTCTCGCCGATGCAGTCGAGATCGCCGTGCCGGGTCGTCAGCAGCAGATTCATTCCCTTACGGATGGCCAGTGCGTCGATCGGCGCGATCACCCCGTCCGGCAAATCGCGCCGGAAGGCTCCGAGTGCCGCGAGCGCGGTGGCGAGGCGCTCGATGTTGTCGCCCTCGCGGTCGTACACGATGTCGAGGTCCGCGGTGAGGCTCGTCGAGCCGTGAAGGGCCGCCGCGATCCCGCCGATGACGACGAACCGAACGCCGGGTTCGTGAAGCACGCGCAGGATCGCGATCGGCTCCAGCGCGCCTCCGACGCCGGTCCTCCGCTCAGGCGTCGCGCACTCGCCGCGCGGCGCGCAGTTCCTGCAGCGTTCGCGCACCGTGCGCGGCGCGCGCCAGACGGCCGGCCGGCGACAGGCGGAGCGTCGCCCGAAACTGCGTCCGGTCGACGCCGTCACCGGCACCGGGAAGGAGATCCAGCTGCTGTCCCGAGGCGCGAACGAGGCGCTCGAGCGTTCGGAACCGCGGATCTTGTTTTCCGCTCTCGATGGCAGCGACCGTCGGCTGCGGCACGCCCGCGCGCGCAGCCAGTGCGCGCTGGGTCAGTCGGGCGTGCGCGCGGGCGGAACGAAGGATCTCGGCGGCTCGCATCTGATCATGAATACCATATCACGATCATTCCGCGTCGTGCTGGCCGAGCACCGCGTAGGCGATCCCGGCGACGAGCGAGTTCGCGCGCTTCAGGGCGGCGAGCACGTCGAGGTGGATGCTCGATGTGTCGATCGTCTCGCGCAGCCCCTCGTGCAGCCGCTGCATGTGGGTCTGGCGGAGGCGGCGCTCCATCGTGTTGATGTTCGACTTGTGGCGCACGACCTTCTCGGCGATCGAGCGGTCTTGCGTCGCGACCGCGCTCAGCGCGAGCTCGAGGTTCTCGACGACCATCGTGTGCAGCTCGACGATCTCCTGCCAGCCCTGCGCGCTGAACCGGTAGTGGCCGCGGATCTT
>DASYXA010000057.1:0-2598 GCA_035935465.1 Candidatus Limnocylindria bacterium | reverse complement strand
CGCGCACGCCCGAGGAGGGCGGCGCCGCGCTCGAGCATGACGCTCAGCTCACCTGAGGCCCAGTACCGTTCAAGGTCGACGATGCCGGTCTCGACCGCGGCGCCGTCGTCGCCGCCGGCGGTGAACAGACGCGCCGCCTCGCTCAGATGGCGATCGAACTCCGTGACGGTCTTCGCATCGAAGTCGCCCGCCAAGACGAATACCCGGGCGCTGCCCAGGTGTGCCCATGCGGCGACGTCCGCGCGGCCGGCCACGTCGGCGAGCTCGATCGCCCGCCCGAACGCGGGCAGTGCCGCTCCGAGGTCGCCGGACAGCCGCAGCCGCTCCGCCTCCAGCAGCGCGGTGCGGGCGCGGTCCTCCGACGTCGCGCGCTCGCCGAGCGCCGCCAGCGCGGCCGCCGAGACCGCGGTGTTGGACGCGAGGAGGCCGAGATCCTCCCGCCGGAGTGCGCGGTCGCCGAGCGCGAGCGCGCGATCGAGCGCGCGCCGGGCGCGATCCGTGAGCACGTCGGGCTGCGCGCGGACCTCGGCCGACAGGGCGAACGCGCGCTCGGCGTGATGCGCGAGGACCTCGGCGAACTCGTCACGCCGGTCCCCGACCGCGCGCTCGAGCTCCGTGGCGAATTGCTCGTGGAGGTCCGCGCGAACCGCCTTCGGCAGGCCCGCGTACGCGACGTCCCGCATCAAGAGATGCTTGAAGCGGTAGCGATCTCGGTCGAGGTTCTCGCGATCCTCGAGCACGAGGCCCGTCCGGCGCAGCGAGGCGAGCGCGGCACCCACATCCAGCCCGGGGGCGAGCGCCAGGACCTCCGTCGCGGCGAACCGCTCCCCGATGATCGACGCCGCCTGCATCGCTTTGCGCTCTGCCTCGCCGAGGCCGTCCAGGCGAGCGGCGAGCAGCGCGTGAATGCTTTCGGGGACCCGCACCTCGGTGACCCGCGCGGTCGCGCGCCAGCGGTCCTCTTCTCGCACGACACGACCGTCGTCGATCAGCATCCGAAGGAACTCCTCGCAGAAGAGCGGGTTGCCTTCGGAGCGTCGCACCACCCGCGTTCTGAGGTCGTCCGGAAGGTCGTCGATATCCAACAGCCGCGCGATGAGGGTGGTCGTCTCGGCGGCACTGAGCGCGTCGAGCGTGATCGTCGTCGCATTCGCGCGCCCCGCTCCCCAGGTGGGATGCTGCTCCAGCAGCTGTGGCCGCGCGACGCAGAGCAGGAGCAGCGGCGCTTCCTGTGCACCATCGGCCAGCCCCTCGACGATCTCGAAGACCGCTGGCTCGGCCCACTGCAGGTCGTCGACGACGATGACCGCCGGCGTCCGAGCGACCGCGGCCAGATATCGCCTGGCGGCCCAGCCGATCTCACGCCCGAACTGCGCCGGCAGGACCTCGGGCATCGCGTCCTCGGCACGCTGCAGGCCGAGCATCGTCGCGAGCCGCGCCCGTACGGAGCCGGCCTCGGGCCCGAGGAGCACGCGGTTGCGCTGGTCGAGCTTCGCCAGCGCGGTGTCCCGGTCGTCTCCGCCGCTGATCCCCGCGTCCTCGCGAACGATCTCCATCAGCGGCCAGTAGGTGATCCCCGCCCCGTACGGCAGGCACCGCCCGCGCAGAACGTGTGCCCGGTCCGAACCGGAGATCCGCGCGAGCGCCTCACCGACGAGACGGGACTTGCCGATGCCGGCGTTGCCAACGACCGTGAACAGGTGCGCGCGTCGCTCATCGCGCACCCGTTCGAACGACTCGAGCAGCATCCGAAGCTCGCGCTGCCGCCCGACGAGCTGCGCGCGCATCGCGGGCAGGCCGCGCGCCTGCTCGGGCACCGCGCTCCGCGGCCGCACGGCGTGGAACGCTTTGATCGGTTCGGCCTTGCCCTTCGCCACCACCGCATCGCGCGCTGCGTACTCGATCGCGGACCGGGTCAGCGATTCGGTGAGCGGACCGACGACCACCTCGCCCAGCTCGGCCCCCTGCTGCAGCCGGGCCGCGACGTTCACCGCGTCCCCCGTGACGAGGAACTGCTTCTCCTCGCCCGCACCGGCCACGGCCTCGCCGCTGTTGACGCCGATCCGAGCCGCGAGCGACACGCCGAGCTCGCTGTTGAGCGCGTCCATGGCGTCCCGCATCGCGAGTGCGGCTCGCACGGCCCGCTCGGCGTCGTCGTCGTGCAGCAGCGGCACGCCGAACACCACCATGACCGCATCACCGATGAACTTCTCGACGGTCCCGCCGTGCGTCTCGGCGATCGCCTTCATCCGCTCGAAATACGAGCCCATCACCGAGCGCACGACCTCGGGATCGTTGTCCGAGCCGAAGGCCGTCGATCCGACGACGTCCGCGAAGACGACACTGACGAGCTTCCGCTGTTCGGTCGCCATACCTCGACACAATGTACGAATGACCCGGTCTTCGCGCGAGCCCCGCGGCCGATGGCTCCGCTGGATCACGCCCGACGGCCGGCGGCTCCTCCTCGCGCGCGTGCTCCGCACGTTCGCGTACGGCTACCTCTCGGTGGTGCTCGGCGTGTACCTCGACCGTCTCGGTCTCGATCCAACGCGCATCGGCATCGTGCTCACCTCAGCGATCGCCGGCTCGGCCGTGATG
>DASYXA010000056.1:0-65297 GCA_035935465.1 Candidatus Limnocylindria bacterium | reverse complement strand
CGGGTGCGTTCATCCTGTGGCTGCGGGTGTACGTACCCGGCGAGGCCATTCTTCGCGGCGAGTACACGGTCCCGCCGGTCGTCGCATCGGAACGACGATGACCATCCAGTACGAGCACCTGGCGGTGTTCGGTGCGGTCATGGTCGCGGCGTGGTCCCTCGTGATCTACCTGTGGCCGCGCCTGTTGCTGTCCGTGTACAAGCGGGCGCTCCTCGCCAAGGGGTTCGGCGACGGCCCCATCCCGGTCAACACGCTCCAGACGGAACCCCGAACGCTCTTCGCCGATCCGCTTCACCCGCCTGCCTCGGCCTCATCCTTGGCGACCACCGGCGTGAACCGCGACACGCTGGTCACCGCCGGCTGGCTGGACCTTCGGAACGGGCCGCTCGTCTTGCACGTACCGGACATGCACGATCGCTACTACAGCGTCCAGTTCACGGATCCCGCGAAGAACGTCGTGTTCGCCTACGTCGGCACGCGCGCTACCGGGACGCGGGAGGGCGACTATCTCATCACGACGCGCGGATGGACCGGCCAGGTGCCTCCCGGAATGAGGCGGATCTCTTCGCCACGCAACGGGGTCCTGGTGCTTGGACGCGTGCTGGTGCGCAGCGACGCCGACCTGTCGATCGCGCACGCGCTCGCCGAACAGCTTCAGCTGACACCGCTGGCGCGCTGATCGCAAGGCCTCGCCCTGCGGCGAGCGTCGATCCGCGAGCTCGGCCGTGGCACCGCTCGCCCGACGCGCGGCTATCCTCGGCGCGTGTCCGCACGTCACGAGGTCCGCCTCACCAGCCTGTCGTCCTGCGCCGGCTGAGGCGCGAAGCTGGGCCCCGGCCCACTGGCGCAGGTCCTGCGCCCCCTCAGCACGCAGCGCGAGCCGGCGGAGCTGCTCGTCGGTCTGAAGGCGGCCGACGACGCGGCGGTGTACCGCGTCGCCCCCGACCTCGCGATCATCGAGACCGTCGACTTCTTCCCTCCCATCGTGGACGACGCCTACGCGGCCGGCGCGATCGCCGCGGCGAACGCGATGTCCGACGTCTATGCGATGGGCGGCGAGGTGCTGTTCGCGCTGAACGTCGTCGCGTGGCCCGACGATCTCGCGTTCGAGCCGCTCGAGCGGCTGATGCAGGGTGCGGTCGACAAGCTCGCCGAAGGCGGCGGCGTCATCGCGGGCGGTCACACGGTCATCGACAAAGAGCCGAAGTTCGGGCTCGCCGTCACCGGCCGCGGGCATCCCGATCGCCTCCTGACGAAAGGCGCGCTCCGCGTGGGTGACGCGCTCTGGCTCACGAAGCCGATCGGTACGGGTGTGCTCACGACGGCCCACAAGAGCGGCGACCTCGCACCGGAGGATCTCGCGTCGGTCGTGGCCTCGATGGCCGCGCTCAATCGTGCCGCCGCGCAGGCGATCGTCGAGGCCGGTCTGCATGCCGCCACCGACATTACGGGGTTCGGCCTCATCGGGCACGCGCACGAGATGGCCGAGCGCTCGGGGCTCGGCATCCGCATCGACGCGAGCGCGGTGCCGCTCCTCCGCGGCGCCCGCGCGCAGGCGGAGCGGGGGATCAGCTTCGGCGGTCTCGAGCGCAACACCGTGTACTACGCGGGCCAGGGGCACGTGCGGTTCGCGGACGGAACGGACGACGCGACCCGCCGCCTCCTGTTGGACCCGCAGACCTCCGGCGGGCTGCTCGTCGGCGTGCCCGCGGCGCACGCGGTGACGTGGGATCGCGCGCGCGACACGCACGGCGTGACGGCCTGGAGGGTGGGCGAGGCGATCAGCGGCCGAGGCGTCGCGGTCGCGTGACCGAGGCGGAGGCGGTCGAGGGCGTCGACGGAGCGCGACCGCTGACCCGAGCCGCGCAGCTCGCGCTCCTGAGCCCGTCACGGGCCGCGTTCCAGCTGGCGTGGCCCGGCATCATCGAGCAGCTCATCCGCGCGAGCGGCCAGACCGTCGTCATCGCGTTCATCGGCCATCTCGGCGGCGTGGCCATCGCGGCGGTCGGCGCGTCGCTCCAGTTCACCTTCCTGCTCTTCCCGGTGTTCAACGCGTTGTCCATCGGCACGGTCGCGCTCGTGAGCCGCCGCATGGGCGAACACCGCGCGGATGTGGCGGCGAACGTCGTCCGCCAATCGCTGGTCCTCGGCGCGGCGCTCGGCGTCCTGACCGGCGCGTTGTTCGCGATCTTCGCGCAGGCGCTGCTCGGCCTGATCGGTGCCGACGATGCGGTCGCGTCCGCGGGCGCACCGTACCTCGCCCTGATCGGTGGCCTGAACGTATTCCAGACGATCTCGATCATCGGCGTGTCGGCGATGCGCGCGGCCGGCGACACCCGCACGCCGATGTGGCTCTCGGCCGGCGGGTCGGCGCTGACGATCCCCGCGACCTACGGGCTCGTGACGGTCGCCGGGCTTGGGATCATGGGCGCGGCGTACGCCCAGGTCCTCGTGAGCGTCCTGTTCTGCGCCGGAACGATCGCGCTGCTGTGGCGCGGCATCGCCGGTGTTCGCATCGCCGGTGGCACCTGGCGGCTCGAGCCCACCAATCTGCGCTCGTTGGCCTCGATCAGCGGCTACTCGGCCGGCGAGTCGTTCCTGTTCAGCATCGGGATCCTCGCGCTCGGCTTCCTCGCCTTCCGGCTCGGCACGGAGGCCTACGCCGCGAACCAGCTCGTGGCGCAGCTCGAGTCGTTGTCGTTCCTGCCGTGCGTCGGGTTCTCGGCCGCCTCCGCCGCCCTCGTGGGTCAGTCGCTGGGCAGGCGCGAGCCGCAGCGGGCGATGCGGTCCGGGTGGGCGGCCACGCGGATGGCGATCGTCTGGACCACCGCCGCGGGCGCGACCCTTGCGCTGTTCCCGCGGTTCTTCCTGAGCATCTTCACGAACGACCAGGGCGTGATCGTGGCCGGCGTGGGCGCGCTCGTCGTGATCGGCTTCGCGCAGCCCGCGCAGGCGGTCAACTTCACGATGGGCGGCGCCCTGCGCGGCTCGGGCGACACGCGGTTCACGCTCGCGACGACGGTGGTGAACTGGTTCGTCGTGCGGCTGCCGCTCGCGATCCTGTTCGCCTTCCCGCTCGGGCTCGGCCTCGTCGGGATCTGGCTCGCCGTGCTCGTCGACTACTGCGTGCGCGCGATCATCCTGTCGCTGCGATTCCGGAGCGGGCGGTGGGCGAAGCGCGTTCTGTGACGTGATCGGTGCCCAGGGCGGGACTTGAACCCGCAAGCCCTTTCGGGCACATGCCCCTCAGACATGCGCGTCTGCCAAATTTCGCCACCTGGGCCCGACGTCATTCTATCAATTCGTCGTCGCGCGGATGTCCGGGTGCCGGTCGAGATAGCGCTGCCAAACCGTCCACTTTCGGGTGAGTCGGGGTGCATGAGGATCTCGGTACAGGGCGCTGAGCAAAATGTGGCTGTCGCGTTTGCCATAGCGAAGCGTGTAACACGCGTTCTTCCCGTTTCGCGCAGATCGCGTGATGATCAGCCCATCGACGCCAAGCGAATTCTTGAGGCCCGCTTTCAACCATTCGAGATGTGGACGACTCGCACACACGAACTTCGTCTGCAGGTATTCCCAGTAGTAGTCCTTGCGACCATGGGTATCGGCACGCGCGCGCTTGTTGATGATCGATCCATCGCCATCAAGCAGGCCACGCGCGAGTGGGAGCAGCTGTTCCGCGGGTACCGTGATCGCGCCGATCGACAGGCTCTTGCGGCCCGTGATCCCGATACCCGCGAGCCATCGGCAGAAGGCTACGTCCCCGAACTGGATCCGATATGCCGTCCCGCCCGTCTCCGTGCGGTACTCGCTGATCGCGTTTCGTTTGCCTAAGCACGCGGCGAAGAGCTCCACCAGCTCGCGATCGGCGCTCGGGAACGAGATGTGGTCGCCATCGGCGACGCACCCGTCCGTCGCCATCAGACCGATCGCATAGGCGAGGGTCGGACGCCACGTCGTATCCACCGGCGAAGACGCGCGCCGTCGGTCCTGTTCCGGCGGCACCCGCGGCACGTACTGCTTGCCGCGGTGCGCGGCCGCGGCGCGCGCGATGCGCGGGTCGTCCTTCGCGGTTCGGCCCTTGGACCAGCCCTTGCCCTCGCCCGGTGGCACCCGACAGGTATGCGCAGGTCACGGACGTCGCGACAAGTGGGCCGACCGGCCATCGCCGCGGGTCAGCGGCGCCCGGCCGGCCCCGGGCCGTGGTCGTGCGGCTTCCCGTTATGCGCGGGAGGATGGACCTGGTGCGGCGCCGGGCTCGGCTTGTCCTTCTCCGCCTCGATCTCCTTCTTCTCGCGCTCCAGCAGCTCCTCGGGCTCGAGCTCGGCCCCGATGAACCGGTTCCGTGCCTGCCCGATGGCGCGGATCAGCTCGTCGAGCTTCAGCTCCGTCGCCTTCGCGTCGCGGTTCTGCGTGTTCTGGATGAGGAACACCATGAGGAAGGTGACGATCGTCGTCCCGGTGTTGATGACGAGCTGCCAGGTGTCCGAGAAGCCGAACATCGGCCCGGTCACGATCCAGGTCAGGATCACCAGCAGCGCGACCGTGAATGCCCAGACCGACCCGGTCACGTCCGACACCTTCGTCGCGACGTGGCCGAACCACGCCTTGAACGGCGATGTGCGCTGGACGGCCTCGTCGACCCGTTCCTCGGCGACGGCCGCTGCCTCGGCGCGCCGCCCGACCGATGCCTTCATCGACCGGCCACCGAAGCATGGCCCGTGCCAGCGACAATGCGGTGATGCGCGTCACCCGCTGCCCACGCTGCCGCGCCGAGGACATCGCCGCGGATGCGCACCCCGCGCGCGTCCTCGCGAACGGGGTCGAGACGCCGGTCTTCGTCTGCCGCGGCTGCTACCGTCCGGCCGAGCTCGAGTTCCGCATCGCGTGCGAGACCGCCGGTGTGGCGTACCGGCCGCTGCCGATCCGCGATGCCCTGCGCACGCTGCGGGCGTTCTACCTCGCGCGCCTGGCCGAGGTCGGCGATCCCGATCTGCTGATCGACGACGACGAGCGCAGGGCGACCGCCGCGCCGATCCGGGCAGCGCTCGCCGACGTCGACCGCCGCCTCGCGATCGGGCCGGTGCCGCCCGACACCTAGACTTCGCGTGATGACGACGGTCCGTCCCGACCTCACGCTCCTGTGGCCGTCGTACACGCTCTTTCCGCTCGCCGGCCTGGCCGTGCTGCTGTTCGGCATCGCGGGCCACGACGGCGTGATGATGACGATCGGCCTCGCGCTCCTCCTCCTCAACGCGCTGACCGTCGTCAACTACGCCTACTTCACGCAGGTGCGCATCGAAGGCGACGAGCTCGTGTACCGCACCTTCTTCGGTACCCACCGCGAGAGCGTCGCCATCGGATCGCTGCAGCGGCTCGACGCGAAGCGGTACCCCGGCGCGCACTCCGGCGTGTCCGCGCCGCACTTCGTCGCCCGCGGACGGGCGGCGACGGTCAAGGTGAACACGAAGCCGTACCGGCTGCGCGACTTCGCGGCGCTCATCGCGACGCTTCGTTTCGCGAACGCCCGGTTCGAGCTCGATCCGTTCTGGACCCGCGTCGCGGCGGGCGAGGACGTCACGAAGGAGGTCGCGCTCACGCCGCGATCGCGGTGGTGAGCTAACCCTCGGAGCGGATCCGGCGATGCTCGATCGCGGTGCAGCGGTCCCAGACCACGCGCATCCCCATGGACTCGGCGCGCTGGGCGGCGTCGACGTTGCCGAGGCCGAGCTGGAACCAGATCGCGCGCATGCCACTCGCGAGCGCGTCGTCGACCACGGCATCGAGTCGCTCGCCGCGCCGGAAGACGTCGACGAAGTCGATCTGCTCGGATGTCGGGATGTCCACCAGCCGGTCGTACGCCCGCTCGCCCTGGACCAGCGTACGGCGGAGCTGCGGGTTCACGGGGACGATGCGATACCCGTGGTCCCGGAGGTACGCGGAGACGGAGTTGCTCGGCCGATCGGGCTTGGCGGAGTACCCCACGACGGCGATGGTCTTCGCGGACCGGAGGAGGTCCCGCGCGAGGTCAGGCTCATTCATGGTCGCACGTTCCGCTCATCATGAACAGTCTTGTTCACAGGTCGAGCGGCAGGATAATCGCCTCGAGATGCCGCCTCGTGCGCCGGTCGTCTGGACGACCACCGCGGTCCGCAGCGAGCGCTTCCGCCAGCGCATCGACGAGCGCCATCGCGAGCTCTCGGTGCAGGCGAAGGCCCGCGGGCGCGCGTATCGCCGCTCCCGCGCGGTCACCGGGAGCGACGAGGCGGTCCGCCTGCGCGCCGACTTCCTCGCGTCGCTCGGCCGGCTGACCACCTTCGAGACGGCAAGCGTCCGACTCGCGCGCTGCCGCTACGAAGCGCAGCTCACGGTGCATGCGGACGACCTCTCGCGCGACTACTTCGAGCTCTGGCAGCTCATCGCGCGCCGGGGCAGCGAGCAGGCCGATCTCGACGCGCGCGGCGCCGAGCGCCTCGACTACTTCGCGACCCAGCTCGGCCGGCTCGAGGGGCTTGCCGACGCGCTCATCCTCGCCGGGCGGAACGTACGACTCTTTCCCCTGCCGCCGATGCCCTGGATGGTCGTGAGCTAGCTGCGATCGCGAGACAGGTTGTCGACGCCGAGGAGCGGCAGAGCGGCGCGTGACCGTCGAGCGTGGCGGTGCGCGAGGCCGCGTGGCCGCTCACGACGAGCGCCGCGCCTCCCGTGCGGTCGGGTGGGGCCTGGGGGATTCGAACCTCCGACCCGCTGCGTGTAAAGCAGCCGCTCTGACCGCTGAGCTAAGGCCCCGGGCAGAGGATAGGTGGCGCCTGGCGGAACGTTTCGGTCCCCCGTCCGTTCCATCGATGTGGGCCGCCGTCTCGTACGCCTCGCGCTGATCGGACTCTTCGCCGCAGGATGCGGCGACCGGCTCGCCTCGGACGTCGGCGGTCCGGGCAGCCCCGCACCGCAGCCGGTCGCGACCGCGACGGCGATCAGCGCGACCAGCGTGCCCAGCGCACCCGCGCCGAGCGCCGTGCCGTCGCCCACCGCGGCCGGTACGCCCCCGCCCACGGCGTCCCCGACGGCCGGGCCGGTCGCATCCGGCGCGCTCACGCTCGCGCAGCTGAAGTACCGGCTCGTCGACCGCTTCGGTCGGCTGTGGTACTGCGACCCGGACCGCTACCCGGTCGCGCGGGCCGATCAGGATTCGCTCGCCGAGTCGCGTTTCGGGGAGGTCCAGCGGGACGCCGAGACGTTCAGCGCGATCGTCGCGCACCTGGGATACGTCCCGAGCGGCACCTACTCGCACGCGCAGAAGCTCGCGATCTACACCGACTGGAAGATGCTCGCCGCGCTGCACCTCGATCCGCTGGCCGCCGCCTATCACTTCGCCGCCCGCTTCACGGCGGACCAGCAGACCGGCTCACTGGTCGATGGGACCGTCGACCAGCGCGGTCAGATCAGCGTCGCGTCGCAGACCGCGAGCGGCCCTCCGCCCTGCCCGATCTGTCTCGCGCGCGGGACGCGCATCGCGACGCCGAGCGGTGACATCCCGGTCGAGGACCTGCGCGCGGGGATGACCGTGTGGACGGCCGACGAGCGCGGCGACCGCATCCCCGCGCCGGTCACGATCGTCGGCAGCACGACCGCGCCGGTCGACCACCAGGTCGTGCACCTCGTCCTGGCGGACGGTCGTGAGGTCTACGCGTCGCCCGGCCATCCGCTCGCCGACGGACGGCTCCTCGGCGCGATCGCGGTGGGCGACCTCGTCGATGGCGCCCGCGTGACCGGCGCCGAGCGCGTCGCCTACGGGTACGGCACGACCTTCGATCTGCTGCCCGCCGGGCCGACCGGGACCTATTGGGCCGCGGGCATCCCGCTCGCGAGCACCCTGCGTCGCTAGGGGTCGCTCGGTTGCCCTCTTTTACAGTTGCAGCGACGCCTTCGTATCGGCGCGCGTCCACAAGGAGCGTCCGCTGCGCATCCTCGCCATCGAAGATGACCACGACACGCGTGAGATGTACGCCCGGATGCTCCGCGACGAGGGGCACGAGGCGATCCTCGCCGCCGACGGCGTCGAGGGCCTCCAGCTGCTCGACCCGAAGCCCGACCTCGTCATCCTCGACCTCGCCCTTCCGGGCTTGGACGGCTACGACATCCTCCGTGCGATGAAGGCCGACCCGACGCTCAGCGCCATCCCGATCCTGGTCGTCTCGGCGAGCCGATTCGAGCTGCCCGCCGGCGTCGACGGATTCGTCGCGGCGCTGCGGAAGCCGTTCGACCTGCCGCTGCTTCCCGCGATGCTGTCACTCGTCGGGAGCTGACCGCGGCGGACCTCGTCGCTCGCGCGTGGCATCGGCCGTTCGGTCAGGGCATCCGCGCCCTGGTAATGCCGGTGCGCAGGGCGCATCCTTAGCAGTCGACCCGAGAGGAGACAGCATGTCGCGACGCACCGGATCCCGAGCCCGGCTCAAGGCCGCCCGCAGGCGCGCCAAGAACCCCGACGTCAAGAAGAAGAAGCCGATCGAGCGCAGCGCGACCCCGTCGTTCCCGCCCGCCGTCAGCCGGTAGCGTTCGCCCGCGGTCCCGTGACCGCGCGAACCAGCTGTGCCTCGCTCTCCGTCCAGGTCGGCAGCTCGCGCGCGCGGGAGATCGAGCGCCGTGCCTGGAGGCGCCACCACCGCTCATCGGTGACCACGCGCTGGAGCGCAGCCGCCAGGGCGGCGACCCGACCGGGGGCGACGAGGCTGCCGGCTCCGCCGACGACCTCGCGGACCGCCGGGATGTCGTACCCGACGACGGGTAGCCCGTGCGCGAGCGCCTCGACATACGCGATCGGATAGCCCTCGCGCGTCGACGGCAACGCGAACACGGATGCGGCCCGGTAGCGGCGCAGCACCGCCGCCCGACCGAGCGCGCCGTGGACCCGCACGCGACCGGCGAGCCTGCGCCCGGCGATCGCGCGACGGACGATCGCCGCGTACGCGGCGTCGGGCGCATCGCCGACCAGATCGAGCGATACCTCGGGAAGCCGGGCGACCGCGTCGACGAGCGCATGGATCCCCTTGGTCGGTGTCCAGTTCGCGACGCACACGATCCGCCGGCCGGGCCGCGCGAGCGACCGCACGCCGACGGGGTCGCGGCCAGGCGAGATGACCGTGATCCGGCCGCGGTCGATGCCGCCCTCGGCGAGCTCGTTCGCGAGCGTGCGACCGACCGCGATGACGCGATCCGCGCGACGCGCGAGCGCCAGGGCCCCGAGCCGCATGTGAACGAGCGCGACGACCTCGGCGCCGCCCGCGCGGAGGGCGCCCAGGTGTGGCGTCGCGAGCGGGGCCGCGATCGTGTCGACCAGCACGAGCGGCGCGTGCAGGTCGCGCAGCCGCACCGCGTCCCGGTGGTCGCGCAGCACGAGGGCCGCGACGCGCACGTCCGCGCGCCGGAGGGCCGCGAGCATGCGCCGGTCGTACAGGTTGCCCCCGGTGCGCCGTGTCGGATCGCCGGCCGTGACGAGCACGACGTCAGGCGTAGTCGAGCACCACCTGGACGGTCTCGGCGCTCCGGTCGTCGAGCAGGGCGTACGCGTCGGCCGCCCGGGCGAACGCGAACCGGTGCGTGATCAGGCTCGCGAGCGTGAGCTCGCCGAGCAGCTCCGTCGCGAGCGCGAGCCGCCGGTCGCGGTCCCACCGTGGCGCGAGGGCCGGGTCGATCCGTCCGACCTGCGAGCTGATCAGGCGCACGCGCCCTCGGTGGAAGCTGCCGCCGAGGTCGAGCGGCACGGCCTTCTCGCCGTACCACGAGCACACGACCACGGTGCCCTCGGGGGCCACCCAGTCGATCGCGTCCTGGAGCGCGCCCGGGTCGCCGCTGGCTTCGATCGCGATGTCGGCGCCGCGTCCGCCGCTCAGCCTGCGCACCACGGCCGCGTCGGCGGCCGCGAGCGCGTGCTCGGCGCCGCATTGCGCGGCCAGCGAGCGGCGCAGCGCCGACGGCTCGATCGCCACGACGCGCGCGCCCGATCGGCGCAGCAGCTGCGTGACGAGCAGCCCGACGACGCCCTGCCCGAGGACCGCGACGGTCTCGCCGAGCCGCGGCTTCGCATCGAGCACGACGTTGATCGCTGTCTCGAGGTTCGCGAGGAACACGCCCTGTTCCGGCGCCACGCCGTCCGGCAGGCGCCGCACGAGCGACGCCGGCAGCACGTACTCGTCCTGATGGGGGTGGAGCGCGAAGACGAGGTCGCCCTCGCGCAGCCCCCGCACGTCCCGGCCGGCCGCGGCCACCTGCCCGACGCTCGCGTACCCGTACTTCAGCGGGAAGCCGAATCCACCGGCGACCGTCGGCAGGTCGAGCGCGAGGTCGCGGTCCACCAGGCCGCGGTACACGAGCATCTCGGTGCCGTGAGAGATCGCGGAGAGCGAGGCGTGCACCCGCACGTCGCCGGGCCCGGTGGCGGCGAGCTCCTCCGTCCGGAGCTCCACCGCTCGCGCGCGCGGGAACCACACCGCCGCGGCCACGGTCACGCCGTCCGGTCCGCCGGCTCGCCGTAGAAGATGACGTCATCGCCGTACGAGATGAACCCCGCTCGCTCGAAGGTCAGGGCGTCGCGGAGCCGCTCGATGTGCAGATCCCCGACCGCCGCGATGCCCTCGCCGATGACCTTCGGCGCGATGCAGACGGTCAGCCGGTCGACGAGCCGCTCGCGGAGCGCCGCCGTGATGATGCCGCGGCCGCCTTCGACCATGAGGCTGCGGAGGCCGCCGGCGCGCAGCCGCGCGAGCAGGTCGCGGAGATCGACGCGGCCGTCCGGGTCGGCCTTCGCCCGCAGCACCTGCGCGCCGCGCGCGACGAGCGCGGCCGCGCGCTCCGCCGGCGCGCCCGGCGTGGTCGCGATGATCGTGCGCGCAGCGGCGGTGTCGAGGACCGAGGCCTCCGGCGGGATGCGCAGGGTGCTGTCGACCACGACGCGCACCGGCGACCGGCCCGGGGCGAGGCGCACGGTGAGCTTCGGGTCATCGGCGAGGATCGTGCCGATCCCCACGAGCACCGCGTCGTGGGCCGCGCGGAGCTCGTGCGCGAGGCGAAGGGATCGCTCGCCGCTCACCCAGCGCGCGTCGCCGGTGCGCGACGCGATGCGCCCGTCGATGGTCTGCGCGTAATGCACGGTCACGAGCGGGCGGCTCGGCGGGATGGACCCGACGTCGACATCGCGCGGATCCGGCAGCCCGTCGAGCAGGTGGCCCATCCGAGCCGCCTTGGTGCGGAGGTATCCCGTGTTCGCCTCGTTCGGAAGGGTCTCGAGCGGGACGCGGTCGACCACCGCGATCCCGTGCCGCTCGAGCCCGAGGATCTTCGCGGGGTTGTTGG
Source organism: Candidatus Limnocylindria bacterium (assembly GCA_035935465.1). Lineage (GTDB taxonomy): Bacteria > Chloroflexota > Limnocylindria > P2-11E > P2-11E > UBA4735. Next base: position 53,948 of record DASYXA010000056.1, on the reverse strand, counting down.
TGATGAGGCGCACCGACCGCACGCCGAGCTCGCCGAGCGCCGCGGCCGCGGCCGAATAGTCGCGGGCGTCGACCGGCAGGCCGAGCTCGACGTTCGCATCGACCGTATCGCGCCCGGCGTCTTGCAATGCGTAGGCGCGCACCTTGTCGAACAGCCCGATGCCGCGGCCCTCGTGGTCGAGATACAGGAGCACGCCGCGCTCCGCCTGCCCGATCATCGCGAGGGCGGAGCGCAGCTGCTCGCCGCAGTCGCAGCGCAGCGAGCCGAGCACGTCCCCGGTGAAGCACTCGGAGTGCAGGCGCGCGAGGACCGGCGCCGGCCCGTCGAGATCCCCCTGCGCGAGGGCGATGACCTCGGTGCCGTCGAACCGGAGGACGCTGAGCCGGAAGTCGCCCCAGCGCGTGGGCAGCCGCGCGTCGGCGCGGGCGGCACCGGCGGGGGACTCGATCAGCACGTCATCCATCCAACGGATACCGTGCCACTTGTATGCCAGCTGCGCTCCCGGCCCGGATCGTCATCCGGGGCCTGCGCTGTCGCGGCCGCCAGGGCCCCGCGCCGGCCGACCACGAGCGGCTCCACGACTACCTGGTCGATGTGTCGCTCGCGGTCGATATCGGGGACGCCGTCGCACGTGACGACCTTGCCGGTGGGCTCGACATCGCCGCGGTCGCCGCGGCCGTCAGGGACGAGGTCGGCCGCCGGCCGCGAACGCTCCTCGAGCGGATGACGTCCGACGTCGCCCACGCGCTGGTGCGCCGGTTCGACCGGGTCACCGAGGTCTCCGTGCGGGTGGAGAAGCTCGAGCCCGACGGCCTCGACGCGGCAGCGGAAGCGGTGGAGATCACGATCTCGCGCTAACGGGCCGTGCCGATGAGCGCGCGCATCGCATGGAGGACCGCGGCGTGCACGTCACGGGTCGCGCCCGACGTGATCGCCGTCCCGAAGGTGACCCGGACGGGATCCGCCCGGTAGGCGGGCAGCGCGAGCTGGAGCAGGCTCGCCATGCGCTGGCGGTCGTTGAGCACGCCCCGACGCTTCGCCAAGGGATGGTCGAACGCCGAGCGCGAGACGACACCCCGGACGGTCGCGGGGATCACGACGGTGTCGCGGGCGCGCCGCGCGAGGAGCTCGACGCTGCGGGACCACGTCCCCAGGGATGCGCGGGCGGCCTCGCGCGACAGATCGGGATCGAGCTCGAGTCGGCCGGCCGGGAAGACCACGACGGTCTCGCCGCGACGCAGCGTCGAGAGGATGCGGCGGACGGTCGACAGCCGACCGGCGCGGTCGTCTTCGACGAACAGGAAGCGCCGGCTCGCGAGCCGGAGCGCGCGCAGGAACGGGTAGTTCGCCGCGACGATCCACGCGTCGTCGCGGCCGAGCGCCGCGAGCAGCGCCACCGCGTCGGAGAGTCCGGGGTGATTCGCCACGATGAGCAGCGGACCGCGTGGCGGCACGTGCTCGCGGCCCTCGACGCGGAGCCCGCCGGTCGCGTTCTCGACGATCCACGCGGAGCCGTGCCGGAGTCCGGTCTCGCCGAGCGCGCGGTCGTAGGTGACGAAGCGACCGGCGACGTGATGCGCCACCGGCCCGATCAGACGGCGGACGATCTCGACGCGCAGCCCTGCGGAGCGGCCGACGAGCGTTTCGGCGCTCTCACGCGCGACGATGCGCTCGAGCTGCCGGCGTTGGGTGGTCGGTCGTGCCGGTGACATGGGTATGTGTGTAATGCGTCGGGCGTTGCCCCGTGGATCAGCCTAGGTCGATCGGTCCTCGATCTCCCAGAGATGATCGAGCGCGTGCCACATCAGCCTGCGGGCGAAGAACCGCGGCTTCCACCGCAGGCCGCCGCGCGGCCCCTGCGCCGCGATCTCGCCGCGCGCCGAGGCGACCAGGCCGTCGAGCACCGCGGCACGGGCGGCAGCGATGAGGCCGCGGCCGCTCGGGCCGCGCTCGAGTGGCCACCCGAGCCCGGAGAGATACGCGGCCTCGGCGTCGCGGACGTGTTCCACGATCTTCGCGAGCGTGCGGCCGCCGCCGCGCGGACCTGCGCGCAAGGTCGTGCCGCGCGCGCGGTCGACGCCCGCATCGAACGCCCGCCAGGTCGCCTTCAGCAGGGTCCGCAGGCGCGCGAGGTCCGCGGCGCTCAGTGCGGCCGCATCCACGTGCGCCGGGACGCCGGGGGCGCCGAAGTCGGTCGTCGCGTTGCCGCGCACGCGCTCAGCGACATGGAGCGCCGCCGGGCCCGCCGGCGGCCGGAAGCCGAGGCCGGTACGCCCCACCACCGCGGCATAGCGAGGGCCGTAGGCGACGAGGGCCTCGAGCGCGGCCGGCTCATCACGGCCGCTCCGGGCCCAGCCCGGCCAGTCCGCGGCACTCGCGAAGGTCCGTCTGCCACCGGCCTCGATCACGACCCGGATGCGCGTCGGCACTGGCGAAATCTAGTCGCGTCGGGCCGCCGCTGAGCGCGTCTACGTGAGCAGCGACGCGGCTCGGGCACAGGGTCGCACGGAGGTCGGGGCCTGCGCAGCCGCGCTAGTCGCCGAGCGCCGCGATGATCCGCCCGGCCGCGTCCGCGAGCATCCCGGCCTGGGCCGAGGTGATGGTCTTCCCGGTCTGCGCGCGCACCTCGTTGCGGAACGCGCTCAGCTGACCCACTGCCGCGTTGGAGCCACGGCCGATCGCGGCGATCGCCGCGTTCAGCTTCGCATCGAGCGACCGGGTGGTGCCCTGCGCCAGCCCCATCGCGTCCACGGCGCTCTGGAGCCGCTGCGTCGCCCCAAGCGGGGTGTCGTAGACCGCCGTCGCGATGTGCGGGCCGTTCATCGTGATCGTGATGGTGCTGACGAGCGGCGGGTACGCGGTCCCGTCAACCTCCCAGTCGACGAACACGAGGTGGGGGACCGCGTCCGCGGTCAGGACGACCGGCGTCCCGGCAGCGTAGTAGGTCTGTGCGCTGCTCGCGCCGTTGTACACGCTGAGCAGGTACTGGGTCAGGTACGTCCCGGTGATCGTCGTCGGGCCGGAGATCGTGGCCGGCCGGTCGTCAGCGACGAAGACGCAGAGGACCGACGGCGGGTCGTCGTTCGAGGCCACGGTCGAGGGGAACGACGAGCTCGCGGCACTCCCCGGCGGGATGAATTGGTCCGGCGGCACCGGCACCGGCAGCGCGCATCCGGTCGTCTGATAGGTCACCCGGTATCGCACGGCGTAGGTCGCCGAGACCGTTCCGCCAGACGACACCGACCCGCTGCACCCGACCACGCAGTCGTAGCGCGCGCCCGCGGTGATGATGCTCGCGTCGTACGCATAGGTCACCGTCCCCGACAGTCCGCCCACGGCGACACTCGGGCCGGTGCCTGCGTAGTGCGTCCCGTTCGCGGTGACCCCCCAGCTCGCCGAGGGGATGCCGGCCTGCGTGAACGTGGTCGTGCAGCCCACCGCCTGCACCGGGATGTTCGCGACGCGACCGGTCACCGTCGCCCCGTCGGCGCAGTAGTTGAGGACGGTGCCGCCGTTGAGCAGGAACCCCGGGGCGATGCTGTCGATCGTTCCGTGGTTCTGGATCGTCCCGAGGATGGTCTGGAGCAGGCCGCCGTTCGAGATGGATCCGAACCGCGCGTTGGTGAGCGTCGCGCCGTCGTCGATGATGAGCGTGCCGCTGCCCGAGATGGTGATCCGGCCGGTGGGGCTGTTCGTGATAGCGCCGGGAGCGTACTGATGCACCGTCCCGAAGGCCACCTGGAGCTGGCCATCGTTGATGACGGGACCGTAGCTGTTGATCGACCCGAAGCCCTGGGCGGCGTCACCGTTCTCGATCACGCTGAACTGGCCGTTCGCGATCGTGCCGTCGGCGTAGTTCGTGATGACGCCGCTCGCGTCATTCGTGATGCTGGCGACATTCTGCGTCGTGAGCGCTCCGTGGTTCGCGAATACGCCGTGGTTGTTGACGAGCGCGGTCCAGACGAGGAATGTCGCGCCACTCTCGTTCAGGATGCTGCCTTGGTTCACGAAGCTCTGGGTCGCGCCACGGACGGTGACGGTCCCGCCGGGAAGGTTCACGATCGTCCCGCCGGTGAGGTTCAGGAATGCGTTGCTGGCGTAGACCGTGACGCTGCCGTCGTTGCTCAGCGATCCGCCGGCGTTCACGAAGCCTCCGGCCAGCACCTCGAAGGTCCCGTGGTTGGTGACCGAGCCGACGCTGGTGAAGCCACCGTAGTTCGCGGTCGTCGACCCAGACTGGTTGGTGTACGAGCCGCGGTTCTCGATCTGCCCGTTCGTGAGGATGTAGGCGCCGGCGTCGCTGACGATGGCGCCGCCGGCGTCGTTCACGATCCTGCTCACGTCACGGTTGTTGATGGTGGCTCCGTCGAAGACCTGGAATGTGCCGGCGTTCTCGAGGCGGCTCCCGTTCTGGTTCACGAGCGTGCCGCCGGACCGCACGTTCAGGCTGCCGTGATTGATCACGGTGCTGCCGGTGTTCTGGAAGTAGACCGTTGGCACGCCGCCGACGTTCACCGCCCCGCCGGCGCTCACGGTCAACGAGCCGAGGTAGTCCGTGAGGAAGTGCTGAACGTCCAGGGTGCCCGCGACGATGAGACCGCCTCGGTTCAGGATGTTGCCCCCGTCGGTCACGGTCGTCGACGATGAGATCGTCACCGTGTTCCCCTCGAGGATCTCGACGAAGTCGGACTGGCCCATCGTCAGCGGAGGCGTTGCGCCGCCCGCCCAGGTCGCGGGGCTGGTCCAATCGCCGCTCGCGACGGCGGTGTACGTCCCGCTCGCGGCGGCGGGGCCCGCAGTGAGGCCGATGCCGACCAGCAGACCGAGCGCCACACCGAGCGCCGTCCTGTTCAGATGCCGTCCGACCGACCGATTTCGCAAGGTCTCGCATCGTAGCGCGCGCCGTCGCCACACCGGGGCCACTCGGCTCGATCAGCGCACGCTACCGAAGCCGGTGGCAGCGTGGGGAAGGCTGTCCTCTCCCACATCCGGTCAGCCACGGCGCGGCCCTCCGCGCGGGTCGACGATGACGTGCTGGCTCTCCGATCGCGACACACCGCGACGTTCGGTTCGGGCCGCGCGCGTCACGAGCTCGGCATGAGCTGGACGCGAGCGTCCGCGGCCTTCGTACCGCGACCGGGATCGGCGCGTTCTGCTCGTTGTCGCGCTCGTCGACGAGCCGACCGACGACCGTGAGACGCCGGTCTGGCGACGATCCTCCGCGACCGCCACGGATCATCCCGAATCCCGCGCACTCTCTCGCGGCTCCAGGTCCGCGAATGTCCAATAGAAGTAGCAGAGTCGCTTGCGTGCCGTTCCGTGAGGTCCATCATGCGCCTCGCCTAGATTCCGACCGCGTGCCAGCGACGACATGGTTTGCAAGACCATGTATCTCCTCACATTGTCTCCCCATTCAGTCCTGTGCCCGGCAGGTCGGTCTCAGACTCTCGGCGACGTTGATCGCAGGATCCTCGCAACCCAAGAGGCCACAGCTAGACCCAACAAGATGGCGACGCCTACGATCACTGGGTCCACGGGGCACGCGACGATCTGCGCGAGTGTGCAGGCCGTTGATTCCGGCGTTGGAACGCAGGGTGCGTAGCACCGACGGGTCATCCAAACTATGCCAAGCACGACGGCGGTTACGAGGACGCCGGCAATCGCCGCGATTGGCCGGGCGCGGTTCATTTGCCGCAATCCGAGGACGTCGCTAGTAGACAGCCCACGTGCCACCGCCGGCGGCGCTGATGGCTCGGTATGCCGCCGAGATCTGCGTGTAGTTTGTGCCTCCTGCATTAGGCGTCCCGCTCAGGATTCCTTGGGCCATGGAGGTTCCGTCCGTGAGCGTCTGGTAGAAGGGACCGCCACTGTCGCCAGGCGTCGCCGTTAACCATGAAAAGACCTGGTTGCACACCTGAACGTTGCCGTTGTCCGGGTAGATCACACATTGGTTGATTGCTGTCACGCCGCCGCACTGTTCGGTCTTCTCATTCACGAGCGAGATACAGGTGAGCTCGCCGACCACGGCATCCGCCTCCGACCGTGAGATCACGCGCAGGTTGTGCGAGGTGCAGAGGAATCCGCACGATGTTGTCGAGATGTACACGTAGTGGGAGGCATCCGTTTGTGTCTGTAGCGGAATGACCTCGACGTCCCCTGGAACGTCAAAGACGCGTGTCGTTGTCGACCCAACGTCGTACGGGAAGAGGAAGTCGCCCTGGAACCACTCTCCGTCAGCTCCGCAGTGGCCCGCAGTCAGAATGGCATTCGTGGAACCGTTGGTCACCACGAAACTTGACGCGCAGGCAAACGTGCCGTTGGCGATGTACAGGCCGCCCATCATCGGGGGCGCTTCTTTCGCTGTCTCGCCGAAGGTCCGTGGGGGAGGAGCGTTCTCTAGGCGCCAGGGCTTGCCCGCATATCGAGTTGTCAGGATTGATTCTATTGGTGGAGTCACGAGTGGGACTCGCAGCGTGACTCTATTCAGTGCAACGTCCGGACCGAATGACGACAGTGCGACGCCGTGATCTCTCAACGCTGCGGCATCGGCCGCGACTTGTGCGGCGAATGTCTTCAGCTCCAGATAGGTATGCTTCGCGCTCACTACGCGGAGATGCGTCGCGGCAACCGATCCGAGAATCGACGCCAGGGCGACGCGGTGTGCCTCGACGTTTCTTGTGAAGAGAACCGTGACAGCGCCATCTGCCATTTGGTCGAAGTATTCGCCCCCGAATTCGTCAACGTGACGTGCAAGATAGGACCCGAAAGGCGTTAGCTGATTTGCGGCGACAGCAATTGGGCCTGGGCCGACAACTTCAATGAGTCGCTGTCGCGCCATCATGTTGGCGGCTTCGCCCGCTGTCAGGAGAGTGCCCCAATTGCGGCTGAGGCCCGTAGATACGCCGGTTGCCTGCCGGGCATATAGGTTCTCGATGTAGGCCGCGCTTGAAGTGAAACCGAAAGCTGAGCGGAAGCGCTGGTCTTGCGACTCCTGCGCTGGGGTCAGCGGGAGGTTCACCGGGTTCCCGATATTGATCACGTCACGAGGTTGAGGCGGATCGGCGACGGCGGGTCGTCCATAGATGAGCACGCCGATGATGGCAAGAACGATGACGAGGATGGAGCGTAACCAAGAAGTGAGCCTGGTCATTCGGGGTCGCCTCCGTCGGCGTATTTAGCGGAGCTTTGCCAGCTTCCTCTTAACTCAACCCCGCCTCGACGCGCGTCAACCTATGCGATATCTACTCGCATGAACGAAACAACTCGACTACAAGTTCCGCACAGATGAGCAACGACGGAAGGCCGTGGGACGCAGGATCGCCCGGTGACGGTGGTCACGAGCCGCGTGCTCGAGACGCTGCTTCAGCTCGCATGCTTCCACTACCTCACCGCCGACCAGGTCGAGGCGTTCCTGCTCGACGGCTCGGCGCTCCTGCCCTCGTCCGGGCGGCGGTTACCCGGCGGATCCTCGCCGGCCGCATCCGCGCTGGCTTCATCACCACGGCCGCCCGGACCCTCGCGGCCGGAGGCGTCGGACCGGCGCGGCGGTCTACGCACTCACCAGCACCGGCGAGGCCGTCCTGCGCCCTCAACGAGCTGCGGCCGGAGGCCGCAGGTGACGGCAGCGAGCCGCTCTTCCTGACCGAGTCTGGACACGGGTTCAGCGAAGGCGGCTGCACGTGATGCAGCAGCGCCTCCGCCGCGAGCTGCAGCGGCGCGGCATCAGCGGGTCCAAGCAGCATCGCAACCGGAACACCCGGGCGCGTGACGCCCTCGAGACCGGGATCCCCGAGACCGCGATCGTCCAGATGGGCGGCTGGGGAAGCGTGGACATGCTCCGCCGTTATCACGGGAAGCTCATCACCGCGGAGCTGAAGCGCTACCCGACGACGCTGGCGAAGTACGCCGGCAGCCGCGACAATGGGATGAGCAATGGTCTACGGCGAGCAATGGTCTGGGCGGTCGCCAGGGACCGCCAAAGAAGGATGGTTCGCTGGCCGATTCGTGAAATCAAGCCGGAACTCGCCGAGGTAGCTCAGCTGGTAGAGCAATGGTCTGAAGAACCATGTGTCGCCGGTTCAAGTCCGGCCCTCGGCACAGAGCGCTTTCCTGGGGGGCTTCAGGTGTCCGCGGCTCGAGACCCAGGAGCCGACGCACCAGCGAGATCGGTCACTGCCTGGAGGCGGCGAAGGCGAACGCTCGGACTGGTCGACTCATCCCCTTGAGCTCGATCTCGCCGACCGGTTCGGTTCGAACGTGGGTGCTCGATCGCGGCATTCAGCCGCTGTGACACGAGGATCTGCCCGCCATCGGCGCGGCTCGACAAGCGAGACGCAAGGATCGTGACGTTCCCGATCGCGGCGTCGTCGTAGCGGCCTTCGTACCCGATCCGCCCGAGGGTCGCGTACCCACTGCGACGCCGAAGCCGAGGCCGAGGTCATAGGCCCTGTTCCGCCACGATGTCGCAAGCTCGATGAATCGGTCGCGCATCGCGATTGCCACTCGGACGACCCGGAGCTCGTGATCAACGACCTCGACGGCCGTCGGGGTGCTGGATGCGGTAGGTGCATCGCCTGCGAAGAAGATGCGAGGTCCGGACGCGTTCGGCTTGTTCGAGCCGATCGCGCCGAGGCGAATGGGGCAGCGCGCGAGTGGATGGGGCTGGGGGCCTGTTTTCACCCCCGAAAGGGTGACTGACGTAGGCCGGCGGGAGGTCAAGAATCGACGCGATATGAATACCGATACCTCCACCAACCGGCGGTCCTCCGCGCTCGCCAGGCTGGCGAGCGTCGCGGTCGCGCTCGCGATCGCCACGAGCGCCTGCGGCACGACCGCCACGAAGACCCAGGTCGACCCCCTGAGCGGCCGCTACCGGGTCAGCGGCGGCGGCGGCACGATCCCGGAGATCACCAAGCTGACGACCCGGTTCACCGAGCTGCATCCCGGCGTGCTGTGGGACATCGAGAACGTCGGGTCGGACGCCGCGATCGCCTCGGTCCAGCGCAACGAGGCCGACCTCGGCGGCGTGAGCCGCGAGATGACGGCGGCGGAGAAGCAGGCCGTCGCGCAGCTGCAGATCGGCGTCTCCGGCACCGGTGTCGCGGTGAGCGCCGGGCACTCGGTCTCGGATCTCACGAAGGACCAGATCCGCGCGATCTTCGCCGGGGAGATCAAGAACTGGTCGCAGGTCGGCGGGACACCGGGCGAGATCAAGGTGTTCGTTCGCGAACCGACGGCCGCGACCCGCCAGATCTTCGACCAGTACATCTTCGACGGCAAGTCCGCGTACCGCAGCGACTACACGCCGGTCGATAGCGCCGACTCCACCCTGAAATCGCTCTACTCGTTCCAGGACGGGGTCAGCATGCTCACGATCACCGCGAAGACGCTCGCCGATCCGAAGATCAAGCTGCTCAAGGTGAACGGCGTCGCGCCGACGATCGCGGACCTGACGAGCGGCGCGTACCCGATGCGCCGCCCCCTGTACATGGTCTACAGCGCCTCGGCCGGCACGCTGAAGCCGGCGATCGCCGCGCTCGTCGAGTTCGCCAAGAGCCCAGAGGGCCAGAAGCTCCTCGCGAGCAAGTGATCCGCCAGCTCGTCCAGCCCGGCCTGCTGCGCCGCCTGGTCAGCCGGACGGTCGGCTGGACCGCGCTCGCGCTCGTCGCGTTCGCCCTCCCGGCGTTCCTCATCTCGAATCAGCTGATCGTCTCCCGCTTCGAGCAGGAGGCGCAGAGCCTCACCGCCAGCGCCGACCGGGGCGTCGGCGACCGGGTGAGCCTTGCCGGGAACGCGGCCGCGACGATCGCCGGCCTGCCGGATGTCAGCCAGCTCGTCGAGAGCGGCGCGAGCCCGGACCAGTTCGCGACGTACCTGCTCCCGGTGAAGGTCCGGCTGCGCCTGGACTTCCTCAATGTCGCGTCTCCGGCCGGCGTGGTCATCGGCGCGGCGCAGGACTTTCCCGCCGGCGCGACCCTGCCGCCCGAGCTCGTGCGGCGAGCGGGCATCCGGGCCGAGGAGGCCTGGGTGGTGGAGGACGAGTCGACCGGCCTCATGGTCCACGCGATCGCCGTGATCCGCGGCAATGCCGGCAGGCCGATCGGCTTCGTCGAGGCCGGGGTCGCGCTCGACACGAGCGTTCTCGCGACGATCAAGGAGCGCACCGACGCGGAGGTCGCGATCCTGCTCGGCTCGGAGGTTCGGGCGACGACGCTCGGCGGTCTCACCGCGGCGAGCTTTCCGAGCCTGGCTGAAGCGAACCTGACGCCGGATGCGCAGATCACGCGGCAGCTGACGGTCGACGGCCGGCACTACCTCGGCACCTTCAGCGTGCTGCTCACGCACAACGTGTCCGACGCGCTGCTCGCCGTGCTCGTGCCGCTCGCGCCGCTCGACGACACCCAGCGGTTCCTGGGCGCCGCCTTCGTCGCGCTCCTGGTGCTGCTCGGATTCGCGAGCGCGACCTACGCGTTCCGGCTGGCCCGCAGCCTGACCGCGCCGCTCGCCGCGCTGGCCGGCACCACGGACCGGATCGTGCGGGGCGAGCGAGCGGTCGTGGTCGGACAGGGTGCGCCGGACGAGATCGGCCGGCTGCAAGCGGGGTTCGCCGCGATGGTCACGGCGCTGCGCGACCGTGAGGCGGCGCTCGAGACGACCAACCGCGAGCTGGAGCGCGCCAACGTCGACCTCGAGGACACGAACGTCGAGCTGTCCCGCGCGAACCGGTTGAAGAGCGAGTTCCTCGCGAACATGAGCCACGAGCTGCGCACGCCGCTCAACGCGATCATCGGCTACAGCCAGCTGATGCTCGACGGGATCGACGGGAGCCTCACCGACCAGCAGAGCACCGACCTCCGGCGGGTGACGACCGCGGGCTCCACGCTGCTCGGGCTGATCAATGGGCTCCTGGACATCGCGAAGATCGAGGCCGGGCGCATGGAGATCGAGCGCAAGACCATCTTCGTCGATCTCGCCGCCGCGAAGGTCGTCGACCTCATCCGTCCGACGGCCGAGGCCAAGGGCATCGAGATCAGCCTCCGGATGCCGCGTGACCTGCCGGCCGCCTGGGCCGACCCGCAACGCTTCGATCAGATCCTCACGAACCTGGTCGCGAACGCGGTGAAGTTCACCGAGCGCGGCTCGATCACGATCGGCGCACGCGCCGGCGCAGGCGAGATCGTGGTCAGCGTCGCCGATACGGGGATCGGGATCGCCCCCGAAGCCCAGGGGTACATCTTCGACGAGTTCCGCCAGGCCGACGCCAGCACGACCCGTCAGTTCGGCGGGACCGGCCTCGGCCTCGCGATCGCGAAGAAGCTCGTCGAGCTCCAAGGTGGCCGGATCTGGCTCGAGAGCATGCCCGGCCGCGGCAGCACGTTCTCCTTCACGACCACCGTCGCGGTGTCAGCGGAGCCCGAGCGGACCACGACGCCCGTCTAGCGCGGACCCCCGAACGGGGCCGGTCCGCCGATCGTGGGCCTCTAGCGCACCGCCTTCTTCACGAGTGCGCGGATCCGGGCCTCGTCGGCGGGGGTCAACCGCGTCAGCGCGTAGGCGGTCGGCCAGAGGGAGCCATCGTCGAGGTGCGCGGCGTCGCTGAAGCCGAGCGTCGCGTACCTCGTCTTGAACTTCCGGGCGTCCTGGAAGAAGCAGACGACCTTGTCGTCGGTGGCGTAGGCGGGCATCCCGTACCAGAGCTTCGGCGAGAGGGCCGGCGCGCCGGCCGTGATGATCGCATGCAGCCGCTTGGCCAGCGCGCGATCCGGCTCGGCCATCGCGGCGATCTTGGCGAGGACGGCGCTCTCCTCCTCGGCTTTGCCCGCGGCGGCCTTCAGCTCCCGGGCACGCTCCTTCATCGCGGCGCGCTCTTCGGCCGTGAATCCCGTGGATCCCTTGGACGCCGTGCCGATCGCCGGGGTGCCCGTGGACTTCGGCGCCGCCTTCCGGGCCGGGTTCTTCTCGCTCATGGTGTCCAGCCACCTCCCACGCGATACGCCGACCTCGTCCAGCGCGAACGCCCTGGCGCGTCACGACGATAATCTCCGCGTCGCCGGACCGAACGGCAGACTGGCGACGCGACGCGGCTCCAGCGCGGGCCGTCGGCGCAGAAGGGGAGACGATGACCACCCTGAAGGACCGGCCCAACACCGCCCTCCTCGTCATCGATGTGCAGAACGGCGTCGTCAACGGGCACCACGAGCGTGACGCGGTCGTCGCCAACGTCCGCAGCCTCGTCGAGAAGGCGCGACGGCAGCGGGTCCCGGTCGTGTGGGTCCAGCACTCCGACGAGAACGTGGTGCGCGGGACCGACGGCTGGCGCATCGTCCCCGAGCTCGCGCCGCACGCGGCCGAGCCGCTCGTCGAGAAGCACTACGGCGACTCGTTCGAGGAGACGACCCTCGAGTCCGTGCTCTCCGGCCTCAAGGTCGGCCGCCTCGTCGTCGCGGGGGCGCAGACCGACGCGTGCGTCCGGTCGACCCTGCACGGCGCGTTCGCGCGGGGCTACGACGCGACCCTCGTGAGCGATGCCCACACGACCGAGGACCAGACGGCGTGGGGCGCGCCGCCGCCCGCCCAGGTCATCGCGCATACGAATCTCTACTGGACGTACCAGACGGCGCCGGGCCGGACGGCCGGGACGGTGAAGACCGAGGACGTCGACTTCGACTAGGGCCTCCGGAACGGTCACCCGGATGGGGGACCGCCGGCCGTTGTTCCCCCGAACGGAGCAGGTGCCGGCGGCCGCGTGATGCTGCACTACGGCCGATGAACGACGACCGCCTTCTGGACTTCGTCTGCATCCGCGAAACGCATCAGGTGGATCCACGCTCCGCCTTCGTGTCCGTGCAGAGCGGCGCGCTGATGCTCTGCCCGAGTGGCGAGACCGTCGGTCACGTCTGGCGTGCTGCGGCGGGCGCTCCGTTCATCGACGATCGGGCCGTCGCTCGGCTGGTCGCGACCCGCGGCCGCGTCGTCCGCCTGCCCCTCCGCATCAACTAGCACGTCCGGCGCTTTTCGCGCGCGGTACGCTCGTTTCGTGGCCACCGATCGCACCGGCACCGCGACGTCGACCGGAACGCGGCCCTGCGTCGGCGCCGGGCTCTCCACGCTCGAGGACGGTCGCCAGGCTGCGCGGGCGGCGCTCGATGCGGCGCTCGCGCCGTTGGGCGATCGTCCCGCGGATCTCGTGCTCCTGTTCGTGTCGCCACAGCACGAGGACGTGCAGCGCGCGATCATCGACATCGCGACCGAGCGCGTCGGCGGTGCGACGGTCCTCGGCTGCTCGGCGGGCGGCGTCATCGGGGCGCACCGCGAGATCGAAGATGCCCCGGCGATCGCGGCGTGGGCGGCATCGCTGCCGGGCACCGGCGTGCAGCCATTCCGGTTGACGTTCCAGCGCGAGGATGACCACGCGATCGTCGAGGGGCTCGAGGGTCTGCCGTCGCCCGACGAAGAGCCGGTGATCCTCATGCTCGCCGACCCGTTCTCGTTCCCGGCGGACGTGCTGCTCGACCACCTGAACGACACGGGCGCCGGCATCCCGATCGTGGGCGGCATGGCGTCGGGTGGCCTCGACGCCGGGCGGAACTCGCTGTATTTCAACGACGAGATCCTCCGCGACGGCGCGGTCGGCGCGATCCTCACCGGTGGCGGGATGACGACCGTCGTGTCGCAGGGCTGCCGCCCGGTGGGGAAGACGTACGCGGTCACGCGTGCGGAGCGCAACGTCCTGCTCGAGATCGGCGGCATGCCGGCAATGACCCGGATCGAGGAGCTCTACGCCGAGTCGACGGAGCGGGACCAGCTGCTCATCCGGCGCGGGCTGCACGTCGGGAGCGCCATCACCGAGACCAAGCCCGAGCTGGGCCGCGGCGACTTCCTGGTCCGCAACGTCGTCGGGGTCGACCGCGAGACTGGCGCGATCGCGATCAGCGATCAGGTCGAGGTCGGGCGGACCATCCAGTTCCAGGTCCGCGATGCCGAGTCCGCGCGCGAGGATCTGCGCGTGGTGCTCGAGCGCGAGCGCGCCACGCGGCCATCCGATGTCGTCGCGGGCGCGCTCCTCTTCTCGTGCAACGGCCGCGGGTCGGCGCTCTTCGGTCAGCCGGACCACGACGTGAGCGCGGTGCGGCACGCGTTCGGCGACGTGCCGGTCGCCGGCTTCTTCGCGGCGGGCGAGATCGGGCCGGTCGCGGGGAAGAACTTCCTGCACGGGTTCACCGCGTCGATCCTGCTGATCCGCGGCGAGTAACGCGCGGCGCGCCCTCGCTATAATCGTCATCTTCGCGTCACGCGGAAGTGGCTCAGTTGGTAGAGCGCGTCCTTGCCAAGGACGAGGTCGCGGGTTCGAGTCCCGTCTTCCGCTCCGTAGGCGCCCGCACTCGTCCGGCCGGACGCACGCCAGGCTTCGCGCATGGACCGCACCCTCGGCACCATCACCTTGAGGTGATCTTCCCAGCCGCCGCACGGCACCAGCGCGGTCGCCGTCGCGACCGGCTTCAGCGCGAGAGTCGGCGGACGTCTGACCCTCTAGCGAGGACTCATATCAGGGCGCGACGGCAATGCTGCGAGCAAATCGGCACGGATCCGCGTTGCCGCAGGTGAACGTGGCCCCGCCGCTGGTGCCCCCGGCGACGGTGGCCCCGGCAACGTGGGTCCCCAGCGGCAGCGGCGGGCTCAGGTAGCGGTAATCGACCCGCCACACGGCTAACGATCCGTCGTAGCTGCAGGCGATCATGGTGACGGGAACCGCGCTTCCGTCGAGGGTGATCGTGACGGTCGCCCCGTTCTGGAAGCTGAGACAGGCCGCCTGCGTCGGCTCCGCGTCGCCGATCCGGATCAGCACAGAGTCCCGGGCCGACGCTTGGTAGGTGGTGCTGCCATCGGGGGCATTGCCCGGCAGGTTGATCCGGCAGGTCGGCCCGCTAGCCGCCGTCTGGGGGCAGACCGGTGGCAGGCTCGAGTAGTCGCTGGGGGTCGGCGCCTGGGTCGGCGCCTGGGTCGGCGCCTGGGTCGGCGCTTGGGTCGGCGCCAACGCCGTGGCCGACGCCGCCGGCGTCCCGGTGGCGGTCGGCGACGGACTCGCGGGAGCCACGGCCGTCGGACCGGGCGTCGGCGTGCCGGTCGACAGTGGGCTCGCCACGCTCGTCGCGGTGGCCGTCGGGCGACCGGTCGCGCTTCGCGCCGCTGTCGGTGCCGCGGAGGCGCTCGCGATGACGACGGGCGGGGACGGCCGCGCCGGCACCGGGCCGCAGGCACTGACGAGGGCCAGGGCGACGAACGACAGTGCGCCGATCCGTGACGTCGCCATTGCCAAGCCTCCGCTTCTCACCGGTGGATGCCTGACGCCGACGGTATCGGTATTCCCCGCCGCAACCGGTAGCAGCGGCGTAGCGGAAGGAGGGATCTCGTCAGCGTCACCGAGCGCAGGTGGCAGCGATCCCTGGCCTCACGTGCCGGACTCACCGCGTGCGAGTGCGACGAGAAGGAATGCCATCGCTGCGCGGCGAAACGCGACTTGCCGCTCGATCTTGCCGGTCTCGGGCTTGGCCGTCGTGGCGCCGCTCTACTAGTTCCGCAGCCTCACGATCGTGCCGTTCGCCCGTGAGGCGATGTAGAGCGAGCCGCCGGGTCCGATCGCGTACGTCGGCGGCATGCCCCAGAGCGTGAACTCCGCGAGCCGGTCTTCGCTGAGCGCGGTCTGCCGACGCAGCGCTCCCGTCGGCGACGGCGCCACGCCACGCACCACCAGGTGGTCGAGCAGGAACGGGCTCGGCCCGGGACAGCTCATCGCGGCGTGGTCGGTCTGGAAGTACACCGCACCCTGCCGCGACACCCGGAAGTACGCCTGCGAAGGCACGAAGGTCGCCCAGAAGCCCGCATACGTCGCGTCCGACACGACTGAGCGGGTCAGTGTTCGCGGCGCGTAGCGCAGCACGCGGTAGCGCGTGCTCGTCGCGCAACCGAAGGCGGTCTGGCCGGTGCGTGACTGCTCGAGCACGTAGAGGTCTCCCCGCGGCGTCGCCGCCAGGCTTGTGAAGTTGTGGGGTTGCGCGCCGCCTGGATCGGTGGTGCGCACGATCTCGTCGACGAGCCGCGGCGGCACCGAAGAGCTCGTGCCCGTCCCGCTCGCGCCGGACTGTCCTTGATCGTCGCCGGTCGAGACGCTCGCCGTGTCGATCGTGTAGAGCTGCGTTGTGGTCGGGCCGCTCACCAGGGCGAACACATGCCCGTGCGCGTCGGCGGTGATGCCGCCGACCGCGACCGGGTTGCTGACGACGGCGTCGAAGCGCGCGAGCAGCGTCGGCGCCGAGGCGCCGCGCGGCAGCGCGTAGACCACGCCCACCGTGCGTCCGAGCGTCGCGTCGTGGAGGTCGCCGGCGAAGTACGCGGTGCCGTTGGGCCCCACCGCGAGCACGTTGATCGAAGCGCCCGAGGTGAGCGGCGCGGGTTCGAACGGCGCGCCGTCCGCGCCGTACAGCTCGTGCATGGCTCCGGTCCGCGGATCGAGCTGCCAGATGGCGCTGTGCGCGAGGCGCGAGACCGGATCGATGAGCGAGCGCTCGAGCCAGTACACGTCGCCGCGCCGATCGAAGCCGATCGACTGGATCGGCGGCTCGGCATCCGGCGCGACCGGCGCGTAGTCCGCGACCGTGCGGACCGCGACGGGCGCGGACGCGCCGCGCGCGAGGCGATAAAGGACGCGCTCGCTCGGCGACGGCGACTGGAGGAAGTAGAGGTCGCCATTGGGTGCCGCGGCGAGCTCGTCGGGGCAGCGCAGCCCCGCGAGCACGGCGGTGGAGCCCACGGGCGGCGTCTGTCCCAGACCCACGCAGCGCTGCGGCACCGGCGCGTTGGTCCCGTCGTACGCCAGCCCGAGGAGCTCACGCGTGTTCGTGCTCCAGGGAAGCGCCTCGTTCGCCGACGCGAAGATCGCGCCGCGGCCGGCGCTCCCACCGTCGAGAAGCGGCTCGGCGATGCGCGCGCTCGTCGCCGGCGCGCAACCGCTCACGCAGCTGGGCGGTCCGCCGAGCGTCGCGAGGATGCCCACGTGCGGCTTGTGCGCGAAGGCGACGCCGCTCGGGTTCGGCACGTGCAGAACGACCGTGAAGGCGTAGGTGTGTCCAAATGCGCCGCCGAAGACGAACTGGGCGCCCGACGGGTTCGAGAACACGCTGAACGTCTCCCCCGGAGACGCCGGCGCGGGCGGCGTCGCGGAAACGAGGGCCGCACCGCGGACCCACGAGTCGATCGTGAGCTTCACGTAGTGGTCGGGATTCGTGCCGAAGCGCGGGTCGGTGAGCGTGACCGTCACGGTCGCGGTCTGGTCGAGACCGTCGAGCGGCACCATGAGCGTGTCGACGGTGCGCGACGAATCGAAGCCGACCTCGCCGCTCGTTGGGAGGGGCGTTCCGACGCCGAGCCAGAGCCCCGAACCCGGGCCGAGGGACGACTGGCTCGTCGTCACCGGGAACGAGGTGACCGGGGCGCCCGCCTGGAAGCCCGCCGGTGCGTACCCGCTGTCGACGCCAACGGTC
Source organism: Candidatus Limnocylindria bacterium (assembly GCA_035935465.1). Taxonomy (GTDB): domain Bacteria; phylum Chloroflexota; class Limnocylindria; order P2-11E; family P2-11E; genus UBA4735. The sequence goes on along the minus strand of DASYXA010000056.1, from coordinate 36,411 downwards.
GCGCCGCTGACGGCGGTGCCGTTGCTGAGGAGGCCCCAGAAGGACCGCGTCCCGCTGAGCATGGTCGTGCCCGAGACGGCATCGACGTCCTTCGACACTTGATAGGCGCCGCCGCTGCCTTCCTCGAGCTGGAGGCCGTTGCTGAAGCCCGCGCGCGCGGACGTGGCCGGCAGGAGGGCGAAAAGCACCAGCGCGATGACGAGCAACGCGACCTGACGACGGATCTTCATCTCAACCCTCCGCGGCGCCAACGCCGCCGCCTCATCCTCAACGCACGCCGATCGGGCGGCGAGCCCGGCTCAGACGGTTGCGCCCTCTCCTCCCCGATGCCCCTGCGACGCCCGATTCCCCGGTCCTTGCTGGCGTCAGACGATACGACCGTCGCCTAGCAAGCACACAGGCCAACGGGGTGGGCGGTGCCGGTCGTGACACCGCACGATCCGCCCGCCCGGCGAGCTACTCGCGGACCGAGCTGGGTATCCCGGCAGCGGGCCGGCCTCGCGCTCGACTCGATCGGGCTCGTCGGGGCTGCACGGATCCCCGGCGGCGGTGGCTAGAGGACGTCGCCCAGCTTCGTGTTCTGCCGCGGGTCGATCGGCACGGCCACGATGGCCGGTCCGTCGGCGTCCAGCGCGCGCCGCAGCGCGGGCAGCAGGCCATCCGCGCTCGAGACCGCCTCGCCGTGGATCCCGAATGCCCGCGCGAGCTGCACGAGGTCGGGGTTCGTGAACTCGACCCCGCCGGTGCGCCCGAACCGCCGCTGCTGGTTCGCCTCGATGACCCCGTAGCGGCCGTCCACGAGGACGACGCACACGATCGCAAGGTCCAGGCGCTTCGCGGTCTCGAGCTCCTGCACGTTCATCAGGAACCCGCCATCGCCCGAGAAGGCGACGACCGTGCGCTCCGGCCGCACGAGCTTGGCCGCGATCGCGCCGGGGAGCGCGATCCCCATCGGCGCGAATCCGTTGGCGACGATCACCGTGTTCGGCGCGTACGCCGGGTACAGGCGCGACAGCCAGACCTTGTGCGCGCCGACGTCGCAGATGACGACGTCCTCGTCATCGAGCGCGGCGCGCAGATCCGCGACGATGCGGCGCGGCCAGAGCGGGAACGCGCCGTCGCCCGCGACACGCAGCTCGATCCGTTCGTGCGCCGCCGCCGGTCGGGGCGAGATGAGGGGCGTGAGGGCCTCGAGCGAATCGGCGATCTCCCCGACCATCTCCGTCGCGACGACGTAGCTCGCGTCGATCTCGGCCGGCCGGCTATCGATGTGAACGACCCGCTTGTCGCCCCTGGGATTCCAGAGCGCCGGTGCCCACTCCACGAGGTCGTAGCCGACGCAGACGACGACGTCGGCCTGCGCGAGCTCCGGGAGCGCGGCCAGATCGGCGCCTGGACGCTGGAGGCCCACCGCCGGCAACGACGCCGGCGCGCGGGCGTCGAGCGCGCCCTTCGCCATGAACGTGTGCGTCGCCCGGATGCGCGTGCGTGCGACGAACGCGCGCAGCGCGGCGACCGCGCCGTGGCCGGCGGCGTCCCGGCGGAGCACCCCGTTGCCGACCAGCAGGAGCGGCCGGCTCGCGCCGTTGATCGCGTCGGCAGCCGCGCGGACCGCGTCCTCGCGCGCCGCCGCGTACCGCGTGCGACGCACCGTCATCGGCCGTCCGTCCACTTCGCGTTCGGCGACGTCCTCCGGGAGCTCGACGTGCGTGGCGCCCGGACGCTCGAGCCGGGCCGTGCGGAACGCGGTGCGGACCACCTCCGGCGCGCCGTCGGGGAGCTCGATCCGCGCGCCCCACTTCACGACCGGCGCGAACATGCCGAGGACGTCGACGTACTGGTGCGAGCGTTTGTGGATCCGCTCGAGGCCGGCCTGTCCGGTGAGCGCGACGAGCGGCGCGCCGTCGAGGGTCGCGTCCGCGACGCCGGTCAGGAGGTTCGTCGCGCCCGGGCCGAGCGTCGCGAGGCACACCCCCGGGTACGAGGTGAGCCGGCCGGCGACGTCGGCCATGAACGCGGCACCCTGCTCGTGGCGGACGATGACCTGGGTGATCGCCGTGCTGTCCTCGAGCGCGAGGCCGAGCGCGAGCGTCTCCTCCCCGGGAAGCGCGAACACGTGCCGGACGCCTTCGTTCTCGAGGCAGGCGACCACGAGCTCGGCGACGTTCATCCGCGCGTGAGGCTATTCGGCGCTGGTGACGGGCGGGGCCTGATTCGCCGGGCCGATCCAGATGGTCTGGATGTTCACGAACTCACGGATGCCGAAGCTCGACAGCTCACGGCCGTAGCCGCTCTGCTTGACGCCACCGAACGGGAGGCGCGGATCGGATGCGACCATCCCGTTGATGAATACCGAGCCGGACTCGATCTGCCGGGCGAGGGTCCGGCCAACCCGCTCATCGCTCGTCCACACGGCCGCGCCGAGCCCGTACGGCGAGCTGTTCGCGACCCGGACGGCCTCCGCGGCGTCCGGCACGCTCAGCAGAGCGGCCACCGGGCCGAACGTCTCTTCCCGCAGGACCGGCATGTCCTCCGTGACATCCGCGAGCAGCGTCGGCTCGTAGAACCAGCCCGGTCCCGCGCGCTTCTTCCCCCCGAGGACGACGCGCGCGCCCATCCGCACCGACCCGGCCACCTGCCGCTCGAGCGCGTCGCGCAGATCCTCGCGCGCGAGCGGGCCGACCTGCGTCGCGGGATCCAAAGGATCGCCGACCCGCAATGCGCGGATCGCGTCCGCGAACCGCCGTTCGAACTCCGCGGCGACCGGTGCTTCGACGAGGAACCGCTTCGCCGCGATGCACGACTGGCCGGCGTTCTGGAAGCGCGCCCGCGCGGCGGTCTCCACGGCGGCGCCGAGGTCGGCATCGCGAAGAACAATGAACGGGTCGGATCCGCCGAGCTCGAGGACGGCTTTCTTCACCACCTGTCCCGCGAGCGCCGCGATGCGCTTGCCGGTCTCGGTGCTCCCGGTGAGCGTCACCGCCCGCACGCGCTCGTCCGCGATGACCGGCTCGATCGCGGCGCCCGCGACGAGGAGCGTGCGGAGCAGCCCGTCCGGGTAGCCCGCGTCGTGGACCGCCTCTTCGAGCGCGAGCGCGCACTGCGGGACGTTCGACGCGTGCTTGAGGAGCGCGGCGTTGCCGGCCATGAGCGCGGGCGCGAGGAACCGGATGACCTGCCAGAACGGGTAGTTCCAGGGCATGACCGCGAGGATCACGCCCAACGGCTGGAAGGAGACGTAGCTCGCGCGCGCGTTCGTCTCGACGGGTTCGTCGGCCAGGTACGCGGCGGCGTGGTCCGCGTAGAAGTCGCAGCTCCAGGCGCACTTCTCGATCTCGGCGAGCGCCTCGGTGATCGGCTTGCCCATCTCGGTCGTGATGAGCCGCGCGTAGCGGTCCTTGCGGTCACGGAGGACCGTCGCGAGCAGATGCATCCGGATCGCGCGCTCGGCCAGCGGGACGGTCCGCCAGAAACGGAACGCCGCGTCGGCAGACCGGATCGCGGCATTGACGTCGGCGTTCGAATGCGGTTCGAAGCGAGCGCGGACGGCTTCGGTGGCGGGCTCGACGGACTCGATCGTCGTCACGCCACGGCCTTAGGCGGCGGCTTCCTTGCGCGGACGGCGGCCACGGGGACCCGCGGCGAAGTCCGGCTTGGCGACGTCGATGATCCGGTGGGTGTACCCGTGGGCCGCGAGCTCGTGCGCGTCGCGCTCGGCGGCGGCCGCGAGCAGGAGCTTCAGGGTCTTGTCGTCCGCGGGCGTGAACACGGCGTCACAGTCCATCGTGGCGCGGCAGGGAAGTCCTGACGTCTTCAATCGTGTGGTTCCTCCAAATTGCTGGCCGGTGGACCGGTCGGTCGGCAGCCGCGAGGGTGAAGGAGCGGCTGGCCTCACAAGGACGGTGCGGCGCGGGATGCGAGGTCAAGGATACCACACCGATAGTTGCGTCAGCAACATCCGGCCCCGGGCCGCCGGGGCGGTTCCACGATAGTTAGGGCCGTGTCGACCGTCGCGCGGGCGATCGGGGACCGGCTGTACGCCGCCGGGATCCGTCACGTCTTCGGGCACCCCGGCGGAGAGGTCGTCGATCTCATCGAAGGCTTCCGCCAGGCCGGCCTCGAGTTCGTCCTCGCCAAGCACGAGACCGGCGCGGCGTTCATGGCCGAGGCGATGGCCAGCTGCAGCGGCCGGCCCGGCGCGTGCCTCGCGACGCTCGGGCCGGGCGCGACGAACCTCGTCACCGGCGTGGCGCACGCGTACCTCGACCGCGCGCCGCTGATCGCGATCACCGGGCAGCTGCCGGCGGACCGGTTCGAGATCGTGACCCACCAGAAGCTCGATCTCCGCGCGCTCTTCGCGCCGATCACGAAGTGGCAGGCGCGGGTGAACGCGGCGAACGCGGTCGCGGTCACCGACCGCGCGGTGCGTCTTGCGTCGCGCAGGCGCCAGGGTCCGGTCTTCCTCGAAGTGCCGAGCGGCGTCGCGGCGCAGGAGGCCGTCGCCGGCGCGATGGGCGCCGACGCGGCCGTGCCCGCCGCGCTCGACCGTTCCGCGGTGGACGCTGCCCTCGCGGCGCTGCGGAAGAGCGCGCGGCCGGCGGTCCTGGCCGGGCTCGATGCGCTCGATGACGCGACGGGCGTGGCGCTCCGCCGGTTCGTCGAGGCGTGGGGGATACCGGCGATCCTGTCGCCCAAGGCGAAGGGCCTGCTCCGCGACGACCATCCGCTCTGCATCGGGACGATCGAGGGCCTCGGCAGCGCCACGCTCTATGAGTGGATCGCCGGGCGCGATCTCGTCCTCATGGTCGGGCTCGACCCGGTCGAGCTCGACCGCGACTGGACCGCCCCCGCGCCGGTCATCCACATCGGTCCGGTCCCGAACGACGATCGCCACTACGCGGCTGCGATCGAGATCGTCGGCCCGATCGCGGAGGCGCTCGACGCGCTCCGCGCGGCGGATCGGCTCGACGCGACCGACGCGGCGCGCTTCCGTGACGAGTTCCGGCGATCCGTGCGCCCCAGGCGCGACGGCCTCACTTCGCAGGACGTCCTGGCGGCGCTGCGCGAGTCGCTCCCCGAGGACGCGCTGGTGTCGTGCGACGTGGGCTTCAACAAGGCTGTCTCGGTCCAGTGCTGGCCCGCCTACCTGCCGCGGACCTTCTTCGTGTCCAACGGCCTCTCGTCGATGGGGTACGGCCTGCCCGCGGCGATCGGACTGAAGCTGGCACGCCCCGACCGGGCCGTCGCCTGCATCCTCGGTGATGGCGGCTTCGCGATGAGCGTGGCGGAGCTCGAGACCGCGGCGCGGCTCGGGCTCGCGTTCACGGTCGTCGTCCTCGCCGACGAGGCCCTCCAGCAGATCAAGGCCGGCCAGGAGCGCAAGGGCTTCCCCGTGACCGGGACGACCTTCGGCGCGCTCGACTATCGCGCGCTCGCGACGGCCTTCAGCGCCGACGGCATCGCGGTGGGCACGGTGGACGAGTGCCGCGCCGCGTTCCGCGACGCGGCGCGGTCGACGCGCGTGACGGTCGTCGCCGCGCACGTCGATCCCGCGGGATACCGGCTCTCGGTAGACTCCGAGCGCCGATGACGACCACGACGAACGCCGTCGCGTCCGAGCTCTTGGAACGCAACCGGGCGCGGCTCGCGCGCGCCGAAGCGCATCGGGCGGGCCTCCGCGGGGTGAGGGCGCCGTTCACCGAGGCGAACGCGCTCCGGCCGTACAACGAGATCGGCATCGAGGTCGCCGGAGCGGCGAGCGAGTGCAGCCTCATGGCCGAGGTCCATCCGGACCCCGAGGTCCGCGCGGCCGCCGACACCATCATCCAGGAGCTCTCGGCGTTCACGACCCGTCTCGGTCAGGACCGGCCGCTCTACGACGCCCTCGGCGGGATCGAACCGCCGACGCTCGAGCCGGTCGCGCGGCGCGTGGTCGAGCTCGCGCGCCGCGACATGCGCCGCTCGGGCATCGAGCTCGGCGCCGCGGACCAGGAGCGCGTCCGCACGCTCCGCGCGGAGCTGGTGAAGGTCGAGCAGGAGTTCGCGAAGAACATCCGCGAGGACGTCCAGGAGGTCGTGCTCGATCCGACGCAGCTCGACGGCATGCCGCCCGATTACGTCGCCGCGCATCCGGTCGACACGAACGGCATGGTGCACGTGACGACGAACTACCCGGACCTCATTCCGTTCATGACCTACGCGACGGACGAGGCGGCTCGCAAGGCGCTCGCGATCGTGAACCTCACGCGCGCCGTGCCGGCGAATGTCCGGCTGCTCGAGCAGATGCTCGCCAAGCGCGCCGAGCTCGCCTCGCTCCTGGGCTATCCGAGCTGGGCGGAGTACGCGTCCGAGGACAAGATGACCGGGTCCGCCGGCGCGATCCGCGAGTTCATCGAGCGCGCGCGCGCCGCCTGCCAGGAGAGCGCCGACAGCGAGTACGCGGCGCTCGTGGCGGAGAAGGGCGCCGAGCCGATCGGCACGTGGGACATCCAGTACCTCCTCGAGCGGGTGAAGGCCCGCAAGTACAGCTACGACGGCCGCGAGCTGCGGCCGTACTTCGAGTACCGCGCGGTGCGCCAGGCCATCCTCGATCTCAACAGCGAGCTCTTCGGCCTCACGTTCACCCCGGTGAAGCTGGAGCTGTGGCACCCGTCGGTCGAGACGTTCGCGGTGAGTGTCGACGGCAGGGCGATGGGCCACATCTCGCTCGACATGCACCCGCGCGAGGGGAAGTTCAAGCACGCCGCCTGCTTCACGCTCATCCCCGGCTTCAAGGGCCGCTCGAAGCCGCACGGCGTGCTGGTCTGCAACTTCCCGGACCCGAGCGCGCAGCAGGGGCCCGCGCTCATGCAGCACTCGGAGGTCGTGACGTATTTCCACGAGTTCGGGCATCTCGTGCACGGGATCGTCAGCGGCGAGATCGAGTGGGCGCGCGCGCGCCGGCCGGCGGAGTGGGACTTCATCGAGGCGCCGTCGCAGTTCCTCGAGGAGTGGATCTACGACTACGACGTGCTCCGCCGCTTCGCGCGACACGTCGAGACGGGCGCGGTGATCCCCGAGGCGCTCGTGCGGAAGCTCCGCGAGGCACGTGACTTCGGCCGGGGCACGCACGTCCAGCGGCAGCTCATGCTGTCGGCGATCTCGCTCCGCCTGCACGACCGCGACCCGAAGGGACTGGACACGACGAAGATCGTGTTCGATGCGTCCACGGAGTTCTCGAAGGTGGTGATGCCCGAGGGGACCGCGATGCAGGCGTCGTTCGGCCATCTCGAGGGCTACACCGCTCTCTACTACACCTACATGTGGTCGCTCGTCATCGCGAAGGACATGCACGGCGCGTTCAAGAGCGGCCTCATGGACCTGCGGCAGGCCAAGCGCTATCGCGACCTGGTCCTCGCACCCGGTGGCACGAAGCCGGCCGCCGATCTGGTGAAGGACTTCCTCGGCCGCCCGTACGGCTTCGACGCGTTCAAGGAGTGGCTCGCGCCGCGCGATTAGCCCGTCGGGCGCGCCGCCCTGGCGGTCGCGACCGCCGCCTCGAGCTCCGCTGGACGCTGCGTGCCGACGAGGATCCGTCGTCCGTCCCTGAGCACGAAGTGCACACCGTCGTTGCCGCTCACGTTGTAGGTCATGCCCGCAAGGCCGAAGTGGACGCCCCAGCCACCCGAGTCCCACATCGTGTACCGCATCGGCGCGACCGCGGCGATGTCGTCGAGGCCGATGGTCCGGGTCGGCCAGAGGCCGTGGAACCGTACGACCACCCGATCGGCGGTGACGGTCGTCTCGAGCCGCGCGAGCGCGAGCAGCAGACCCGCTCCGATCCCCACGAGCACGATGGCGATCGCGGCCGACGCGGACGCGCCAGGGGTCACGACGATGCGCCAGACCGCGAACGTGATCGGGATCGCGATCACGAGCCAGAGCCACGACTCGCGGAACCGCTGCTCCTCGTGGAAGTACGTCACCGGCGCGAACGCTAGCATCGGCGGGTGGCCACCAAACCCGATGTCACGATCCCGGCGGGCGCGCCACCGGACGACCTTGTGGCCGAAGACCTCGCGCTCGGCACCGGCACCGAGGCGACCGCGGGCAAGACCGTCGATGTCCATTACGTCGGCGTGAGCTGGTCGACTAAGCGACAATTCGACGCGTCCTGGGACCGCGGCGGCACGTTCTCGTTCCAGCTCGGCGCTGGGCGCGTCATCAAGGGCTGGGATCAGGGTGTGGCGGGCATGAAGGTCGGCGGCCGCCGCAGGCTCACGATCCCGCCGCGCCTCGGGTACGGCGATCGCGGCGCCGGCCGTGACATCCAGCCCGGGGAGACGCTGGTCTTCGTCGTGGACCTGCTGAAGGTCAGCTAGCCCGGACGCAGCTCCGCATCGCGAGGCGCACGCAGTCGGCATCGTTCCGCTTCGCCGCAACGACCCGAACGACCGCGACGTCCAGGCCGGCGGTGAGCGATCCGAAGCCCGCGGCCGCGCCCTCCGGCGGTCCCCACCAGCCGACCCGCGCGAGCAGCTCGTCGGGCAGCCGCGCGGCCAGCGCGTCGTCGCCGGCCCCCCGGTCACGCAGCGCCTCGAGCTCGGTGAGCGTTTCGTCGAAGCCCATCCGCGTGAAGTGGCCGCGGTAGCCCTTCGACGTGTCGCCGCCCGGCCGGTTCAGCGCGTAGGCGAGGACCATCTTGGCGAGGGCCTGGCGCGCGGCGGCGATGTCCGGGTCGACGCAGAGGCGGATGTACTGGTGGATGCGGATGTCGCGCGGATCGCGTCCGGCGGCGAGCGCGCCGGCCGCGACGCGCTCGCGGCTCCAGAGCGCTTGTTGCGGCGAGCACCAGTTGAGCGCGGCGCCGTCGTACCGCTCACCCGCGAGGTGGAGCATCTGCGGCCCGAGCGCGCCCAGATAGATGCGGCCCGCGCCCAGCGCGGGGCGCAGGGAGGACTCCAGATCGCGCATCCGGCGGATCGGCGCGTCGCGGACAGTGCCCGCGCCGACGCCGAGCACGAAGTGGCCCGCGGTGCGCTCGAAGGCCGGTCGCGCGGACGCGACGAGGCGCTCCGCGCTCCAGCGCTGGATCGGGAGCACCGAGATGCCGGTCTCGAGCCCACTCGAGCGGTGCCAGAGGGCGCAGAGCTCGAACGGGTCGTCGTCGCGTGCCGGTGTCCAGAGGCTCGTGTAGCCGAGGACCGCGGCCTCGGCCGCGATGTCGGCCTGCTCCGCTGCGGAAAGCGCCAGCCGGCCGTCGATCCCGAGGCCGATCTCCACCGGTGGAACGGTACCCTCTCCCCATGGGGAGCGAAGCGCTGGACGCGTTCCACCCGGCGGTGCGCGAGTGGTTCCGCACCGCGTTCCCGGCCCCGACGCCCGCCCAGGCGCAGGCCTGGCCGGCCATCAAGAACGGCGAGAGCACGCTGCTGGCGGCGCCGACCGGATCGGGCAAGACGCTCGCGGCGTTCCTCTCGTCCATCGACGCGCTGATCCAGACCCCGGCGAAGGGCTGCCGGGTCGTGTACGTCTCGCCACTGAAAGCGCTCGCCGTGGATGTCACGCGCAACCTCCGCTCGCCGATCGCGGGCATCCGCCACGCAAGCGAGCGGCTCGGCATCGCGGTCCGCGAGCCGACCGTGGCGATCCGGACCGGCGACACACCCGCGAAGGAGCGCGCGCGCTTCCGGAAGGCGCCGGCCGACATCTTCATCACGACGCCGGAGTCGCTCTACCTCGTGCTGTCGTCGTCCGCGGGCGGGGCGCTGCGCGACGTCGAGACCGTGATCGTCGACGAGATCCACGCGATCGTGTCGACCAAGCGCGGCGCGCACCTCGCGGTCACGCTCGAGCGGCTCGAGCGCCTCGCCGGCCGCCGGCTGCAGCGGGTCGGGCTCTCGGCGACGCAGCGCCCGCTCGACGAGGTCGCGCGGTTCCTCGGTGGATTCGACGGCGACGGCGCGCGACCGGTGCGCGTCGTGGACGCCGGCCATCGCAAGCCGTTGGAGCTCACGGTGGAGGTCCCGGTGGAGGACCTGGCCCGCCTCGGCGAGCCGGTGGCGTTCACCAGCGGACCGGCCGCGCGCGCCGACGGGCGAACGAGCATCTGGCCGGCGATCCACCCGCGGCTCCTCGAGCTCGTGCGCTCGCACCGCTCGACCCTCATCTTCGTCAACAGCAGGCGCCTCGCGGAGCGCATCGCGAACGCGGTGAACGAGCTCGCCGGCGAGGAGCTCGCGCACGCGCATCACGGCTCCATCGCCCGCGAACAGCGCCTGCGGATCGAGGACGATCTGAAGACCGGCCGCCTGCGGGCGCTGGTCGCGACGAGCACCCTCGAGCTCGGCATCGACATGGGCGCCATCGACCTCGTCGTCCAGGTGGAGTCGCCGCCCTCGGTCGCGAGCGGCATGCAGCGCATCGGGCGCGCCGGACATCGCGTGGACGAGCCGTCGACCGGCATCCTCCTGCCGAAGTACCGCGGCGACCTTCTCGCGTCGGCCGCGCTGACCGAGCGCATGCACGCCGGCGCCGTCGAGGCATCGCGGTACATCCGGAATCCGCTCGACGTGCTGGCCCAGCACATCGTCGCGATCGCGGGGCGCGAGCCGATCGGGGTCGACGAGCTGGAGCGCCTGATCCACGGCGCGGCGCCATTCGCGGAGCTGCCGCGCGCGCAGCTCGAGAACGTGCTCGACATGCTGTCGGGCCGGTACCCGTCGGACGAGTTCGCCGAGCTGCGCCCGCGCATCGTGTGGGACCGCATCGCCGGCACGATCCGCGCGCGCGAGGGCGCCGCGCGCGTCGCGCTCACCAGCGGCGGGACGATCCCCGATCGCGGCCTCTACGGCGTGTTCCTCGTCGGCGCCGAGCCCGGGAAAGGCCGCGTCGGCGAGCTCGACGAGGAGATGGTGTTCGAGACCCGGGTCGGCGAGACGTTCCTGCTGGGCGCGTCGACCTGGCGGGTCGAGGAGATCACCCACGACCGCGTGCTCGTGTCGCCCGCGCCGGGCGTGCCGGGGAAGATGCCGTTCTGGAAGGGCGAGACGGCGACGCGGCCGCTCGAGTTCGGACGGGCCATCGGGGCGCTCACCCGCGAGCTGCGGGCGACCGATCCGGACCTCGCGGTCGCGCGCCTCCGCGAGCGCCACGATCTCGACCAGGGTGCCGCGAAGAACCTGCTGGCGTATCTGCGTGATCAGGCCGCGGCCGCCGGCGCGGTGCCCGACGACAAGACGATCGTGGTCGAACGCTACCTCGACGAGGTCGGCGACTGGCGCGTCTGCGTCCTCACGCCCTTCGGCGGCACGGTGCACGCGCCGTGGGCGATGGCGATCGGCGCGATGGTGCGCGAGCGATCGGACGTCGAGATCGACGTCCTCTGGACGGACGACGGGATCGTCGCGCGCTTCCCCGAGGCCGAGCGCGCGCCCGACGCGCAGCTCGTCCTGCCGGACCCGGATCGCGCCGAGGCGCTCGTCATCGACCGCCTCTCGCAGACGCCCTTGTTCGCGGCGCGGTTCCGCGAGGCCGCCGCCCGCGCGCTCCTGTTGCCGCGGCGCTTCCCGGGGCGCCGCTCGCCGCTCTGGCACCAGCGCCGGCGGGCGGGGGAGCTGCTCGAGATCGCCTCGCGCTACCCGTCGTTCCCGATCATCCTCGAGGCGTACCGCGAGTGCCTCCAGGACGTCTTCGACATGCCGGCGCTGCTCGAGGTGCTCCGCGCGATCCGGAGCCGCGAGATCCGCACCGTGACGGTCGACTCGCGTTCGCCATCGCCGTTCGCGTCGGCCCTGCTGTTCGACTACGTCGGCAACTTCATCTACGAGGGCGACGCGCCGCTCGCGGAGCGCCGGGCGCAGGCGCTCACCGTGGATCCCGCGCAGCTCCGCCAGCTGCTCGGCGAGGTCGAGCTCCGCGAGCTGCTCGACGCGAATGCGCTCGCCGAGCTCGAGCTCCAGCTCCAGCACCTCGAGCCGGCTCGCGCCGCGCGACACGTCGACGCGGCGCACGACCTGCTGATCCGGCTCGGCGATCTCACGCGCGACGAGCTGAAGGCGCGTTCGGCGCCCGAGGCGCCCGTCGACGAGTGGATCTTCGAGCTGCAGCGTGACCGCCGGGCCATCGCCGTGCCGATTGCCGGTGAGCAGCGCTGGATCGCGGCCGAGGACGCCGGCAAGTACCGCGACGCGCTCGGGGTCGTGGTCCCGCCGGGACTGCCCGACACGTTCCTCGGCAGCGAGGCCCGGCCGCTGGTCGCGCTCGCGCGGCGATTCGCTCGCACGCACGGTCCGTTCACCGCGATCGACCTCGGGCACCGGCTCGGCATCGGCCCGGCCCTCGTCGCGCGCGCGCTCGGCGAGCTCGCCGAGATGGGCACCGTGCTCGAGGGCGAGTTCCGGCCGGGCGCGAGTGGCTCGGAGTGGATCGACAGCGGCGTGCTGCGCACCCTCCGCCAGCGTTCGCTCGCGCGCCTGCGCAAGGAGGTCGAGCCGGTCGAGCAGGTGGCGCTCGCGCGGTTCGCGCTGGCCTGGCACGGCGTCGACGCCCCGCGCGTCGGCGAGGCCGCGCTGCTCGATGCGATCGCGCAGCTCGAGGGCGCCTTCGTGCCGGCGTCCGACCTCGAGTCGCGGATCCTCCCGTCCCGCGTGGCCGGCTACGACGAGAGCGATCTCGACGCGCTGCTCGCGTCCGGCGCGGCCATCTGGGCCGGTGGCGGCGCGCTCGGTCCGCGCGACGGCAAGGTGGCGCTCTACCTCTCCGAGCACGCGCCGCTCGTGCCGGCGGCGGCGGGGAACGAGGGCTCGACCCAACGGCGCATCCGCGAGGCCCTTGCGGCGCGCGGCGCGCTCTTCTTCCCCCAGCTGCTCGCGACGCTGGGCGGCGGCTTCGCGCCCGACGTGACGGACGCGCTCTGGGACCTCGTCTGGTCCGGCGAGGTCACGAACGACAGCCTCCATCCGCTCCGCGCGTTCCTCCGGCCACCGGCGGTGCGCCATGCCCGCCGGCGTGGATCGTCGCTGCGCGGTCAGGTACCCGAGCTCGCCGGCCGCTGGTCGCTCGTGTCGTCGTACGCGAGCGGCCGCGAGACGACGCCGACGGAGCGCCTCGCCGCGCGCGTGCAGCAGCTGCTCGACCGGCATGGCGTCATCACCCGCGAGCTGGTGCAGCACGAGGGCGCCGAAGGCGGCTTCGCGGCCGTGTACGGCGTGCTGCGCGGGATGGAGGAGGCCGGCCGGGTGCGCCGCGGCTACTTCGTCGCGGGCCGCGGCGCCGCCCAATTCGCGCTGCCGGGAGCCGTCGATCGCTTGCGCACGCTGCGCGAGCCCGGCGAGGAGCCCGCCGTCGTCACGCTCGCGGCCGCCGATCCCGCGAATCCGTACGGCGCAGCGCTCGGCTGGCCCGAGCGCGAGACCGGCCGCAAGCCGATGCGCCTCGCCGGCTCGCTCGTGATCCTCGTCGCCGGGGCGCTCGCGGCGTACGTCGCGCGCGACGAGCACAGCGTCCTCACGTTCATCGAGCGCGAGGAGCCGGACGCCGCGCGACTCAGGGCGGCGGTGGCCCGCGCGCTCGCGAACGAGGCCGTGCCGCAGCGCCGCGATCCGTTGTTCATCGAGGAGATCGACGGTGCGCCGGTCGACGGGTCGGATCTCGCCGAGCCGCTCCGCGCGGCGGGGTTCGTTCGCACGCCGCGCGGGTACCTGTTGCGCAGTGCCTGAGGGAGACACGATCTTCCGCACCGCCGTCGTGCTGCGGCGCGCGCTCGCGGATCAGCGCGTCACGGGATTCGAGGTCACCGCGCCGAAGGTGAGCGCGGCGGCGCGCGACGAGGTGGTCGTCGGGAGCGTCGTCGATGCCGTCGAGGCGAACGGCAAGCACCTGTTCGTGACGTTCGGGACCCCCAACCGGGTCGTGCTCCACACGCACATGAAGATGACCGGCTCGTGGCACGTGTATCGGCCGGGCGAGCGGTGGTGGCAGCCCGAGTCCGCGGCCCGGGTCGTCATCCGCACGGAGCAGGCGGTCGCGCCGTGCTTCCAGCCGCCGATCGTGGAGCTCGTCACGGAACGGGAGCTCGGACTCCATTTGGTGGTGAGCCGGCTCGGCCCGGACATCATCCGCGAGGGGTTCGACATGGACGAGGCCATCCGGCGGCTCCGTTCGAACGAGGACCGCGACATCGCGACCGCGCTGCTGGACCAGCAGGCCATCTCCGGGATCGGCAACGTCTTCAAGGTCGAGGCGCTGTTCCTCGGGCGCACCTCGCCCTGGGCGCAGGTCCGCGGCCTCGACGACACCAAGCTGCGGGAGATCGTCGAGCTCGCGCGCACGCTGATCCGCCGCAACCGATCGGGTGGCCCGCGACGGACGCGTTTCGGGCTCAACCGAGCCGAGCGGATGTGGGTCGACGAGCGCGCGGGGCTTCCCTGCCACGTGTGCGGCACGCTGGTCGAGTCCGGCTGGCACCCGGAGGAGGTCCGCAAGTCGTGGTTCTGCCGGACGTGCCAGGGCGTGACGCACGTGCCGAAGCTCGCGCCGGTGCCGGCCGTGCACGTCCGGCATCGCGACAGGCGGCCTTAGCGCGGCTCGAGATCGATCCGCACCGTGAGCAGCGTCGTTCCGGCCAGCCGCACGAACAGCCCGTTCAGGCCGAGGCCGAGCGCGCGCTGGCGCGCGATCGGGTCGTCGGCGGGGAGCAGATCCGCGATACCGGAGCGCCAGCGCCCATGTGTCCGGACGCGGACGTGGGGGTCACGCCGGATGTTCTTCACGTAGCCGGACCGCAGGCCGTGATCCGCGACGATCCAGAACACGTCGCCCCGCAGGCCGTCGCCGACGGGAACCCGGCGCGCCCGGCCGCTCGCGCGCCCGCGGGTCTCGAGCAGCGCGAACCACGGGACGTATCCCGCGACGCGCGACACGATCGGGTTCGCCCCGTACTTCGCGAGGGCCGTGGACACGGTGCGCTTGTCCATCTCGTGGGAGTATCGACGGCATGACCCGCGCCCGGCTGTCGTTCCCCCAGGGCGATCCGATCGAGTTCCCGCTCGACGAGGTGGTCGCGTTCGGTCCGGAGATCGGTGGCTTCCGTGCCTGGCTCGGGGCCGTGTTCGCCTCCGCCGACGGCCGGTGGGTCATCCGGTTCGCGGACGACCTGGTCCTGGGCTTCACGCGCGACGAGCTGAAGAAGGTCCGTGCGACGCCGGTCGGGGCGGAGCTGACCCTGCTGAGCGTGGGCGGCAACGACGAGGCGGTACCGGTCCGCGAGGCCGACATCAGCTCGTACGGTCCGGAGCCGCAGGGCGTACGCAGCTGGCTCGGCCGGCTTGCGCACGGACAGGGCGACGCGTGGATCCGATTCACCGACGGCCACGAGCTCCGCTTCGCGCTCGGGGACGGCCCGCACGTGCGCCTGCTCGAGCCCACCGACACGCCGCCGGAGGGCGGCATCCGCCTGCCGCTCGCATAGAAGGAGAGATCGACATGTGCCGGAGCATCAAGCGACTGCGGACCATCGCGGGCGTCGCCGGCGAGGACGAGATCCGCGCGGCGGCCCGCCAGTTCGTGCGGAAGGTCAGCGGCGTCGGCGAGCCGACGTCCAAGAACACCGATGTGTTCGAGGCCGCGGTCGACGCGGTCGCGCGCGCATCGCGCGAGCTGCTCGTCGCGCTCCCGCCGTCGAAGGCCGCCATTCCGGTACCGCGCCGGCGCGTCCGCTGACACGGTGGGCAGGCTCGGGCTGTGACCCTGCTACCTAAGTCGGTTATGGTGTAATCTCAGGAACGGTGTAATCAAACGCGAAAGGGACGGAACAATGGGCGAATTGGACGAGATCAAAGGCTGGGTCGCCGGGCGGGTGCCCGCCGACTGGTATGAGGGGTCGCCCGAGGTGACCGCGGACCGCGAGGAGATCCTCGTGGTGGGCAGGCTCAAGCAGGCGAAGGTCGAGGGTGGCGAGGACGCCCAGAAGGCCGCGGCCGCGGGCCGCGTCAAGCAGCACCGCGAGGACACCCGCGAAAAGCGCATGCAGATCTCGAACGAGGCCGAGCGCCGGTTCGACCGCCCGATCTCGTGGGGCGTGACGTACGCGGACAAGACGTTCCTGTTCACGCACCTCTCGGTCCCGGTCATGACCCGGCTCCGTCAGAAGGAGCGCCAGGTCCTCGACTCGCTCGTGGACGCGGGCGTCGCTCGCAGCCGCAGCGAAGCGGTCGCGTGGTGCATCCGGCTCGTCGAGCAGCACGAGGGCGACTGGCTCACGGAGCTCCGCGAAGCGATGTCCAAGGTCGCGCAGGTCCGCTCGGGCGGTCCGCTGAACTGACCACGATGATCGAGACCGGGCCGGAGGTCCTCGACGCGTTCTCGGCGGCGGTCATCTCGGTCGTCGAGCGCGTCGGGGCCTCGGTCGTCCACGTCACGTCCGGTCACGGCGGTGCCAGCGGCTTCGTCATCGCGCCGGACGGCTTCATCCTCACCAACGCGCACGTCGTCGAGGGCGGCCACGCGCCCCGGATCACGCTGCACGACGGCACCGAGCTGGCCGCAGCCGTCGTCGGGGCGGACCCGAGCACCGACCTCGCCGTCATCCGTGCGCTGAACGCGTCGACGCTCCCTGCCGCGGCGCTCGGGGATTCCGACGCCCTCCGCGTCGGACAGCTGGTCATCGCGATCGGCGATCCGCTCGGCTTCCAGTCGACCGTCACGACCGGGGTGGTGAGCGCCCTCGGCCGATCGCTCCACGCGAAGGACGGCCGGCTGATCGAGAACATCATCCAGACCGACGCCGCGCTCAACCCGGGGAACTCGGGCGGGCCGCTCGTCGATACGCGCGCGCGCGTCGTCGGCGTGAATACCGCGATCATCCCGAACGCGCAGGGGATCTGCTTCGCGATCCCGGCGGCGACGGGCAGGCGCGTGGCCGGCGCGCTCATCCGCGATGGCCGCATCCGCCGCGCGATGCTCGGGATCGCGGGCGCACCGACACCGCTCGGACGCGGGCTCGCGAGCTCGCTCGGCGTTCCGCTCGCCGGGATCCGGGTGGTCGAGGTGACCTCGGCATCGCCGGCCGACCTCGGTGGCCTGAAGGCCGGCGATGTGATCGTCGCCGTCGATGGCGAGCCGGTCCCGACGCTGTCGCGGCTCCAGGGCGTCCTCACCGACGAGCGCATCGGTCGCGCGGTACCGGTGATCGTCGTGCGGCGGGGCGAGCGGCTCGAGCGGTTCGTCGTGCTGCGCGAAGCGGAGTCGGTGTCGGTCCGCTAACGCGCGGGCGCGGCCTTCAGCAGCTGGATGTATCCCGGGATCCGGTGATAGCCCATCTCCTCGTTGAGGTGGAGGATCGGCTTGTTCTCGCCGTCGTTGTTCGTACGCACGTGCGTCACGCCGAGCGCGATCGCCTGCATCACGGTCTCGCACTTGAGCGCGCGCGCGATCCCGCGGCCGCGCACCGGCCGCGTGGTCCCGGTGTAATCCGTCCAGACGTTGCCGACGCCCGGTGGGTAGTCCAGGACCGACATCCCGACGACGGCGCTTCCCTCGCGCGCGACCCACAGGCGATCCGCGTGCATCCCCGGGGAGCTCATCCACTGCATGAAGCTCTCGAAGCTCTCGGGCGGGTGCGGCACCGTGGTCGGGATGTCCTGGATCGATGCCTCGCACAGTGCATGCAGCTTCCGCCACTTGTCCGGATCGCTGATCTGGTCGATCGTCGTGATCTCGATCGCTTCGTCGCGCATGCGCTGCCGTGAGGCCGCCGTCATGGCCGCGATCGCGTCGCGGCGTGCGGGGAGATCGAGCTCCCAGCTCTTGCTCCGCCGCTCCTCCGTGTAGCCGCGCGCGACGAGGGCCCGGTACTCGTCGTCGAGGTCTTCGCGCGTGCCCGCCATGAAGATCGCGGTCCCATCGGAGACGGCGTAGGGCTCGAGCGCGTCGAACGCGCGCCCCATGCGCTCGGGCCGTGCCGGACCGTCCGCGAACCAGGCGAGCACCCGCGCCGCGCGCATCGGCGCCTTCTCCCAGGCCGGATGCCCGAAGTACGCGTAGCCGACCGGCGCGCCGGCCTCCTCGACGATCCAGCGGTCATCGACGCGCTCGGGATCCGCCGACCGCCACCGGTGGCGCAGCTGGGCCTCGTTCGCGGGCTCGCTCGGCTCGCGCGCCGTCTGGAACGCCGCGGTCCATGGAATGTCGTCGAGCGTCGCCGGGCGGAAGGTCAAGCCGGCGCCGCGCAGCGGCGTACGCGCGAACGCGGTCTCGGCGGGCACGTTCGCGAGTGTACGGAGCGACCCACGCACGTCTGTCGCGCTCGATACTCTCGCGGTGACCCGGCCGGTGTTCCTCGACGTCGACAACACGCTGCTCGACAACGACGCGGCCAAGGCCGCTCTCGAGTCGCGGATCGCGGCGGCCATCCCGCCCGAGGCAGCGCGACGGTTCTGGGACCTCTACGAGATCGTGCGCGCGGCGGAGGACTACGTCGATCTCCCGGAGACGGTTGCGCGGCTCGGAGCCGACCGGCCGTCGGACGCGGTGGCCGTCGCCCGGATCATCGACACGCTCCCGTACCGGGACTTCCTCTACCCCGAGGCTCTCGACATGATCGAGCGGCTCTGGGGCCAGTGGACGCCCGTGATCCTGAGCGACGGCGATCCCGTGTTCCAGCCGCGCAAGATCGAGCGCGCGGGGCTCGCCGCGGCGGTGCGGGGCAACGTGCTGATCTACGTGCACAAGGAGCAGCGGCTCGCCGAGGCGCTGGGCCGGTTCTCCGGCGGGCGTCCGGTCTTCGTCGACGACAAGGCCCGGATCCTCGGGCGGATCGAGCGGCAGCTGCCCGGCGCGTTCACCGTGCACGTGCTCCAGGGCCGGTACGCAGGGGAGCGCGTCGAGCCCGGCGACCCCGGGCCGGACCTCCAGATCGCGCGGATCGCCGACCTGCCGGATGCGATCGCCGCGGTCGAGCGCTAAGCCGCCCGGCGCGCACGGCGCTCGGTGCGCGGGCGGAGCATGCCAAGGACGCGCTGCTCATCCGGCGCGAGGCCGACCCGGCCGGCGCCGGCGCATGGCCCCGGGCAGCGAGCCGTCGAGGAACGCGACGATGACCGCGGGACCGCGACGTAGCGCGGGCCGGCGGCCTTCGTGTCACCGATCGGGTCGGCTGGCGAGCGGGCCGTGGCTGGACGGGAAGCACCGGGCGTGCCACGCGTGTTCAATGGTCTAGGAGGGCGACATGACGACCATCGACCGCACGCGTTTCGCGACCGGCCTGACCTACGACCAGTACAAAGAGCAGATGACCCGGAACCGCGACCGGGTCGAGGCGAACGAAGCCCGGGTCGAGATCGACCGCGAGGACCTCGAGGCCTTCCGCGCGCTGAAGGGCCCGATCCACGTGCTCGCCCTCGCCGAGGACTGGTGCGGCGACGTCATCGCCAACCTTCCGGTCATCGGGAAGCTCGCGCGCGAGAGCGGGTCCCTGGACCTGCGCATCTTCCTGCGCGACCAGAACACCGACCTCATGCGGCGCTACCTGAACCAGGGGAAGTACGAGTCCATCCCGGTGTTCGCGTTCTTCGACGATCGGTTCAACGAGCTCGGCGTGTTCATCGAGCGCCCAGCGAGCGTCACCGAGCGCCGCGCCGAGCAGCGCAAGCAGATCCACGCCGAGCACCCCGAGTTCGGGGCGTACGGCTCGTCGCTGGACGCGCTCCCCGAGGACGTCCGCGCGCAGCTCACCGCGGAGATCACGCGGCGGCGCGACGCGGACGTCGCCTGGGCGAACCGTGAAGTGGTGCGGGCGCTGCGCGAGATCGCCGAGCGCTCGCCCGCCGCGGCGTGACCGCGGTCCGGGTCCGGATCACGTATTGCGCGGAGTGCGGCTACGAGGACGCCGCCGCCGATCTCGCGCGCGCGCTGATGATCGAGTTCCGCGAGAAGCTCTCGGCGATCGAGCTCGTCCCGTTCGTCGACGGCACCTTCGACGTGCGCGTCGGGGACGAGGTCGTCCACTCCATGGCCCGTGACGGTGGGTTCCCGAGTCCAGAATTGGTGAAGCGGGCCGTCACGGCGCGCCTGGCCGGCTGACTCCTAGCCGCTCGGGCGAGCCATCCCTATGCTGCCCCCCGTCGGTCAGCGGTCTCGTCCGTTCGGGCGTCCCGCAGGACCCACTGGGAGGGAACGACCGTGAAACGATTCACCGCGCATCTCACCGCCGTCGCGTTGCTTGCCTCGCTCATCGTCGGTCTCGGCGCAGCCCCCGCCGCCGCGGACCCGGGCGGCGCGCGCCAGGTCGCGCTCGCGGGGACCGGGTCCCCGCTGACCGGCCCGGCGCCGGCCGGCGACGGCCTGGGGCCCGAGTATCCGGCGATCGAGAACGCGGGAGCCGCCCCGGAGTTCACCGGTGTGATCAACCCGTCGTTCTCGCGCAAGGTCACGAATTCGGGCCAGGAGTCCGACAACGGCAACACGACCCACGCCAAGGGGGCGAAGTCCAACCCACAGGTGCGGACCAGCTTCGACGGCCTCGACCTGTTCCAGCAGCGCTACGCCCGCCGCGGGAACCAGTTCACGGTGGAGCCGCCGGATCAGGCCCTCTGCGTCGGGAACGGCCACGTCGTCGCGGCCGTGAACGACGTCCTGAACATCTTCGACCAGTCCGGGGTCTCGGTGCTGCCGGACAATACGAGCGGGAACGTCGTGTCCGGGCACCCGACCGACGTGAACCACGCCGTCGACCTCAACTCGTTCTACGGCTATCCGGCGGCGATCGACCGCACCACCGGGCTGCGCGGTCAGTTCGTGACCGACCCGACGTGCCTCTACGACGCCGCGACGCGGCGGTTCTTCCTCGTCGTGCTGACCCTCGAGACGGATCCGGCCACCGGCGGGTTCACCACGGTCAACCACCTGGACCTCGCGGTCAGCAAGACGCCGGACCCGACGGGCCTCTGGAACATCTACCGCATCGACGTGACGAATGACGGCACGAACCCCGATCCCGCGAACGCATGCCCGTGCCTCGGTGACTATCCGCACATCGGCGCCGACGCATACGGCATCTACCTGACCACGAACGCGTATCCCTGGAACGGCTTCGGATTCAACGGCGCCCAGATCTACGCGCTGTCCAAGGCGCAGCTCGCCGCGGGCGACGCGACCATCACGATGCAGCACATCGACACCTTCGGCGCGGTCCGGGCGCCGAGCGACGCGGGCTCGACCCAGCCCGGCTTCACGGTCTGGCCGGCGCAGTCGCCGGGGGCGGGGTCGTTCGACCGCAACGACAACGGGACCGAATACTTCCTCAGCTCGAATGCCGCCGACGAGGCGACGCACCCGGTCGCCGGCTTCGGCGGCACGTACGTCGGGAACCAGATCGTCGTCTGGGCCTTGACGAACACGCGGTCGCTCAACGGCCCGACGCCGAACCTCGCGCTCGCCAACCAGCTCCTGCCGGTGAGCCGGTACGCCATCGCGCCCAAGGCCCGGCAGCCCGGTTCCGGCACGGCCCCCACGACGCAGACCCCCCTGGGCCGCTGCATCAACGACACGACCACCCCGACGATCGCCGGCACCGGCTGCTGGCGGCTGCTCTTCGGAGCGGAGCCCGCGCACAACGAGGTCATCGCCAAGCTCGACTCGAACGACACCCGCATGCAGCAGGTCAGCTACGCGAACGGGAAGCTCTGGGGCTCCCTGGACACCGCCGTCACGGTCGCCGATGGCAACCGCGCCGGCGTCGCGTGGTACGTCGTGGATCCCAAGGGCGACCAGCGGGGCGGGCGCGAAGACGACCGCAGCTCCGCTGGACCGCTCGCCCCGCGGATCGCGCTCCAAGGCATCCTCGGCATGGACCACACCGACCTGATCTATCCGGCGATCGGCGTGACCGCGAGCGGAAAGGGAGTGATGGCCCTCACGCTCGTGGGTGACACCAGCTATCCGAGCGCGGCGTACGCCGCGATCGACGCGCGGACAGGCGCCGGCGACGTTCATGTGATCGCCTCCGGAGCCACGACCAGCGATGGATTCACGAGCTACAAGTCGTTCGTCGGCAACCCGCCGCGCACGCGGTGGGGTGACTACGGCGCAGCCGCCGTCGACGGGAGCTCGATCTGGATCGCGAGCGAGTACATCGCGGGCTCCTGCGACTACGCCACCTGGGGCGGCCGGTTCTTCGGCGCCGCCAGCGGCGACAACAAGCTCGGCACCTGCGCCCCGTCGGCCGGGGCGGCCGGACCGCGTACCGCGCTCGGCAACTGGTCGACGCGGATCAGCAAGCTGACGCCGTAGCCCGATCGCGCATCGCGACGACGGGGGGACCACCACGCGGTGGTCCCCCCGTCACGCTCGATCCCGGTCGGCCCGGCCCACCGGCCTCATACTTTTCCCGGATGCCGCTCCTCGACACGCTCGCCCGGCCGCTCCACGACCTCCGGATCTCGGTCACCGACCGGTGCAACTTCCGCTGCGTGTACTGCATGCCCAAGGAGATCTACGGCAAGGGCTACCGGTTCCTGCCGAAGGACCAGCTCCTGACGTTCGAGGAGCTCGCGCGCCTCGCGGCGGTCTTCGCGGGCCTCGGGACGAGGAAGATCCGGCTCACCGGCGGGGAGCCGCTCATGCGCCGCGGGCTCGACGGGCTCATCCGCATGCTGGCGGAGATCCCGGACGTCGACCTCACGCTCACGACGAACGGCTCCCTGCTGGCCGAGCAGGCGACGGCGCTCGCGGCCGCAGGCCTGAAGCGCGTCACCGTGAGCCTGGACTCGCTCGACGACGCCGTCTTCAAGTGCATGAACGACGTCGAGTTCCCGGTCGCGCGCGTCCTCGAGGGGATCGACGCGGCCGTGGCCGCGGGCCTCGAGCCGGTGAAGATCAACATGGTCGTCCGCCGCGGGCTGAACGAGGGGAGCATCCTCCCGATGGCCCGCTATTTCCGCGAGCGGGGCCACATCCTCCGGTTCATCGAGTACATGGACGTCGGCCACACGAACGGCTGGCGGCTCGAGGATGTCGTATCGGCGCGGGAGATCGTGCGCACGATCGATGCCGAGCTCCCGCTCCTTCCGGCTGAAGCGAACTACCCGGGCGAGGTCGCCGAGCGCTGGCGCTACGCCGACGGGTCGGGTGAGGTCGGCGTCATCGCCTCGGTCACCCAGCCGTTCTGCGCCGACTGCACGCGCGCCCGGCTTTCGGCCGATGGCGGCCTGTACACCTGCCTCTTCGCGACGACCGGGCGCGACCTCCGCGGCCTGGTCCGCGGCGGCGCGTCCGACGACGACATCCGCGCGGCCATCGAAGCGACCTGGGTCGAGCGCGCGGATCGCTACTCCGAGCAGCGCTCGGGCGAGACCGCCGGCCTCCGCAAGATCGAGATGTCGTTCATCGGCGGGTAGTCCTCAGGGCCGGTCCGGATCGAACAGATCGGCGTCGGGGTGCGACCCCGTGCGCACGAGCGCCGCAATGAGCTCGCCCGCCGCCATGGCGTACCCCTGTCCGTGCCCGGTGAACCCGCCGCAGCGGTAGATCCCGTCCGTGGCCTTGCCGATGTACGGCAGCCCATCGTGTGAGAAGCCCATCGTGCCTCCCCAGCGGTGCGTGACCGGCGCGTCGACGCCGCGCCGGCGCAGGAATGCCTCGAGCTGCGTCTGGATGCGCTCGCTCGTGCCGTCGTCTTCGCCGATCTCCGCGTCGACCGCCGTGTCGCGCCAGCCACCGACGAGCACGTTCCCCGCGGGGAGCTGGCGCCAGTAGCGGTAGCCGCGATGCGCGTAGGCCGGACGCGGGAACACCCGGCGCTCGAGGGGCGCGGTCGCGCAGATCTGTCCGCGCACGGGTCGGACGCGCGTCGGCGCCAGATGGCGCGTGTACGCGTTCGTGCAGAGCACGACGGCGCCGGCCCGGACGGTCGCCCGCTCGGTCCGCACCGCCGCGGCCGTGCAGGACACCACGGCCGTCCGCGGATGGATGCGAGCGCCGAGGCGCTCGGCCGCGTCGGCGAGACCGCGGACGAAGCGGACCGGGTGGAGCTCCCCGTCCTCGTCGTACACGGCCGTGCGCTCCGCCGCGTCGAGGCGTACCCGCACGCCGTGCGCGGCGAGCTGGCGGGCGCTCTCGGCGATCTCGCGCCACTCGTCGTCGTCGCCCGCGACCTGATCGGATCCGTTCCACGCGACGTCGCATTCGATCGCGCTCGTCCGGATCGCGGAGCGCAGGAGCACCCGGTTCGCGAATGTGAACCGGAAGACCCGCGTCGCCCGCTCCGCGCCGAACGCGCGGCACGCCGCGACGTAGTTCTCGGCAACGCCGCCGAGCACGAACCCGGCGTTGCGACCGCTCGCGCCCTCCGCGAGCTCGCCGCGCTCGAGGACCGCGACGGTC
The DNA here is from genome assembly GCA_035935465.1 of Candidatus Limnocylindria bacterium. GTDB lineage: Bacteria > Chloroflexota > Limnocylindria > P2-11E > P2-11E > UBA4735. The sequence continues at coordinate 12,054 of DASYXA010000056.1, read as the reverse complement.
GCGCCGTCCCGCGCGAGCGCGTACGCGGTGGCGACGCCGGCGATGCCGCCGCCGACGATCGCGGCATCGACCGCGCGATCGGCGTCCAGCGGGGCGCGCGGCGTGACCGGCGTGCCGTCGAGCCAGAGGCTGGTCACCGGGCGGGCTGTGCGACCCTCCCGAGCGCGTCGTCAAGCTCCCCGGCCATCCGCGCCGCGTTGGCCGAGCCGATCCGCATGCGCTCGATGGACTGCGCGACCGTCTCTTTGATGTCGGGCGTCTGCTTCGCCTTCAGGAACGCCATCGCCGCATCGACGAGCGTCCTCGGTGTCAGCAGACCGAGTGCGTTCGCGCACCGCTGCTTGCCGCTCGGGTCCATCTTCGCGACGTACTCGTCCCAGGCCGATCGCAGCGCGCGGAACGCGGCCTCTCGCGCGTGGGCGAGCCCGTGCATCCGAAGCAGGAGGATGGAGCGGTCCTGATCGCGGATGAGGTCCGTGAAGATCGAGCCGGCGAAGCGCGTGACGATGGCCGGATCGCGGAAGTCCGTGAGCGCCATCCGGAAGCGGTGCTCCTCCTGCGCGTCGCTCTTCTGCGCTTCCTTCATCCGTGCGACGTACCGCTCGAAGAGCGCGGTGTCCCCGAGGATCGCCGCGACGGACGCGATCGGCCCGGCCACATCGGGCTGGAGGCGGGTGACCCCGTCGAGGTGCGCGGTGATCCGCCGGGTCGCCTCGGCTCGCACGTCGGCCGCCGCGGCCGCATGGCCGAGCGCGCCGATGACGAGCTGCCGCTTCTCGCGCTCGTCGGGCGTGTCGTCCTCGCGGTTCTCCCAGCCCAGCGTCTCGAGCTGCGGGCGGAAGGTCGCGTCCACCACCTCGCGGAACGGACGCGCGGCCGCGCCCGTGACGACGTTGTGGTCGAGCCACGCGAGGATCTCGGCCAGGCTGCGCAGCACGTAGAGGTCGTCCTCGCCCTTCAGGGCGGCGACAAGGTCCATCACCTGGCCCAAGGTCGCCTTGTTCGCGCGGGCGAGGGCCCACTGGCCGTCGAGGAGCGAGAGGCGCTCCTCGGGCGCGAGCTTCGTGATCTCCTTCGCGAGGAGCGCGATCGAGCGATCGTCGAGCGCGTACCGGTAGAAGCCGACACCCCCGCCGTTCGGGAAGTACCAGGTGGCGCCGGGCAGGTCGACCGAGCCCGACGCCGTCTCGAACAGGTGGCGGAGCTCCTCCACGGTCCCGTCGCGCGTCCCGTAGCGGAACACGAGCGGCACCGGCCAGACCTGCGCGGTCGGCGGCACGGATGGGTCGGCGAAGAAGCGCGCCTGCGCGAGGTCCACCGTGAGCCCGGCGGGCGTCTCGCGCACGCCGCAGGTCACGAGCGGATGTCCCGGCTCGGTGATCCACGCGGTCGCGAGGCCCGTCACATCGCGCCCCGAGGCCTGGTCGAGCGCCCGCCAGAAGTCGCCGGCCGTCGCGTTCGCCCACTTGTGCCGGTCGAGGTAGACCCGCACGCCGGAGCGGAAGTCGTCCGCGCCGAGGTAGTGCTCGATCATCCGGAGCACGCCCTGCCCCTTGAGGTACGTGACCGCGTCGAAGCGCTCGTTCGCCTCGTCGACGTTCGTCGCCGCCATCGAGATCGGGTGCGTCGACAGGAGCGAGTCCAGGTTGAACGCCGGCGTGTTCTGCGCCACGATGTCGCGCGCGAAGCGCCAGTCGGGATTCAGGGCGGCCGTGCATGTCTCGCCGACGAAGCTGGCGAACGATTCGTTGAGCCAGAGGTCGTTCCACCAGGCCATCGTCACGAGGTCGCCCCACCACATGTGGGTCAGCTCGTGGGCCGCGACGCTGAACACCGCCTTGAACGTCGCGGTCGACGCGGTCTTCCGATCCGCCGCCAGCAGCGTCGTCCGGTAGGTGATCGCGCCCGGGTTCTCCATCGCGCCCGCCTCGAAGTCCGGGATGCCGATGGCGTCGACCTTCGGGGCGAACGGGTAGGGGATGTTCGTGTACGCCTCGAGCCACTCGATGGCCCGCGCGTGCGAATCGCGCGCGAAGATCGCCTGCTCCGCGGTCCCCTTCGGCAGCCACACCCGGCACTCGACGCCGGTCTTCGACCTGAGCATCGGTGTCGCGTCGTACGGGCCGACCGTGAAGGCGAGCAGGTACGACGAGATCACCGGCGTCTCGCGGAATGCGGTCCGCTGCCGGCCGTTCGGGAGCTGCTCGGTACGGTCGATCGGCATGTTGGAGATCGCCGCGAGCCCGGCGTCGTGGATCAGCTGGACCGTGAAGCGCGCCTTGAACTCGGGCTCGTCGAAGCACGGGAACGCCCGCCGGGCGTCCGCGGCCTCGAATTGGGTCACCGCATAGCGTTCACCGGGCCGCGTCGAGCGGTAGAGGCCCCGCAGCTTCTCCGCGATCTCGCCGGTCCACTCGAGCCGCAGCTCGCGCTCGCCGGCTGGGAGCTCCGTCGCGAGCGTCAGCGTCGCGGTCTGCGACTCGTCGTCATAGGTCACGCTCGCGACGTCGCCGCCGGTCCTGATGGCGAGGTCGACGCTGTGGAGGGTGATCTGGCGTGCCGGCCGCGCGAGCGTCAGTCCGATCGTGCCCGTGGCCGTCGAGGTCCAGCGCTCGAGGTCCAGGTCGAACTGCAGCGCGTAGCGCGTCGGGCGCACGTCCTTCGCGAGCCGGAAGTCGTTCACGCGGTCCTCCGTGGGGGCGAACTCGGCCGAAGCCTAATCAATTACGGTTGAGGCTCACATGCCGCCCCAATTCATCTTCACCATGCGCGACCTCAAGAAGATCGCGCCCGGGACCCAGCGGGAGATCCTCAAGGGGATCTACCTCGCGTTCTATCCGGGCGCCAAGATCGGGGTGCTCGGCGCCAACGGCGCCGGCAAGAGCACGCTCCTGCGGATCATGGCCGGCGTCGACGCGGAGTACCTGGGCGACGCCCGGCTGACCGAGGGGCACACCGTCGGATTCCTCCCGCAGGAGCCGCAGCTGGACCCGTCCAAGGACGTCCGCGGGAATGTGGAAGAGGGCGTCGCGAAGGAGCGGGCGATCCTCCAGCGGTTCAGCGACCTCTCGGCGACGTTCGCCCAGGAGCAGAGCGCCGCCGAGATGGAGAAGCTCTCCGACGACTTTCAGAAGACCCAGGATGAGATCGAGGCGAAGGGCCTCTGGGACCTCGACTCGACGATCGACTTCGCGATGGACTCCCTGCGGCTGCCGCCCGGCGATCAGGACGTGACCACCCTGTCCGGCGGCGAGCGCCGCCGCGTCGCGCTCTGCCGGCTGCTCCTCCAGAAGCCCGACCTGCTCCTGCTCGACGAGCCGACGAATCACCTGGACGCGGAGTCGGTCGCCTGGCTCGAGCGGTTCCTCAAGGACTACCCGGGCACGGTCGTCGCGGTCACCCACGACCGGTACTTCCTGGACAACGTGGCGGGCTGGATCCTCGAGCTCGACCGCGGCCAGGGCATCCCGTGGGAAGGCAACTACAGCTCCTGGCTCGGGCAGAAGCGGAAGCGGCTGGCCGACGAGGAGAAGCAGGAGAGCGCCCGGCAGCGGACGCTGGCGCGCGAAGCCGAGTGGGTCGCGCTCTCGCCGCGGGCGCGTCATGCCAAGAGCAAGGCCCGCATCGCGTCGTACGAGAAGCTCCTCGCCGAGAACCCGGATGAGCGCGAGCGCGACCTCGAGATCAGCATCCCGCCCGGGCCGCGCCTCGGCGACATCGTCGTGAAGGCCGACGGCCTGCGCAAGGCGTATGGGGACAAGCTCCTGTTCGACGAGCTCACGTTCGACCTTCCGCGCGGCGGCATCGTCGGCGTGATCGGTCCGAACGGGGCGGGGAAGACCACCCTGTTCCGGCTGATCACCGGCGAGGAGACGCCCGATGGCGGCAGCCTGCGGATCGGCGACCAGGTCCAGGCGGCCTATGTCTCGCAATCCCGCGACGCGCTCGATCCCGCGAAGACCGTGTGGACGGAGATCGCCGGCGGCGAGGACACGATCATGGTCGGCGGCCGGCCGCGGAACGCGCGGAGCTACGTCGCGTCGTTCAATTTCCGGGGGGCCGACCAGCAGAAGCGTGTCGGGGATCTCTCCGGCGGTGAGCGGAACCGCGTCCACCTGGCGAAGCTGCTCCAGCGGGGCGGCAACCTCCTGCTCCTGGACGAGCCGACCAACGACCTCGACGTGGACACGTTGCGCGCCTTGGAAGAGGCGCTCCTCGATTTCGCCGGTTGCGCGGTCGTGATCAGCCACGACCGCTGGTTCCTGGACCGGATCGCGACGCACATGCTCGCGTTCGAGGGCGACTCGAAGGTCCGCTGGTTCGACGGCAACTACGCCGAGTACGAGGCGTTCCGGCACAAGGAGCTGGGGGCCGAGGCCGATCGCCCCCACCGCATCCGCTACCGGCCGCTCACGCGCGCCTGAGCGGGCCCGGCGTCAGGCCGGGAACCGCGCCAGCGAGTCCCTGAGCCGCCTGCTCGCGTCCGCGATCGCGTCGTCCATCGTGCGACGGCCGGTGCAATGGTCGGTGAACAGGTCGGCGATCACGTGTGACTCGAGCGCGTCGTAGGCCGCGAGCGTCGGAGGCCCGGGGTATCCGACCGGCCGGAGCAACGGGCCGACATCCTGGAGGTGCGCGAGCCTGCTGTCGGCGCCGAAGACCGGCATCGGGTGCCGGGCGTGGCCCACCAGGAACGGTTGATTGAAGCCCTGGCTCGCGGTCATCTGGTTGGGCCAATCGTCGCTGTAGTCCAGGAGGAACTGCCGCGCCGCCGCGATGTTCGGCGAGAAGGCCCAGATGCCGTATGCCGTGAACGCCATCGAGCCGATCCGCCCCGCCGGACCCGCGAGGGGGCCATCGAGCGCGATCCTGGCGGCGAGCCCGGGGTCGGCGGCCCCGATCGCCCGGAACGCGTCGATCGGGTCGCAGATCCACGAGCCCTTCCCGGATCGGAGGTACGCGTCGTTGTCGAGGTCCCGCCAGGTCACGACCTCCGGGTCCTCGTTCGCGAAGAGCACCTTCGCGAGCCCGAGCGCGTCGCGGGTCTCCGGGCTGTCGATGGCCACCGCCTTGCCGTCCGCCGTGAATTCGGCCGCGCCGTACGACCACAGCAGCGCCCGCCAGGTGTGTTCGGCGTCGGCGGCTCGCGACATCGCGGCGCCCGCCGGATGGCCGGATGCCCGCAGTGCCGCGGCGTTGCGGATGAGCTCGTCCCAGCTCTCGAGATGGTCGCCGGCGAAGCCCACCGCCCGCCAGCGGTCGGTCCGCCAGGCGTTGAGGAACGGCACGGCGAAGTCGGGATAGGCGTACCAGCGCTGGCCGACCGTCCCGATCGCTTCGCCCGCCGGCAGCCAGCCGCCGTAGCGCGCCGCCGCGCGGTCGCACAGGTCGCTGAGGTCGACCAGGCTCGGCCGATGGAGCGCGGCCAGACCGCTCGAGTAGCACGCGACGAGGTCGTGCCCGGATCGCGTCGTCGCCTCGAACGCGACGCGAGCGCGCAGATCCGCGGGCGGGATCCGGTCGATCCGGACGGCAAGACCGTTGGTCGCGGCCCACCGCGCGGCCCACGCATCGACGTATCGATCGAACGCCGGTACGGGGTGGCTGCCCTGGAGGACGGTGAGCCGGCCGCCGAACCGGGTCGTGGGCCCGGGCTGGCTGACCGTCGCGCCGGGCGATCCGGTCGGCCGGGGAATCTCCGCGACGCATGCGGCCGCGATCGGCAGGGTCGCCGCGGCGGCGAGCCGGCGCAGCAGTCCGCGCCGGCTGAGACTCACCGGTGCCGCTCGGACCGCCGGAGGCCCACCCGCGCCGGACGGCTGGCCGGTGCGGTTGGCGGTATCTTGTCCGCTGATGGCCGGCATCGTACGCAGCGCGGCGTACCGGCGCGGCGTGGTCGGTCGGACGTTCGGCCACCTCCTCGACAGCGAGAAGGTCTTCGGCTACGTCCTCGTGGCGCCCGCGGTCCTCTACATCGTCCTGCTCGTCGGCTACCCGTTCGCCATCGCCCTCTGGTTCACGGTCAGCGACGCGACCGTGAGCCAGCCGATTGGCCCGTTCACGGGCCTTCGGAACCTCGAATTCGTCCTCAATGACGACATCTTCCGCCGAGCGCTGCTCAACACGTTCGTGTTCACGATCTCGTCCCAGGTGCTCCAGATGGTCCTCGGGACCGGACTCGCGTTCCTGCTGCTCCGGCAGTTCCGCGGGCGGCGTATCGCGCGCGCGCTCATCATGCTGCCGTTCACGATCCCGGTCGCGGTCGGCGCGATGGCCTGGACCTGGATGCTCAACCCGACGTACAGCGTCATCAACCACATCGCCTCGAATCTCGGCTTCTTCCCCGATCCCAGCGCCGGCCCCAACTGGCTGGGTGAGGAGGGCTACGCGATGATCTCGATCATCGTGGTGAACGTCTGGCGGAATCTGCCGTTCAGCGCGATCGTGCTGACCGCGGGCATCAGCTCGGTGCCCCAGGAGATCGTCGAGGCCGCGAGCCTGGACGGCGCCGGCTGGTGGATCCGCTGGCGCAAGATCATGGTCCCGATCATCGCGCCGATCCTCTACATCGCGCTGTTGTTCTCGCTCGTCTTCACGTTCACGGACATGACGGTCGTCTGGCTGCTCACGAAGGGCAATCCGGTCAACTCGACGCACGTGATCGCCTCATACGCGTTCGTGACCGGCGTGCTGTCGGGTGGCCTCGGCCGCGGGGCGACGATCTCGCTGTTCCTCTTCCCGGTGATGCTGATCGGAGCGCTCTTCCTGCTGCGCAACCTCAAGGCGAGGAGCCTGGACTGATGATGTCCGCCGCGGCCACCCGTCCGCGCACGGTGCACTCGCGCGGATTCAGGCTGCGCCGGCTCCGCGGTCAGGTGCTGTTCTGGCTGGCCCTCGGCCTGTTCCTGCTGTTCGCGGTGTTCCCGGTCTACTGGATGTTCATCACGACCTTCAAGCAGGTCAACGACCTCTACAACCTGGCGAACAACCCGCTGTTCTTCAACCTCGCGCCGACGTTGGAGCAGGTCCGCTACCTGTTCCAGGAGACGCGGTACCTGACCTGGCTCGTCAACACCGTCGAGGTCGGCGGCGTGGTGGTCGTCGTCACGGTCGTCGTCTGCGTGCCCGCGGCCTACGCGCTGGCCCGGTCGAAGTTCCCCGGCTCGGGCGCCCTGGGCATCGGCATCTTCCTCACGTACCTCGTGCCGCCGACCCTGCTGTTCCTGCCGCTGTCCCAGCTCGTCGTCGGGCTCGGCCTGAGCAACACCCGCTGGGCGCTCGCGCTGGTCTACCCGACCTTCACCATCCCGTTCTGCACCTGGCTGCTGATGGGCTTCTTCAAGAACGTGCCGCGGGAGATCACCGAGGCCGCGCGCGTCGACGGCTGCAGCCGGCTCGGCGCGATGTTCCGGATCGTGCTGCCGATCAGCGTGCCCGGGGTCCTCACGATCGTGATCTTCGCGTTCACCCTCGCGATGCAGGAGTTCGTCTACGCGCTCACCTTCGTCTCGTCATCCTCGGAGAAGACCGTCACGCTCGGGGTCGTCACCGATCTGGTGCGCGGCGACGTCTTCTTCTGGGGCTCGCTGATGGCCGGGGCGCTCATCATCTCGGTGCCGACGGCCATCCTCTACAACTTCTTCATGGACACCTTCGTGCGCGGGATCACCGGCGGCGCGCTGAAGTGATCCGGTCCCGCGGGAAACGAAAAGAGCCGGGGCGGTAGCCCCGGCTCTTTTGATCGACGCGGTCGTTCGCTACTTGAACTTCGCCAGCGAGTCCGTGAGCCGCTTGGACGCATCGGCGATGCTGTCGCCGATCGACTTCTTGCCGGTGATGTAGTTGGCGAACATGTCGGTCACGATGTGCGTGTTCAGGGAGTCGAAGGCCGCCTTCGTCGCGGGGCCGGGGTACCCGATGGCCTGCACGACCGTCGGGATGTCCTGGAGTGACGCGAGCTTCGGGTCCGAGCCCAGGACCGGCATGGGCTTCTTGGCGTGGTCCTTCAGGAACGGGTTGTCGTAGCCCTCGCTGGCCTTGAACTCGGCCTCCCAGTTGTCGCTGTAGTCGATCAGGAACTGGCGCGCGGCGTCGATGTTCTTGGAGAAGTTCCAGACGCCGTAGACCGTGAACTGGATCGAGCAGATCTGGGCCTTCGGTCCCTTCATCGGAAGCGACACGTAGATGTTCTTGATGAGGTCCGGATTCTGCTTTTCGATCGTGCGGTAGGCGCTGATCGGGTTGTAGATCCAGGACGCCTTCCCGGACTGCAGATACGTGTTGTTGTCGACGTCGCCCCACGACAGCACCGCGGGCTCCATGTGCTGGTACAGGTCCTTCCCGAACTGGAGCACCGTCCGCGTTTCCGGGCTGTCGATCGCGACGGACTTGCCGTCCGTCGAGAACTCCGCGGCGCCGTACGACCACATCAGCGATCGCCAGGTGTGCTCGGCGTCCGAGGTCTGCGAGACCGCCGTGCCCACCGGGTGACCGAGGGCCTTCAGCTTCGGTGCGTAGTCGAGGAGATCCTGCCAGGTCTCGAGGTTGTCCTTCGTGTACCCCGCCTGGGCGAAGACATCCTTCCGCCAGAGGCTCGGGAACGGCACGACGAAGTCGGGCAGTCCGCGCCATTGCGCGCCGACCTTCCCGATCGAGACCCCGGATGGCAGCCAGCCGCCGTACTTCTTGCCGACGGCGTCGCAGATGTCGGTGATGTCGACGAGGCTGTTCTCGTAGAGCGCCGGCAGCCCCTGGGCGAAGTGACCGAAGATGTCATGGCCGGACTTGGCCGCGGCCTCGGCCGCCGCGCGCGCGGGCAGGTCGGCGATCGCGATGTGGTCGACGCTGACGTTCACGCCGTTCTTCGTGCCCCAGTCCTTGGCCCACGCGTCGAAGAACGTGTCGTATGCCGGAACGAAGTGGCTCCACTGCACGATGCTCAGGTTGCCGCTGAGCTTCTTCGCCGTCGCGGTGGCCGCCACCGCGCCGGGGCTGGTCGCTGCCGCCGGTGCGGACGTGCTCGGACTGGTGCTGTTGCCGACGCAGGCCGCCGCGATCGGTACCGCCGCCGCTGCGGCGGCGCCTTTCAGAAGCTGTCGCCGGCTGAGGCCACGGAACGCCATATCGTCCACGATCAAGTCCCTCCCGTTGCGGTTGGCCGCGATTATGCGCCGCCTGCCGACCCGCGCAACGCCGCTTTCGCTGAACGAAAGCCGCGGGTCAGCTGGTGCGCGGCTCGGGCTTCTCGGGGTCCAGGCCGAGGTCGGTGATCGCCTTGGCCACGTCGGCCGGGGCGTACTGCTCGTACTGGGTCAGGCCGTGGAGCGACGCCACCGCGATGCTCTCGGGATCCACCTCGAAGAACCGGCGCAGGGCCTCGCGGGTGTCCGACCGCCCGAATCCGTCGGTCCCCAGGGGGATGAACGGCTGGGGGCTCCAGCGGCCGATCTGGTCCGGGAGGGACTTCAGGAAGTCGGTCGCCGCGATGACCGGCCCGGCCCCGTGCAGCACCTGGGTGACGTAGGGGACCCGCGGCTCGGCCTCGGGATGGAGGCGGTTCCAGCGTTCGGCCTCGAGGGCCTCGTTCCGGAGGAGCTGGTACGAGGTGACGCTCCAGACGTCCGCTGAGACGTCGTAGGTGTCCGCGAGGAGCTCCTGGGCCCTCAGGACCTGCTGCATGATCGAGCCCGACCCGAGCAGCGCGACCCGGCGCCGGCTGCCGCCGTGCCCGGCCTTGTACTTGTAGATCCCGCGGAGGATGCCCTCGCGCGCGCCGTCGGGCATCGGCGGCATGGGGTAGTTCTCGTTGTACAGCGTCAGGTAGTAGAAGACGTCCTCGCCGTCGGCGAGCATCCGCTTGAGCCCGTCCTCGATGATCACCGACGTCTCGTACGCGAACGCCGGGTCGTAGGCCCGGATGTTCGGGATGACGGTCGCGAGGATGTGGCTGTGGCCGTCCTCGTGCTGCAAGCCCTCGCCGTTCAGCGTCGTCCGGCCGGCGGTCGCGCCGAGCAGGAAGCCGCGGCCGCGCGTGTCGCCGAACGCCCACATCTGGTCGCCGGTCCGTTGCAGGCCGAACATCGAGTAGAAGACGTAGAACGGGATCATGTGCTCGCCGTGCGTCGCGAACGCCGTGCCGGCCGCGGTGAACGAGGCCATCGACCCCGCCTCGGTGATGCCTTCCTCGAGGACCTGGCCGTCCGTGGCCTCGCGGTAGGGGAGCAGCGTCTCCGCGTCGACCGGCTCGTACTGCTGGCCGAGCGGCGCGTAGATCCCCACCTCCTTGAACAGCGGGTCCATGCCGAAGGTGCGGGCCTCGTCGGGGATGATCGGGACGATCCGCTTGCCGATGCTCTTGTCGCGCAGCAGGTTCCGCAGCAGCCGGGTGAACGCCATCGTCGTCGACGCAGCCGCGGTGCCGCTCCCCTTCGGGAACTCCGCGAACACGCTCGGGTCCGGCGTCGGAACGGGCTTCGCGCGCACGACGCGCTTCGGCACCGGTCCGCCGAGCGCGCGCCGCCGCTCCAGCATGTACTGGATCGGCTCGCTGTCCATGCCCGGGTGGTAGAACGGCGCCGTCTCGAGGCGATCGTCCGGGATGGGAAGCTCCAGCCGGTCGCGGAAGATCCGGAGCTCCTCGACGGAGAGCTTCTTCGCCTGGTGGGTGATGTTGCGGGCCTCGACGTTCGCGCCGAGCATCCAGCCCTTCACCGTCTGCGCGAGCACGACCGTCGGCGCGCCGCGGTGCGCGACGGCGGCCGAATAGGCCGCGTACAGCTTGCGGTAATCGTGGCCGCCGCGGCGCAGCATCCGCAGCTCGTCGTCGGAGAGGTGCTCCACGATCTTCCGCAGGCGCGGGTCCGGACCGAAGAAGTGCTCGCGCACGTAGGCGCCGTCGGCGACGGTCATGCGCTGCGAGTCGCCGTCGAGCCACTCGTTCATCTTGTTCACCAGGACGCCGTCGACGTCGCGCGCGAGCAGCTCGTCCCACTCGCGGCCCCAGAGCACCTTGATCACGTTCCACCCGGAGCCCCGGAAGACGGCCTCGAGCTCCTGCACGATCTTCCCGTTGCCGCGGACGGGGCCGTCGAGCCGCTGGAGGTTGCAGTTCACGACGAACGTCAGGTTGTCGAGCCCCTCGCGTGCCGCGACGTGCAGCGCGCCGAGCGCCTCGGGCTCGTCACACTCGCCGTCGCCGAGGAACGCCCACACCCGCGAACGGCTCGTGTCGACGATGCCGCGGTTGTGCAGGTAGCGGTTGAACCGGGCCTGATAGATCGCGGCGAGCGGCCCGAGGCCCATCGAGACGGTCGGGAACTCCCAGAAGTCCGGCATGAGCCGTGGGTGGGGGTAGGACGAGAGGCCCTGACCCGGGACGACCTCGCGGCGGAAGTGCGCGAGCTGGTCCTCGGACAGGCGGCCCTCGAGGAACGCGCGGGCGTAGATCCCGGGCGAGGCGTGCCCCTGGAAGAAGATCTGGTCGCCGGCGCCGCCATCGTCCTTGCCGCGGAAGAAGTGGTTGAACCCGACCTCGTACAGGCTCGCGGCCGAGGCGTAGGTCGCGAGGTGGCCGCCGATGCCGGCGAAATCGTGGTTCGCCCGCAGGACCATCGCCGCGGCGTTCCAGCGGATGAGCCGCCGGATCCGCAGCTCCATCGCCTCGTCGCCGGGGAAGAACGGCTCCTGCTCCGGGGAGATCGTGTTGATGTAGCGGGTCTGGGTGAGCGGCGGGATGCCGACGTGGAGCTGGCGGGCCCGCTTCAGGAGCTTGAACAGGACGAACCGGGCCCGCTCGGGGCCACCGGCGTCCACGAGGGCGTCGAGGGAGTCCACCCACTCCTGCGTCTCCGCAGGGTCGATGTCGGGCAGCTGGTGCTTGAACTCGTCGAAGACGTCGTGGATCGGTTTGTCCTGCAACATGCCCCCTCGGCGCAATGGTAAGCCGCGCATCGTGCGAGACTCGAAGCGATGGACAACGTGGACCGGCCCCGCCGCTCGCGTGGCGGGCGCCGCCGCGGCGGTGCTGGCGGCCCGGAGCGCCGGCCGACGCGTACG
>DASYXA010000055.1:0-5326 GCA_035935465.1 Candidatus Limnocylindria bacterium | reverse complement strand
GAAGGGCGCTGATGCGGATCGACGGGGTGGAGACCAAGGCCCTCGTCCGGCACGCGGACGAGCGCGGCTACTTCCTCGAGCTCGCGCGGCTGCGCGAGGATCCATTCTTCGCCGACCCCGGGGTCGCGCAGGTGTCCACGGCCGTGCGGCTCGCGGGCCTCGTGGCCTGGCATCTCCATCCGACGCAGGTCGACTGGTGGTGGGTGGCGGAAGGCGATCTCCAGGTCGCGCTGCTCGACCGCCGGCCGGCCTCGGGGACATTCAACGCGGTGGACGAGCTCCGGATGGGTGAGCGATCGGATCAGGGCTTCGTCCTACGGATCCCGGCCGGCGTCGCGCACGGCTACCGGGTCCTGGCCGGACCCGTTCGGATGGTCTATCTCGCGTCGCGGACCTACGACCCGAGCGAGGAGCTGCGCCTCGATCCGGCGGATCCGGAGCTGGCCAGACTCTGGGACTGGACGAAGCCGGCCCGCCTCTAGCGGCTCCTGGACCGTCGGCGAAGGCGGCCGCCCCCGTCGGCGGTACCTGGTCATGGGCGTGGAAGGTAGAGGCAGGTGTCCCGGAGATCGTCGTCGTGTGTGCCCTGAACGAAGACGGTGAGGGCGCGGACGATCAATCCGATCTTCGCCTGGGTCCGCGGGAACGTCGCGTCATCCGTGAAGATCACGCCGAAGTGTGTCTCGCCACGGACGCCGAAGTCCTCCACGAGCGGAGCGAAGTCGCGGACATTGTTCGTGACGACGGCACGACGCTCCAGTGAAGCGGTACGGAGGACCACGTCGTCATCCTGGCCCTCGAGGTCAGGCCGCTCGTTCTGGATCGCGACCGCATCGACCCCGCGCTGCCGTAGCTGCTCCGCGATCGCAACGCTGAAGTGCTCGTCGAGGAGGAGCCTCAAGCGTTGGCGGCGCGCCGCCGGGTTCGTGCCTCACGGCGGTCCAGGACGCGCTTGTAGTTCTCCTGCGCCGCCAGGTGCATCTTGAGGTCCTCGTCGATCTCGTTCTTGTAGTCGGCGTAGTAGCGCAGGACAGCCTGCACGTCGTCCTCGCTGATCCGGAAGTAACGGGCGGCCGCGGCGACATCGTGCCGCTCTCCCTGCCACGTGCCGATGATGTCGATGACCTGCAGGCCGGGTCGTGACGCGAGCACGGCCCTCCGCCCGCGCGGAGTCGTCTTGAACGCGACCGCCGGATGCTTATCCATGCGCAAACCCTCCTTGACGTACCGGTTCACGAGCCTGGACGAGCTCACGTCGGACCGCTCGGCGTACGCGAGCAGCTCCGCGCGCGTGTCGTCATCCATCCGCGTCGAGAACGGCGTCGTCACTGTAAGACAGTGTATCGCATGGTCGGACCAGGTGCCGTCGGACTAGATGCCAGCGGCCCGCTTCTAGCGGCTCGCGGCGCCGTCGGCGATGTGCCGGTCGAGGAACGCGAGCACGCGATCGGTCCACTCCTGCGGGTGCGTGATGAACGCCTTCACGTGCCCGCAGTCCCGCACGACCCAGAGCTGCGTGTCGGGGTTCGCGCTCGCCGCCGCCAGGTCGAGCCCGTGGTGCAGCGCGACGGTGTGATCGTCGGCGCACTGGATGAAGAAGAACGGGCGCTCGGGATGCGCGCGCACCACGTCGGTCGGCACGACGGAGCCGATGTCGATCCCGTAGACCACGCGCGCCATGAGCACGAGTCCCGGCGTGAAGAACGACGGCAGCCCCGAGTACTGCGGCCCGATCTCGTCCACGACGACCGGCGCCGACGCGTACGCCGAGTCGGTGACCACCGGTCCGATCGACGGGTCCCGGCCCACGGTCATGAGCACGCTTCCGCCGCCCATCGACTCGCCGATCGTCGCGATCCGGCTCCGCGGCAGGCCCGTCTTCCGCGCGACGAGGTCGATCGCGCCGAGGATGTCGGCGGGCTCGTACTGGCCGAGGCCCCAGCGCAGCCCGTCGCTCTGGCCGTGGCCGCGCATCTCGAACAGCAGCACCGACCAGCCGTCGGCCAGGAGCGCGCGGGCGATCCGTCCGGGATCGAACGAGCTGTCGATGCGGTTCTGGTCCTTGCCGTGGACCATGACCACGGCCTTGACTGCCGGGACGATGCCCGGGGCGGGGAACCACCAGCCGCGCAGGGTGAGCGCCGGGTCGCGGCTCGGGAAGCTCACGTCCTCGTAGGTCGCCTGCACGTAGGCCGGGGTCTTCTTGAGCGGATCGCGCGTGACCCGGGTCACGCCGTCGGCGTACTTCCACGAGATCCCGAGGTAGCCGACCGCGACCAGAAGTACCAGGACCACCAGCGTCCGTAACGGCCGGCGCACGCTCGAACGATAGGTGAGCAGGCGCGGAAGGGGCCGCATAACGGTCCGCCGCCGCCGCGCGTTCACACCTCGTAGCCAGCGCAAGGAGGCGAGATGCTCGCAAAGCTCATTTCCCTACTGCTGCACGCGAAGTCCGGAGCGATCTCCGGCGTGTTCCTGCTCGGGGCTACCGGTGCGCTCGTGAGCGTGTCCGCCGCGAACGGCGTGACCACGGTCACGATCACCGAGGCCTCACCCAGCCCGAGCGCGTCGGCCAGCCCATCGGCGTCCCCGACGGCCTCGGCGAGCCCGACCGCGAGCCCCAGCCCGAGCCCGTCACCGTCGGCCAGCCCCACGCCCTCTTCTTCTCCATCATCTTCGGCCTGCTCCGACGAGGCGAAGGCGCTCGCGTTCCAGGTCCAGCGGGTCGACTCCGCGTTCAGCGGCTTCCACACCGACCTGATGAAGCTCCGCGGCCAGCGGAGCGTCGCCGACGTCGAGACGGCCGACGTGATGCTCAAGGTCATCCGGCGGTCCGCGGTGAAGGCGATCCACGCGACCGCGACGCAATGCAAGACGAGCGACGCCGAGGACAAGACCAACGCTGAGGACAAGACCAGCGAGACCGATGAGAACGACAACGACACCGACGAGGACCAGGCGACCGGCGCCAGCGCCACGACGCTCTCGCTCGTCGGCGACAAGAAGCACGACGAACAGAACGACGGCGATCACGGGAAGACCAAGCCCGCGCCGATGACGTTCACCGGCGACGCGGCGTCGATCGCGGACCAGGCCGTCGCGGCGATGCAGGTCGCCTTCGACACGGCGAACAACGCACCGGCTGCGACGCCCAAGCCGAGCCACAAACCCGAGGCGACGAAAGGCCCGAAGCACGGGACCGAGCAGAAGGGCCAGCACGACGGGCACGACGATTAGCTAGCCACATCCAACTTCCCGTCCCCCCATCGCGAGCACCGGCCCGTCCTCCCAGGGACGGGCCGTTGCGTTGTCCAAAAGTCCTAGGACCCGCCGGGTCCCTACCGTCCGTCGGCCGCCGCTCGTTAGGCCGCTTGACCGCCCAAGGAGGGACGAATGCTCGCGAAGCTCATGCTCATGCTCTCCGCGTCGAAGGGGGCCGTCGTGGCCGCCGTCGTCGTGCTCGGCGCGAGCACGATCACCGTCGGGGCCGCGTCCCCGGAGGTCCAGGACGCCGTCAGCTCCGTCGTCCAGACCGTCACCGGACACCCCGGCGACACCGCCAAGACGTTCCGCAACGACTGCGGCCACGGCCAGCCCGCCGTGGTGGCGCAGCGCAACGCCGCGACGAAGCTTCTCGGCGCCGCCTTCCAGCGGGACCAGAAGGCCCTCGAGGGTCTGCGCGGCAAGGGCGTCGAGAACAAGGCCGCCGGCGATCTCATCAAGACCGCGGACGACCAGCTCAAAGCCATCCGCGCGACGGCGCGCAACGCGGTGGCTGCGCTGACGCTCGGCCGCGACGGCCAGAACACGCCGAGCGGATCCGCCAGCCCGAAGCCGAGCACGTCGCCTGCGCCGTCCGCATCGGCGTCCCCGTGCCCGTCGGCGTCGCCCGAGGCCAGCGAGTCGCCGGAGCCGTCCGGATCGGCGCAGCCCGAAGGCAGCGCGAAGCCGAGCGAGCAGGGCCGGGTGACCGTGGCCCTGCGCACGACGCTCGATCCCGGCCTCACGGCGATCGTCGACCAGGCGATCGCCGACATGGATGCGCTGGTGAAGGACACGACCGCGAAGGTCGCCGCGCTCCCGGCGCCGCGGCACGGCAAGCCCTCGGACCAGCCGGGTGGCAAGCCGTCGGACCACCCCGGCGGCAAGCCGTCGGACGTGCCCGGAGGCAAGAAGCCCTAGCCCGACGTCGGTCCCCATCGTCGCGCCGGACGCCCCGCCCTGAGCGGGGCGTTCGCGCGTCTACGCTCGCCGCGATGATCGACCCGGTCCGCCGCGTGGTGCGCGGTCGCGCGGGCGAGCTGGTCGTCTGGGATCACGCGGGCGACGGACCGGACACCCTGCTGCTGCACGGGATCGGGCACGCCGGCCGGCAGTGGGACGTCTTCGCCCGCGCGGTCGGGCGCCGGCTGCGGCTCGTCGCGCCGGACGCCCGCGGCCACGGCGACTCGGCCACGCCGCGCGACGCGTACGCGCCCGCCGACTTCGTCGCCGACGCGATCGCGATCCTCGACGCGCTCGACGTTCGGCGCGCGGTCGTCGTGGGCCACTCGATGGGCGGCGCCCACGCCCTCGCGTTGGCGCTCGCGCATCCGGATCGCGTCGCGAAGCTCGTGGTCATCGACACCGGGCCGTCGCTCGAGGCCGCGGGCCGTGAGCGCACGAGCCGGCTGACCACGACCCGGCCGGACCGCTTCCCCACCGCGGCCGAGGCCGAGCGCTACATCCGCGCGACGTCGCCCGGGTACGGAGACGAGCTCTACGCCCATCGCGTCCGGTGGCTGCTCCGCGAGACGCCCGCGGGACTCGTGTGGCGCTCGGACCGCGCGGCGCTCGAGCGGATCCTCGCCGGCCGGCGCGGCGATCTCTGGTCGCGGATCGGCGAGCTCGCCGTCCCGACGCTGGTCGTGCGTGGCACGCATGGCTACCTCGGCAGGGCCGTCGCCCGTCGGATGGTCGAGCGGCTGCCGGACGCGCGGCTGCTCGAGCTCGACGCGGGCCACAACGTGCACCTCGATCGGCCGGTGGAGCTCGCGGACGCGGTCGTCGCCTTCGCGGACTAGTCCCATATCGCCTTGTCAAGCGATAGGCGGCTCGAGGGTGAAGTCATGATCGCCGCGCCAAATGCCCCAGACGATGGAGAGCGACTTCTTCATGCAGTGGCCGAGGGCGTTCATCTTGGTCGTCCCCTGGGCCCGCTTCCGGGCGTAGTGGGCTTTGATCGTCGGGTTGTGCTGCAGTCCGACGACGCTCATCCGATAGAGCGCCGCGCGGAGATACGCGTTCCCGGTCTTGGCCATCTGCCAGCTGGTCTCGGGGTTGGCGC
>DASYXA010000054.1:0-2390 GCA_035935465.1 Candidatus Limnocylindria bacterium | reverse complement strand
TGCGGCGGCGGGCCGAGCGGTCGCAACGGCGGTTTCGCGAGCGGCTGGTGGGACGAGCTGGACGGCCTGGTCACGCTGTACGGCCCCGAGCGCGCGGTGGCGGCGTGCCGCGCGATCGGCTCCAGCATCACGGCGATCGGTGAGTTCTGCGAGGGCAACGGGATCGACGCGTGGTACCGGCGGGGCGGCTATATGTACGCGATCACCGCCGCCGCCCACCTGAAGCTTTGCGAGGAGATGGTTGCGCTCGCCCGCGAGCTGGGCGTGCCGGAGGAGCTGCGCGAGCTGACCCCCGCGGAGGTGAAGGCGCGATGCTCTTCGCCTGCGTTTCGCGGCGGCGCTTTCATGCGCGACGGCGCGTCGGTCCAGCCTGGGCGGCTGGTGCGAGGTCTTCGCCGCGTGGTGCTCGGGCGTGGCGTGCCGATCCGCGAGAACACCCGCGTCACCCGGCTCGATGGCACCGACGCGGTGACCGCGCACGGGACCGTACGCGCGAAGCACGCCGTGCTCGCGGTCAACGCCTGGGGCATCGGCTGGCCGCAGCTCAACCGCCGCCTGGTGGCGTGGAGCAGCTACATCGTCCTTACGGCGCCGGCGCCTGACCGCATCGCGGAGATCGGATGGACCGGGGGTGAGCTCATCAGCGATTTCCGGACGTCGCTGCGCTATTTCCGCACGACCGCCGACGGCCGCATCGCGTTCGGCGGCGGCGGCGGCCGCGCGCGGCGCACGATCGATGACATGTTCACCCACGACTCGCGCGCGGTCACCGAGACAGCCCAGGGCTTTCGCCTGATGTTTCCGTCCTTCGCGGAAGTGCCCATCGAAGACGCCTGGGGCGGACCGATCGACGTCTCGCCGACCCACCTCCCCACTTTCGGCCGGGTTGCCGAACGCAACGTGTACTCGGCGGCGGGCTACACCGGCAACGGCGTCGCGCCGACGCACCTCGCGGGCCAGGCGATCGCCGACCTGATCACCGGCGCGGACACGGATACGGTGCGATTGCCGATGGTCAACGCGAGGCCGCGTGCGTTCCCACCTGAGCCTTTCCGCTCGATGGGAGCTGCGGTCGTGCGCCGGGCGATGATTGCGAAGGAGACGGCCGAGGAGCAGGGCCGGGAACCTGGTTTTTTCGTCACGCAGCTGGCGCGCACGCCGCGCCGCATGGGGTACCTGCTAGGGCCGGACTAGGTCCCCGAGCAGGTGCACGCCCCACCCCTTGGGCATCACGCGCTCCGACATCACCGACGCTCGGAACATGAGGCTGTTGACCGCGAGATAGGTCGGGTCGGGGACGATGCGCAGGTCGAAGACGTCCAGGCCGGCCTCTCGAGCGAGCGAGCGAATCGCGGACGCCGTGTTGGCGCGGTACTGGACCGGAAAGGTGTCAGCCTCGACCCGCCCATACATGCGCGGGACCAGACGGCGCTGCAGCGAGGGCAGCGCTTTGCCGATGCGGTTGGCGAGCATCAACGGATTGCGAACGTTCGGCGTGACGAAGACGAAGTGGCCGCCGCTGCGCAGAACCCGCCTGACCTCGGCCAGCGCCGACGCGGGGTCCTTGAGATGCTCGAGCACCCAGACGCACACGACCAGGTCGAAGGTCTCTCCGGCGAACGGGATGTGCTCCCCGACCCCGCGGACCGCCGGCATTCCCGGCGCGCGATGCTCGCTGAGCGAGGGCACGTCCGGGTCCAGCCCGGCCGCCAGCTTGACGTCGCGCCACAACAGCTCCACCACCCCTCCCCGGCCGCATCCCAGGTCGAGCACTCGGCTCGAGGGTGTGACGTGGTTGCGCACCATCGCCTCGAGCTGGTCCCCGCTCGAGCTCCATCCGGGACGGATCGCGCGGTAGCGCTCGCGGTACGCGTTCTGGACCGTGAGCGGAAGGATCGCCTCCCGAGCCATGCCGCGGGCATTCTGACCCTAAGCGGGCTTCGCCGCAACCCCCCGGGTCGGCGAAGGAATCGCTTCAACTCAATTCGAACTGGGAATAAATACGGTGTGGCAAAGGGAGATTTCGTCGAGGTCCTCGTGGACGCCGGCAACGGCGCCGCGCGGGAGTACGTCATCGAGGCCAAGCGAGCCGGACGGAGCGTCGAGGTGCGGAGCTCTCGCACGACCGTCGAGGTCCGCGAGCTGACGCGCAACGGCGGTGTCGTGCGCACTGCGCGGTTCGTCGCGCCCCGTGTTCTCGCTGTCGTCGAGCATCCGAAAGCGGCTTAACTAAAGAGGTCTTGGAAGATCTCCTCGCCGCCTGGGACGGTGAGTCCGTGTCGATCCACCGCGACCGCGAATCGGGCGCGTGGATGTTCATCTGCGTCCATTCCACCGCGCTCGGCAGGTCCGGCGGGGGCACGCGCATGAAGCACTACCGCAGCCTTTCC
>DASYXA010000053.1:0-2747 GCA_035935465.1 Candidatus Limnocylindria bacterium | reverse complement strand
ACTAGACCACGCAGCGCCGCGACGTGCGACGGCGCGCCGATCCCGAACCCGAGCGCGATCGGGAGCGCGGTGTGCGCCCGGACCCGGCCGACGAACGCCGCGACGTCCGCCCCGAGGTCCTGCCGGGCGCCGGTGACGCCGGTGAGCGAGACGCAGTACACGAATCCACGCGAGGCCGGCAGCAGCCGCGCCAGCCGCGCGTCCGGCGTCGTCGGCGCGTAGAGGTCGATCCGGGCGAGCCCCGCGGGACCGAGCGCCGCGTCGAACGGCGCGGCCTCCTCCGCCGGGAGGTCGGGCACGATGACCCCGGCCGCGCCGCCCGCCGCGAGGTCCGCGGCGAGGCGGTCCACGCCGTAGCGGAGGAACGGGTTCGCGTAGCCGAACAGCAGGGCGGCGGCGTCGCGCTCGGCCACGACCGTCCGGGCTTCGGCGAGACAGTCGTCGAGCGAGACGCCGTTCGCGAGGGCGGCCTCGCTCGCGCGCTGCACGGTCGCTCCGTCGGCGAGGGGGTCGCTGAACGGGACGCCGATCTCGAGCACGTCCGCCCCGCCGTCGAGCGCGGCCCGCAGCAGCGGACCGGTCGCCGCGCGCTCCGGGTAGCCGACGGTCAGGTAGATGACGATGGCGAGCCGGTGCTCGGCCCTGGCCCGGGCGAACGCGCGCGCGATCCGCTCGACGCCGGTGACCGCGGCGACGGTCACCCGAGCGCCCCCATGACGGTCTCGAGGTCCTTGTCGCCACGGCCCGAGAGGCAGACCAGGACCTCGAGCTCCGCGCCGTACGCCGCCTTGACGTGCCCCAGGTCGGCGATCGCGTGGGCCGGCTCGAGCGCGGGGATGATCCCCTCGGTGCGGGAGAGCAGCGTGAAGCCCTCGAGGGCCTCTGCGTCGGTGCGCGCGACGTACTCGGCGCGACCTCTGGCGGCGAGGTCGGCGTGCTCGGGGCCGACACCGGGGTAGTCGAGCCCCGCGGAGACCGAGTGGGTGCCGCGGATCTGGCCGTGGTCGTCCTGGAGGACCATCGTGCGGGTCCCGTGCAGCACACCGACGGAGCCGCCGACGATCGACGCGGCGTGCGCGCCGCTCTCGATGCCCCGCCCGCCGGCCTCGACACCGCGCAGCCGCACCGTGGGATCCGGGATGAACGCGGCGAACATGCCGATCGCGTTGGAGCCCCCGCCGACGCACGCGACCACCAGGTCGGGCAGTCGGCCGAGCAGGGCCTGCGACTGCGCCCGAGCCTCCCGCCCGATGACCGACTGGAAGTCGCGGACCATTGTCGGGTACGGGTGCGGCCCGATCGCCGAGCCGAGCAGGTAGTAGGTCGAGCGGACGTTGGTGACCCAATCGCGGATCGCTTCGTTCACCGCGTCCTTCAGGGTCTTGGTGCCGCTCTCGACGCCGCGGACCTCCGCGCCGAGCAGCCGCATCCGGAAGACATTCGGGGCCTGCCGGCGCATGTCTTCGGTCCCCATGTACACGACGCACTCGAGGCCCAGGAGCGCGCACGCGGCGGCGGAGGCGACGCCGTGCTGGCCGGCGCCGGTCTCGGCGACGACGCGATGCTTCCCCATCCGCTGCGCAAGGAGCGCCTGCCCGACCGCGCTGTTGATCTTGTGCGCGCCGGTATGGGCCAGGTCCTCGCGCTTCAGCAGCACCCGCCGCAGCCCGGTGGCCGCCGCGAGGCGGGCCGCGTCGGTGAGCGGTGTCGGGCGCCCGACCCAGTCACGAAGCAGCGCCGCGAGCTGCGCCTCGAAGGCCGGGTCGGACCGGGCCGCGAGGTACGCGTCTTCGAGCTCGGCGACCGCGGGCATGAGCGTCTCCGGCACGTACTGGCCACCGAACTCGCCGAACCGGCCCTTCACACCCTGCTCCGTCACCCGCCTGCGCGGCGTCGCCGCTCAGGGGCCCCGAGCCCTGCTCCAGGATCGGCGTCCCGGCGGCCCCGCTCGGGGATCGCCCTCGTCTCGGCAAGCGCGCTGAGGAGCGCTCCCGGATCGGCGGCGGTCATGAGCGCGGTCCCGACGAGCACCGCGTCGACCCGTCCCGGGAGCGCCGCGAGGTCGGCCACCGAGGCGAGGCCGGATTCCGCGACGAGGAGCTGGTCGCGCCGCACCAGGCCGTGGAGCGCCTCGACGCGATCGCGGTCGAGCTCGGCGGGCACCCGCAGGTTGCGCGCGTTCACGCCGACGAGGATCGCGCCGGACGCGACGGCGCGGGCGAAGGCGCGGTGCTCATGCGCCTCGACGAGCGCGACCATCCCCAACGCCGCCGTCCGCGCGACGAACGATGCGAGCGTCGCGTCGTCGAGGGCCTCGGCGATGAGCAGGACGGCGGATGCTCCGGCGGCCTCGGCTTCGCACAGCTGGCGCTCGTCGACGACGACGTCCTTGTAGAGGAGCGGCAGCGACACGGCGTTCGCGACGGCGGCGAGGTCGGCGACGGAGCCGCCCCAGTGCCGCGGCTCCGTCAGGACCGAGATCGCCGCGGCGCCGGCCCGCGCATAGGCGAACGCGAGCCCGGCCGGATCGGCGTCGGCAGCCAGCGTGCCGAGCGCGGGCGAGCGTCGCTTCACCTCGGCGATGACCGCGACGCGTCCGGCAGCGCGCTTCGCGCGGATCGCGTCGACGAACGACGGCCGTGCGCCGCCCGAGCGGAC
This sequence comes from Candidatus Limnocylindria bacterium, assembly GCA_035935465.1. Classification (GTDB taxonomy): domain Bacteria; phylum Chloroflexota; class Limnocylindria; order P2-11E; family P2-11E; genus UBA4735. The sequence goes on along the minus strand of DASYXA010000053.1, from coordinate 89 downwards.
CGGCGTCTCGTCGTGGCGGCGCGCGGCCTGTGCGTCAGCGCGGCGCTCGGCGACGACGGTCTCGAGGAAGTCCATCAGGACAATGTCCC
>DASYXA010000052.1:0-13351 GCA_035935465.1 Candidatus Limnocylindria bacterium | reverse complement strand
CGAGCGCGTGCTCGCCCGCGACGACCAGGTGCTCCGCCGCGGCCGCGGGCTCGCCCGCGCGCTCCAGGTGGAGCGCGATCACGGACGCGAGCTCGCGGGTGCGCTCGGGGTAGAGGGTGAGCAGCGTGTCGGCCGCGAGCTTGTGCAGCGTGCGCCGGTCCTGCTTGAGCAGCGAGCCGTATGCCGCATCCTGGACGAGCGCGTGACGGAACAGGTACTCGAGCTCCGGCTCGAGGGTCGCGACCTGCACCAGGCCGCTCGCCTCGAGCGTGTTGAGCTCGTTCAGCGCGCTCACTCGGCCTTCGCCTCCAGCAGCCGCTCGAGCATCGCGACCCCGAACTGGCGCCCGATCACGGCCGCGACCCGCAGCGTGCGCTTGCTCTCGGGCGGCAGCTGATCGATCCGCGCGAGGAGCAGGCCCTGGAGCGTGTCCGGGATCTCGACGTCGGCCACGCGTGCCGTCGCGACCCAGCGGTCATCGCGCCGCTCGATCGCGCCGCGGTCGATGAGCATCCGGATCACCTCCTCGACGAAGAACGGATTGCCCTCGGCCTTCGCCAGGATGTGATCGCGCGTCTGCGCAGGCAGCGATTCGATGTGCAGGAGGTTCGCGACGAGCGTCCGCGACTCGTCGGCCGACAGCGGATCGAGCTTGATCTCGATGAGCGCGTCGCCGAACAGGTCGCGCACGCCGGCGACCAGCCGCCAGCCCTCGCTCTCCCGGTCGAGGCGCGAGGTCGCGATGATGAAGAGCGGCAGCTCCTTCGCGACCGGGACGAGCTGCAAGAGCACGTCGATCGACGGCCCGTCCGCCCAATGGAGATCCTCGAGCGCCAGGATGACCGGACCGCTCACCGCGATCGCGCGGACGAGATTGACGACCGACGACATGTACCGCTTCACCGTCTCGACCTCGAGCGCGGCGACCCGCGCGCGGATCTCGGGCTCGAGCCGGAGCGAGAGCAGGTGGCCGAGGTACGCGTACGGATCGGTCCACCCTTCGCCGAACAGCTCGCGGCACCGGCGCTCGAGGGCCGTGCGGATCTCCGGCTCATCGGCGGTCGGGGACACGCCGATCGCGGAGCGGACGAGGTCGGCGACGAGGTGGTACGGCATCGAGCGTCCGTAGGAGAGGCAGCGCGCCTCGATCCAGGTGGCCCTCGCGTCCGATCCGAGCGCGTACGCGCGGAGCTCGCCGAGCAGCCGGCTCTTCCCGATGCCCGGTTCGCCGAGGATTGAGGCGACCCGGCCCTGCCGCGCGCGCACGATCGCGCACGCCGCCTTCAGTCGGTCGAGCTCGGCGTCGCGGCCGATCATCGGCGAGCGGACGTCCTCGCCGAGCCCGCGCGCGCTCACCGCACCGCTGCGGAGCCCGGTGACCTGGTAGCCGTGGACCGCCTCGGCCTTGCCCTTGAGCTCGAGCCGGCCCGCGTCGGTCGCCTCCACCAGCGGGGAGATGAACTTGTACGTCGCCGCGGTGATGAGGACGCCGCCCGGCGGCGCGGCGGCCTGCATCCGGGCGGCGATGTTCACCGCGTCGCCCATGGCGGTGTACTCGTGTGCGATGTCGGTCCCGATCATCCCGACGACGACCGGCCCGGTGTTGATGCCGACGCGGACCTGGAGGGGCACGGTGTGGCCGTGCGGGTCGGCGCCGAGCGCGGCGATCTCGCGGACCATGTCGAGGCCGCAGCGCACCGCGCGCTCGGGGTCGTCCTCGTGCGCGACCGGCGCGCCGAAGAACACGAGCACGCCGTCACCCATGAGCCGGGCGACCGTGCCGTCGTACCGCGCGGCGATCGCGTTCAGGCGCTGGAAGGCCCGCTGGACGAGGACGGTCCAGTCCTCGGGGTCGAGCTGCTCGGCGATCGACGTCGACCCCGCGATGTCGGCGAACAGGATGGTCAGCGGACGTCGCTCGCTCGTCGCCGCCCTGCCCGCGGTCGCCGCCGGACCCGTGTCGCGCATGGCGCGGATGCTAGGCCGGGCTACACCTCGATGGGCAGCGGGTACACCTCGGCGGTCGGATGACCGGACTTCGCGTGGACCCGCTTGATCGCCTCGGCGTTCGGCGCCGTCGAGAGGCAGAAGACCTTGCCGCTCACCGGGTCCAGCCACGCCCGCTCGAAGTGCACGCCCTCGGCCTTCTCGTTCTCGAGATCGCGCTGGTGCGCGGCTTCGAGCTGCTCCTTCGTGACGCCGACGAACCCGCTGTGCACGTCCATGAATGACGCCATTGCCGAACCCTCCCCTGACGCTGGCGACATCGTAGCGACCTCACTTCGGAGGAGCGCCTAGTTGCTCGGCACGCTCCAGGTGGTCGGGATCATGTGGACCCAGGTCTGGCCGGGCGACAGGAGGATCTGCTCCCCGCTGCTGCTCACGAACAGCCAGGGGTCGAACACCGACCCGCGGTACCAGGTGCCGTCCTGGCGGCGGCCGTCGCGGAAGATCGACATGTGGCCCGTCCCGGTCGTGCGCACGTTCACGCCGAGCGAACCGAGCGAGTCCTCGACGATCGCGGTGGTCACGATGTCGGTGTACAGGGCGATGATGTTGCGCGCCGCGATCGGCGTGTTCGTGAGCGCGTCGACCTCGCGGACCATCCGGCCGTAGTTCGGGTCGTACTGGTAGCGCGCGTACGTGCGCGTCGCGCCGTCGTACGTGTAGCGGACCTCGTTCTGGTGCTGGTAGGGGATCGTGATGTTCGTCGCGAACGTGCTCCCGTAGAAGCCGCCGGCCCAGTCGATGTGGTTCACCGAGTCGAGGAAGCCCCAGCTCGGGATCGTCACCGGCGCGCCGCCGCCGGCGCGGTTCGTCGCCTCGCGGAGCAGGTTCGAGGTGGTGTACTCGTTGTACGGGCCGACCCGTGGATTGCCGGCGTCGTCCGCCGTCACCCGGAAGTACGCGGCGCCCGAGTAGCTCCAGTTCGCGTTCAGGTCGATGTACTTGCCGGCGGCCGCGTCCTCCTGGATGAACTTCGTCTCTTCGGTCGTGGCACCGGAGAACGCCAGTGCGCCCCGGACCATCGGCGTGATCTCGCGGTCGGAGAGGCGCGCCGAACGCACCGAGCCGATCTTCGCCGGGTCCTGTGAGTGGAAGACCGCCTCGTAGCGCGTGATGCCGGCTTCGACGAGCGTCTCGAACACGATGTCCGCCTGGGCGATGCCGGTGTGCGGCCGCGCGGCCGGCGCGTCGTCGATCCGCACGACGAGCGACCGGCGCTGGGGGTTCGGCTGGCCGGGCGCGTTGCGCAGACCGTTGAGCGGCCAGCACTGCGTGCAGGCCGGACGCGAGCTGAGCGGCACGGTGCCGTCGGGGTTCTTCACCCAGACGACCCAATACACGCCGATGTCCTCCATCCACTGGGTGCCCTCGATGACCGGGCGGAGGCCCACGACGTACACGCCGGGGGTCGGCGGCGCCTTCACCGTGAACTGGAACCACGCGACCTGGCCCGGGCCGACGTAGTCGGCCGGCTGGGCCGCGACGCGGTTGTAACGCGGCCACTGCGTGTTCGGCGTGCCGTTCGTGCCGTCGCCGCCGAGGATGCTCGGCTGATCGGCGCCCGGCTCGGGGCCGTTGGTCCCGAGGAACGCCGTTTGGCCGGCGCGTCCGGCGACCCAGCCGTTCGACCCGGTGTTGTAGTAGGCGACCGTCGCGACCGACGTGTCGCCGGGGCAGAGGCTCATGTAGCCGGACTGGCCGTACCAGGTGGCGTGGAAGCCGGGGAGCCCGGCCGGCAGGACCGCGGGCGGCGGGATGCCGGGGCCGACCGACGCGGTGCAGGTCGCGGTGACGGCGGCGGTGCTCGCGGCAGCCGGCCGCGCGGATGTAACGGTCGCAAGGAGCATCGCCAGCACCACGGCGACCGTGTTGGCGACGGACAGCATTCGCGTCACCGGCCCAACCCTTCCCATCGCTACGTCAGGAACGAGGTTAGGGCGTGCTCGTCACGCTCCACTGCGGATAGATGAAATGGATCCAGGATTGACCAGGCTCGAGGAGCAGCTGCTTCCCGGCGCCGTCCCAGAACGTGAACATGTCGAGCACCGAGTCGCGCTTCCAGGTCCCATCCACCCGCAGCCCGTCACGGAACACGGACACCGGCCCGCCGCCGGTCATCCGGTAGTCGAGCCCGTGCGACCCGAGCGAGTCCTCGATGACGCTCGTCTGCCAGATGTCGGTGGTCATGACGATCACGTTCTTCGCGAGGATCGGCCCGCTCCCGTCGCCGTCGGTCGTCCGGACGCCGTTCTGCGAGCGCCGGTACCCGTTCGCCGCGGCGTCCCAGGTGAAGGTCGACGCCCACATCCCCTGGAACGGCACGGTCACCGTGGTCGCGGGCTGCGCGCCGGCGAAGCCGCCGGCGGTCGGGTCGGTGTTCCCGGCGGGCACGAACGCGAGCGCCGGGACCTCGACCGGGGCCGCGCCGCCCGCGCGGCCCACCGCCTCGCGGTCCGCGGGCGTCGAGGTGAACTCGTTGTTCGGTGCCGGCCTGAAGGCGACGCGGTAGTACGGCCTGGCGTCGCGCTCGGCGTCGACCGACAGCATGTTGCCGTCCCTGATCGACCGCGTGACCCCGTCCCGCTCCTCGATCGTCGAGCCGGACGACACGAGCGCGCCACGGAGCATCTGCGTGATGTGGAGGTCGCTCCAGCGGTAGCTGCGCACCGGGCCGACGACGTCCGCGTCCTTCGAGTGGAAGATCGCCGCGAACCGGGTCACGCCGCCCTCGACGATCATCTCGAACACGAGGTCGGCCTTGTTGAGGCCGTACTGCGGTCGCGCGTTCGGATCGTTCGGGATCCGCACGTTGAGCGGCCGGCGTCCGAGGTGGGCATCCGCGGCCGCCGGAAGCCCGGTGAGCGGCCAGCGCTTCGGCGCCGGGGTCGGCGTCGGCGTCGGGGTGAGGGTGGGCGGGGCGGTCGGGCTCGGGGCGACGGACGCGACCGCGAGCGGGCTGGGCGAGCTCGACGCGACCGGCGTCGCGCCCCCGCCGCAGGCGCTCGCGATCACGGCGCAGGCGAGCGCGACGACCGTCGCGTTCCGCGCGAGCTTCGCTGTCATTCGGTCGCTCAAGGGTACCGTCATCGCGCCGTGGCGGATCACCGGCAAGCCGCACGCCAACCGCGCGGTCGCGGCGCTCAGCTCGGCCGGGCGCGGTCGATCGCGATCACGTCGACGCCGAGCCGACCTGCGGCGCGTGCGAGGCGAAGATCGCAGGTCAGGAGCGGGCATCCGCGACTGATGGCGAGCAGGACGTAGAAGACATCATGGGCCCCGATCACGTCTGCGAGACCGACCACGCTCGGCAGAAGCGAAGCGATCTCGGCGCGCTCGGCGTCGAACCGCGCGAGCTGATCGACCGCGGTCACCAGGTGCCTCCCGTCGATCTCGCGTCTCAGATAGCCGCGGCGCAGCGCGTGGTACACCTCGGCGTCGAAATGCGCCGGGACGGTCACCGAGCCGGACTTCGCCAACGCCCGGTCGACGGCTCTCGCCCGGTCGGCACCGAGGAGGAGCTCCACCGCCGCCGATGCGTCAAGGACGATCAGGCGGCGGCTCGTTCCTCGACGCGAAGTACTCGTCCCATCTCGCGTCGTCTTCGTCCTGGGCCTCATGCAGGAGATCGGCGGCCGGCCGGCCAAGGTCGATCCGGGGATTCTTGCGCACCATCGCGAGCCACTCAGCGAGCGGCAGCACCGTCGGGACATCTCGGTCGATCAGGTCGATCAGGTACTTGCTCATCGAGACACCACTCGACCTGGCCTTGCGGCGCAGCTTGTCGCGCGTCGCCACGGGGATGCCGCGGATCTGGAGGTCGGTGGTCTTCGGCTTCACGTCCCAAGGCTAGCATGCAATCTGCATGCACGGCGCTACTTGGTCGGGAAGACCACGTGCTGGCCGACGACGGGCAGATGCTCGCCCAAGGCGAGCAGCGCGGGCGCGATCTTGCTGCTGAGGAGCGCGGGACGGAGCGAGCTCTCGTAGAAGCCGAGGGCCGCGTCGTACTTCGCGAGCTGATCGGCCGGGATCGGGGCCTTCGCCGCGACGGCGGTGACCTCGTTCAGCATCGAGGGATCGGCGAACGTCGCGAGCGCGGGGTTCGTGGCCGCGAGCGCCTGCACCGCCGCCAGCTGCTGCGGTCCGATCGCGAGGCCGCTGTGCAGCGGCGAGAGCCAGCCGTCGAGCGCGATCGTCCCGACGAGCGCGACGTACAGCGTGACCGCGGCGGTCGCGGCGCCGAGCGGCACGCCCGCGACCTTGTCGAGCTTCTGGAGGGCGCCGAACCGGTAGACGAGCCGGATGAGCATCCCGCTCACCGCGCCGAGGAGCGAGCTCGCGAGGACGACCGCGCCGACGCCCATGCCGATCCCCGAGATCCCTGACGGGACCGTGCTCCGCAGCGGTCCGGCGTAGAGCGCACCGAGGCTCAACAGCGCGCCGGCCTGCACGACCAGCGGCACGATGAAGCCCTTGCGCCAGCCCGCGAACGCGCCCGCGGCGAGCGCGACGAGGATCGCGACGTCGACCATCGCGGCGAGCATAGGCGGGGCTATGCTCACCGGCGCCTCGCACAGAGGCATGGGAGGGATCAAGTTGGACGACGTATCCCCGGAGAAGGGCTACGACCGGCGCGCGTTCCTCAAGGTCATGGGGCTCGGCGCATCCGCGGCGGCGCTCGCCGCGTGCGGCGGCGGCGCCGGCACCACGGCCGTCGCGACGACCGCGGCGGCGGCCAAGACGACCGCAGCCGCGGCGACGACGGCGGCCGCGGCGAAGCCGACGGGCAGCATCACGGTGTACTCGGCGTTGAACGAGACCACCAACAACCAGTTCAGCGCCGCGTTCAAGGCCGCGTATCCCGGTTCGAACATCGACCTGCTGCCGCTCGCGGCCGCCGGCGACCTGCAGACCCGTATCCGCGCGGAGAAGGCGTCCCCGAAGGCGGACATCTTCATCGGCGGCTCGAGCGAGTTCCATGACCCGCTCGGCAAGGAAGGCCTGCTCGAGAAGTACGTGTCGCCGAACGCCGCGATCCTCAAGCCGGAGTTCAAGGACGCGAACGGCTTCTGGACCGGCTGGTACACCGGCATCATCGGCTTCTGCTGGAACACCGACCGGCTGAACAAGGAGGTCGGGGGCAAGAAGCCGGCGACCTGGGACGACCTGCTCGACCCGGCGTGGAAGGGCAAGCTCTGCCTGGGCGACCCGGTGAAGACCGGTGGTGGCTACATCTTCATGGCCACGCAGTACTTCCGCCTTGGCAAGGACGAGGGGAAGACGATGGCGTTCATGAAGTCGCTCCATGCGAACATCGCCGACTACATCGGCACCGGGCCGGGCGCGATCGGCGCCGTCTCGCAGGGCCAGTACGTCGGGAACCCGAACTTCGTCCACGACATCCTCACCGAGAAGGGCAAGAACCCGGGCATCGACCTCACCGTCCCGCCGGACACCGGCTTCGAGGTCGGCGCGATCTCGATCGTGAAGGGCTCGAAGAACCTGCCGCTCGCGCAGGCGTTCGTCGACTGGACCCTCACGCCCGAGGCGGGCGCGCTCAACGTGAAGCTCAGCAACCGCGGCTCGACGAATCCGAACGTCGCGCCGGCACCGGGCGCGCCGGCCCTCTCGTCGGTCAAGCTCGTGGCCTACGACCGCCAGTGGGCGACCGACAACAAGGACCGGATGCTCAAGCTGTGGCAGACCACGGTGGGCCGGACCTAGCGGTACCCCACACCAGCCCGTAGACGATGCGCAGCCTGCAGCGCGAGCCGGTCCTCCTGCTCGCGCTGCTTGCTGCCATCGGCCTGGTGCTCGCGTTCGTGGTGTACCCGCAGATCCAGGTCGTCCTCGTGCCCGGGCCGGCGGGCTACCTCTCGTTCCTGGCCGGCGGCACGTGGGTGCTGCCGCTCACCAACTCCATCAAGATCACGCTGCTCTCGACGACGACCGCGGTGCTGCTCGGGTTCGTGTTCGCCTACGCGATGGTCTACACGCCGATGCGGTGGAAGCCGTTCTTCCGGATCATCGGGATCCTGCCGCTGCTCTCCCCGCCGTTCGTCGTGGCGGCGGTGTACATCCTGCTGTTCGGGCCGCGCGGGATCGTCTCGTACGGGGTCTTCGGCCAGTCGCCGAGCGTGTTCGGCCTCCTCGGCGTGTGGGGCGTGCAGACGATCGCGTTCTTCCCGTTCGCCTACCAGCTCATCGCCGACGTGCTCTCGCGCAGCGACGCGCGCCTCGAGCAGGCCGCGCGCAATCTCGGAGCGGGCCCCTGGCAGGTGTTCCGCTCGGTCACGCTGCCGCTCTCGGGCCCCGGACTCGGTGCGGCCATCCTCACCTGCGCGATCTACATCCTCGAGGACTTCGGCAACCCCCAGCTCATCGGCGGCGGCTTCAACGTCCTCCCGACGCAGGCCTACTCGCTGATCGAGGCGTTCGGCGACTTCACCGGCGCGGCCGCGGTGAGCACGATCCTGCTGCTCCTCGCGCTGTCGCTCTACGTCGCCAAGACGAGCCTGGATCGCGGCCGGTCCTTCGTGACGGTGGGCGGCAAGGCGTCGTCGATGCCGCGCCCGCCGGTGCCGCGCGGGCTGACCCGCGCGTGTTTCGCGGCGTGCCTGGCCCTCGCGGGGCTGATCCTGCTCGTGTACGGCACGCTCATCGTCAGCGCGCTCACGCTCTACTTCCCGACGAACCTCACGTTCACGTTCCAGCACTTCGAGTACCTGGAGGCGCACGCGACGTCGCTCCAGAACTCGTTCGTCTACAGCATGCTGGCGGCCGTCGGGGGCTCGGTGTTCGCGCTGTTCGCCGGCTTCATGGTCCAGCGCGGGACCTGGCCGGGCCGGAGGATCTTCGACTTCCTGCTCATCATGCCGGCCGCGATCCCCGGGATCTTCTTCGGCATCGGCTACCTCGCCGCGTTCAACCAGCCGTGGTCGGATCGGCTCGCCGAGCTCTTCGGCCAGCGCGACCTGCGAGCGGCGCTCATCGTCATCGCCCTGCTGTTCTGGAACATCCCGGTCGCCTACCAGGCGATCGTCGTGGGACTGCGCCAGATCGACAAGTCGATCGACGAGGCCGCGACGAGCCTGGGCGCCTCGAGCCTGCGCGGGTTCCGGGACGTGCTGCTGCCGATGCTCGGCGGATCGGTCCAGGTCGGGTTCGTGACGACGTTCGTTCGCGCGGTCACCACGCTGTCGGTCGTCATCTTCCTGTTCACGCCGGGATCGACCACGGCCACGATCACGATCTTCCAGCTGGTGAACGACTTCAACTGGGGCGGCGCCGCGGCGTTCACCGTCGGCGACGTCGGCATGGCGGTCATCGTGCTCATCGTCATCCAGCGACTCGGCGGCCGGCTGGCTGTGACAGGATTCCGCGGTGGATAAAGGGGTGGCAGGGGGCGTGCCCCCTGCGATGAAGGATCAGGCGCACCTCCGGCTCGCGCACGTGACGAAGCGGTTCGGCGACGCCGCGGCCGTGGACGACGTCTCGTTCGAGGTCCCGCGCGGCTCGTTCGCCACGCTCCTCGGGCCGTCCGGCTGCGGGAAGACGACGACCCTCCGGATGATCGCCGGGTTCTACGAGCCGGACATCGGCGACATCGAGCTCGGCGGCAAGCGGATCAACAATCTGCCCGCGCACAAGCGCGGCGCGGCGATGGTGTTCCAGGACTACGCGCTCTTCCCGCACATGTCGGTGCGGGCGAACGTCGGCTACGGGTTGCGGTTGCAGCGCAAGAGCACGGCCGAGATCGCGGCGAAGGTCGACGAGACGCTGAAGTTCGTCGGCCTCGCCGGCCTGGGCGACCGGCAGCCGAACCAGCTGTCGGGCGGCCAGCAGCAGCGCGTCGCCGTCGCGCGCGCGCTCGTGGTCGAGCCGCAGATCCTGCTGCTCGACGAGCCGCTCTCGAACCTCGACGCGAAGCTGCGCGAATCGCTCCGCTGGGAGCTCCGCGCCCTCCAGCAGCGCCTCCAGATGACGTTCATCTACGTGACCCACGACCAGGATGAGGCGCTCTCGCTCTCCGACTGGGTCGCGGTGATGAACGCCGGCAAGGTCGAGCAGGCCGGCACGCCGTGGGAGATCTACTACCACCCGCGCACCGCGTTCCTCGCCGACTTCGTCGGCGCGGTGAACCTCGTGCCATCGACCGTGCGCGAGGTGCGCGACGGGACCGCGATCGTGTCCGTCGGCGCGACGAACGCGCCGGTGCGCGTCCCCACGGCCGTCGCGCTCGCGAGCGGCGCGCAGGTGAAGCTCTGCATCCGGCCGGAGAGCCTCGCGCTGCGTCCGGCGAGCGCCGCCGCCGACGGCCAGGTGCTGGTCCCGGGCACGGTCGCCCGGAAGGCGTTCCTCGGTGACCTGATGCGCTACTGGGTGACGGTCGACGGACGCGAGTGGATCGTCGACCAGCCGGATCCGGGAGCGGCGACGCCGTACGACGGCGCGGTGCAGGTCGCGATCCGCCCCGAGCGGATCCACGTGATCGCGGAGCCCTAGCCCGCGCGCTCCCAGGTCGCCCCGCCGTCGCTCGAGCGCCAGACTTCGAGCCGGTCCGTGACCACGTACACCGTCTTCGGGTCCGTCGGGGCCGGCGCGACGAGCACCGCGCCGCCGCGGTTGAAGGCCCTGCGGGTCCAGGTCAGGCCGCCGTCCGTGGAGACCTGGACCGCGCCACCGGCGGCGGCGTAGACCGTTCCGCCTGCGGCGTTCAGCGTGGCGCCGCCGACCTCGGGCACCGGCTCCCAGGTCCGCCCACCGTCGCGCGAACGCTGCACGCCGTCCATCGTGTTCGCGTAGATGACGTCGGCCCCGCCGGCCTTCGCCACGGTCAGCGACATCGTGCCGCCCGACGCGTCGCCGGCCTTCTGCCACGTCGTCCCGGCGTCCGTGCTCTTGAACAGTCCGCTGCCGACGACGTACGCGTAGAACGCGTTCGGCGTCGTCGCGCTCGCGGCGAACCCGTGGATGTCGGTCCCGGGAAGCGCCGGACGGACCGCGGACCAGGTGACGCCGCCGTCGTCGGAGCGCATGAAGATGTCGTGGCCGGCGGCGAACTGCGTGCGCGATCCCGGCGGGAGCGCGACGCCCATCGCGTCGCCCCTGGCCCCGGACGCGGGCGTCCAGAGGGCCCCGCCGTCGTGGCTCACGAGCATCCCGCCGTGATGGCCGAACACGACCGTGCGCGCGTCGGTCGGCGAGACCTGCAACGCGTGCACGTCGGCGGGGCGGTACGCCGCGAGGGCCGCGCCCGTCCCCGGCGCGGGACCGGCCGGCCCGCCGCCGAGCAGTAGCCATCCTCCGCCGACGATCGCGACGGCCGCGATCGCTCCGGCGGGCCAGAGGGGGAGCCGCCGCCGGGCCGGCCTTCGACGCCGGGTCAGCTCTTGGTGAGCGTGGCGCGCATCCGCTCGTACTCCTCCGTGCCGACGTCCCCCCGGGCGTACCGCCGCTGGAGGATCGCGAGCGGCGTCTCGGCCGGTCCGCGGTCCGCCGTAGGCCCGGACAGGCGCACCACCCACACGAGGAGCGCCGCGATGAGCGCGATCACGAGCACTGGGATCAGCAGCATGACCGCCATCATCCAGCCCATCGTCCCGCCGTCCATGAAGTAGGGCATCGCTGCACCTCCTGCATCCATTGTCGCCTACGATCGGTGCGATGAGCGGCGCGCAGGCACCCGACCGGATGCTCGACCCGATCTGCGACATGGTCGTCGCGGTCGCGGACGCCCGGGCCCGGGGGCGCACGGTCGAGTACGAAGGCCGCACCTACGCGTTCTGCTCGAACGGCTGCGTCAAGGCGTTCAACGCCGACCCGGTCACGTGGGCCGCGAAGGCCGACGCCGCCTCCGTCGTGCGGACCGTGAGCGGCGAGGCCGTGATCGATGACGGCATGCGCCGCTGGTACGCGTCATGCCGCTGCTGCCTCTCGGACGCCTACCCGGCGATCGTCGCCCAGCTCGACGCGGAGCGTGACGCCGCCGCGACGAGCTAGCGGTGCTCGATCCGATCCTCCACGCGCTCTCCATCTCGTTCGCGATGACCTGGGAGATCCTCTGGGCGCTCATCCTGGGCTTCACCCTGTCCGCCGTGGTGCAGGCGGTCGTCTCGAAGGCCCAGCTGGGCCGGTTGTTGCCCGACGACTCCCCGCGATCGCTCGCCCTCGCGTCACTGCTCGGCGCCGCGAGCTCGTCGTGCTCGTACGCGGCCGTCGCGCTCGCGCGATCGCTGTTCCAGAAGGGCGCGGACTTCACGGCGGCGATGACCTTCGAGATCGCGTCGACGAATCTGGTCATCGAGCTCGGGATCATCCTCGTGATCCTCATGGGCTGGCAGTTCGCGGCGGCGGAGCTCGTCGGCGGGTTCGTGATGATCGTGCTCCTCGCCGTGCTGTTCCGCGCATTCCTCCGGCGCGACCGCGTCGCCGCGGCGCACGCGCAGGCCGAGCACGGTCTCAAGGGATACATGGAGGGCCACGCGGCGATGGACATGTCCGTTCGCGAGGGCACGCTGCTCGGGAAGATCTTCTCCGCTCAGGGGTTCACGGCGATCAGCCACCTGTTCGTCATGGACTGGGCGTCGGTGATCCGCGACGTCGTGCTCGGTCTGCTGATCGCCGGCGCGCTGGCGGCCTGGGTCCCGGAGTCGTTCTGGAAGGGGTTCTTCCTGACCGACCAGCCGCAGCTGGCGCTCGTCTGGGGGCCGCTCGTCGGGCCGATCGTGTCGGTGGTGAGCTTCGTCTGCTCGATCGGGAACGTGCCGCTGGCGGCCGTCCTCTGGAACAACGGGATCAGCTTCGGCGGCGTGATCAGCTTCATCTTCGCCGACCTCATCATCCTGCCGATCCTGTCGATCAAGCGCCGCTACTACGGGACCTGGATGACGGTCTTCCTGTTCGGCGCGTTCTATGTCGCGATGGCCCTCGCCGGCCTGCTCGTCGAGCTGCTGTTCGGCGCCCTCGGGCTCATCCCGAGCGCGCGCAACGCGCTCGTCGCCGAGCCGTCGCTCTCGCTCAACTACACGACCGTGCTGAACGTCCTGTTCCTGGGCCTCGCCGCGGTGCTCCTCGTGCGGGCCTGGCGGACCGGCGGCTTCGCGATGCTCGCGATGATGGACGGCTGAGCTCCGCCTAGACCCGCCGCACCTCGGTCGTATGTGGCACCTGGTGGTCCATCGCCCAGATCGCCGGGCAGCGCTCGTCAGCGAGCCCCTTCAGGCGCGCCACGTCGGCGTCGGACGCGTCCGTCTCGACGTCGATCTCGAACCGGAAGGTGTCGAGCGGCACGACGTCCGCGACGCCGAGCGCACCCCGGAAGTCCACGGTGAGCCGCAGCCGC
>DASYXA010000051.1:0-3142 GCA_035935465.1 Candidatus Limnocylindria bacterium | reverse complement strand
CGCCTTCGCGCCCGGCGGCTCATTCGTCGGCGAAAACCTCGTCCCACTCGCCGCGTTCGCGGGCGCCGCCGCCGCGGTGTTCGGGGCCTACGCGCTGGGCCGGACGGTGTCCGGCCTGCGCACCGGCACCGGGCTGATCCTAGCGGGCGTCGCGGTCGCGGCGTTCTTCAACGCGATCCAGATGTACGTGCAGCAGGCACAGACCGCGACGATCCGGCAGGTCTACTCGTGGATCCTCGGCCGGCTCGTGACGGCGGGGTGGGAAGGCGTCCTGCTCGTGCTTCCTTACGTGGTCCTGTCCGCGGTGGTCATCCTGCTGCATCGCCGCCTGCTCGACGCCCTGATGGTCGGCGAGGAAGAGGTCACGAGCCTAGGCATCTCGGTGCGGCGCGTGCGGCTGGTGGTCGTGATAGCGGCGACGCTGGGGACGGCGGCGGTGGTCGCGGTCGGCGGCACCATCGCTTTCGTCGGCATCATCATCCCGCACACGATTCGGCTTCTCGTGGGCCGGAGCTATCGCGTGGTCGTGCCGCTCTCCTTGTTGTTCGGCGGCGCCTTCCTCGTTCTCGCCGACACCTTCGCGCGCACGGTAGTGGCCCCGGCCGAGCTGCCGATCGGTGTGATCACCGCATTTGTCGGTGCGCCGTTTTTCATCGTCGTGATGAGATCGACGCGCATGGCGGCGCTGTGAGCACCATCACGCTCAAGGGCGTCGCCGTCGCGTACGACGGCGAGCCTGTCGTAGCCGGCCTCGACTTCACCGTTGCGTCGGGCGAATGGCTGTCGTTGATCGGACCGAACGGCGCGGGCAAGACGACCGTCCTCCGCGCCGTCGCCGGGCTGGTGCCGGCGCTAGGGGAGATTCGCGTCGGCGACGAGGCGGTGCCCGCTCTTGGGGGTCGCGAGATCGCCCGCCGCGTGGCGATGCTGCTCCAGGAGCCGCACATGCCCGCGGGGATGACGGTCGCGCAATACGTCCTCCTCGGGCGCAGCCCTCACCTCGGCTACCTGGGTCGGGAGAGCGGCCGCGACCGGCGAATCGTCGCCGACGTCTTGCTCCGCCTCGCGCTCGACGCGATGGCCGAGCGCCCGCTCGACAACCTCAGCGGGGGCGAGCGCCAGCGGGTCGCGATCGCGAGGGCGCTGGCGCAGCAGGCGCCCGTGCTTCTGATCGACGAGCCGACCACGTCGCTCGACATCGGCAGGCAGCAGGACGTGCTCGAGCTGATCGATCAGCTTCGAGGCGAGCAGGAGCTGACCGTGATCGCGGCGATGCACGACCTGACCCTGGCCGGGCAGTACTCCGACCGCCTGGCGCTGCTAGTCGGCGGCCGCCTGGTCGCGATCGGGCCGCCGGCCGAGATTCTGACCGAGCCCTCAATCTCGGAGCACTACCAGGCACGGGTGATGGTGGTCGGGCTGAACGGCCACGGCAAGGCCGTCGTGCCTGTGCGCAGATGAAGCGCGCAGCGCCTCCTCGCGACGCGCCGCGGCGCGCCACCCGCAAGGCCACCTCGCTCGTGATCGTGAACACCGGCGACGGCAAGGGGAAATCGACCGCGGCCTTCGGCACCGCCCTGCGCGCGGTCGCGCGCGGGTGGAAGGTGTGCGTGGTCCAGTTCATCAAGTCGGATCGCTGGAAGGTCGGGGAGCGCGACAGCGCCGTCCGTCTCGGCGTCGAGTGGTGGACGCTGGGCGACGGCTTCACCTGGGATTCGCAGAGCATGGAGCGTACCGAGGCTGTCGCCCGTGAGGCGTGGCGGGTGGCGTGCGAAAAGATCGCCTCGGGCGACTACCAGCTCGTCGTCCTCGACGAGATCACGTACCCGATCAACTGGGGATGGATCCCGGCCGCGGAAGTCGTCTCGGCGATCGCGTCGCGCCCCGCCTCGGTCAATGTGATAGCGACCGGCCGTGATGCCCCTGCGGAGCTGGTCGAAATCGCCGACACCGTGACCGAGATGCGCAATCGCAAGCACGCGTTCGACGCCGGCATCCGGGCCATCCGCGGCATCGATTTCTGATGGGTTTCGTCCTGCTGCTCGGTGGAGCGCGGAGCGGCAAGTCGGAGCGCGCAGCGCACCTCGCGGTCGAGTCGGGCATGGGCGTGACATTCATCGCCACCGCGACCGCCGGCGACGACGAGATGACGGAGCGCATCTCGCGCCATCGTTCCATGCGCCCGGCCCGCTGGTCGACGGTAGAGGCCCCGCTCGACCTGATCGCGGCGGTCGAGTCGACTCCGCCGGATCATTTCGTCGTGGTCGACTGCCTCACCCTGTGGGTGTCTAACCTGCTCGCCGCGGGCGTGACCGGGGACGAGATCGTTGCCCGCGCCGAGAAGGTCGCGGGTGAGCTGGCAGCGCGACGCGGCGTGGTGGTCACCAACGAGGTCGGCCTCGGGATCGTCCCCGCCAACGAGCTCGCGCGCGCATTCAGGGACGTGCTCGGAGGCGCCAACGCGGCGTTCGCGCGCTGCGCCGAGCGCGCCGTGTTCATGGTCGCGGGGCGGACCCTTGAACTGACGTGAGCATTCGCTCGCTCCGCGCCGCCGTCTCTTTCCTGACCGTCATTCCGGTCGCCAACGCCGACGGCGGTCCCGGCGAGCGGCTCGGGCGCGCGTACTTCCCTGCGATCGGGGCGTTGGTCGGACTCGTGGCCGGTGTCGCCTACGTGGTCTCCGCGGGGGCGACGACGCCGCTGCTCGGCGCGGCGGTCGCCGTAGCGGTGCTCGCGGTGATGACGGGGGCGCTGCACCTCGATGGGCTCGCCGACTCGATCGACGGGCTGATGGCGCACGGCGACGCGGGGCGGCGGCTCGAGGTCATGCGGGATCCTCGACTCGGTTCGTACGGAGTCACTGCGATCGCCGTGGTCCTGCTGCTCGATGTGGCGGCGATAGCTTCTATGTCGCCTCTCCGCGCTCTCGCGGGACTCGTGATCGCCGGCGCGCTGTCGCGACTGGCAACGCTCGGCATCATCACGTTCGTGCCCTACGTGCGGCCGGCGGGGCTTGGTGTCGCGGCGTGGGATGAACGGCGCCGAGGCCTCGATCTCGCCGTGGGAGCCGCCAGCGCCGCTGTGGTGTGCT
Organism: Candidatus Limnocylindria bacterium; assembly: GCA_035935465.1. Lineage (GTDB taxonomy): Bacteria > Chloroflexota > Limnocylindria > P2-11E > P2-11E > UBA4735. Next base: position 51 of record DASYXA010000051.1, on the reverse strand, counting down.
TGCTCGATTGGAGGAGGGCCGTGGTCGCCATTCCGATCGTTGCTCTCGTCG
>DASYXA010000050.1:0-14328 GCA_035935465.1 Candidatus Limnocylindria bacterium | reverse complement strand
CGCTCGATCGCGGCGGCGACGGCCTCCGGCGACTTGTCGTGGAGCAGGACGCCGGCGTCGCCGAGCGTGTCCGGGATCGCGGTGCTCGCGTTCGCGACGATCGGCAGGTCGTTGCGCATCGCCTCGAGGAGCGGGATGCAGAAGCCCTCGTGATCCGACAGCGTCAGCAGCGCGGTCGCGCCCCGGTAGTACGCGACGAGCTCCGCCGGCGAGACCGTGCCCGCGAACACGACGCTGTCGCCGAGCCCGCGGGCCAGGACGTCGGCGTGGAGCTTCGCGGTGTACTCGCCGGACATCCGGTCGGAGCCGACGAGGTAGAGGCGCGCGGTCCGGTCGCCCTCGCGGTAGCGCGCGAACGCGGGGATGACGTCGTGCAGGGCCTTCTGGGGCAGCAGCTGGCCGACGACGAGGATGCTCGTGCGCTCGTCGGCGAGCCGGCGCGCGACCGCCGCGTCGGGCTCGGCGTCGAACGCGGACCAGTCGACGAGGATCGGCACGACCGCGGTCTTCGCGTAGCCGAGCTGCTCGAGCTCCTTGCGGTTGTACTCGCTGTCCGCGATGCCGAGGACCGCGTGCTTCGCGTAGTCGGCGAGCTGGCGCCGGCCGATCTCGCTGTAGGCCGCGGCATGTTCGTTCACGCCGGCGAAGAAGCGCGCCGGCGTGATGTTGTGATAGTCGACGACCTTCTGCTGCGGGAGCGTCGCCACGTCGTCGAGCGAGTCGTTCCCCATCGAGATGTGCACGAGGAGCGGTTCCCGGTCCGTCGGTCGGGCCGCGAGGTCGTGCCAGTCCCGCGCGAACGCGCGCACCGTCGGCGCCGCGTGATCGGCGTAGATCGGCGCCGCGATCCCGCTGCGCCAGAACAGCCGCTGGAGCTGGAACACGTCGCCCGAGATCGAGTCCGCCGAGGTGAGCGTCGGCGTGAACTGGTGGATGGCGCGCAGCTCGGTCACAGGCCGAGCACGTCCCGCGACCGCTTCTCGACCCGTTCGGTGGAGAACTCGGCGACCCGCGCGCGGCCGGCGGAGGCCAGCGTGGCGCGCAGCTCCGGGCGCTCCGCGACGACGCCGACGAGCTCCGCGATCTCCGGGAGCGCGCGGGTCTTCACCCGCAGCCCGGCCTCGCCGAGCGTCTCGGCCACCGCGCCGGCGTCGTACGCGACCACCGGCAGGTCGAACCGCATCGCCTCGAGCAGCGGCACGCCGAACCCCTCGTGCTCCGAGAGCGAGACGAACGCGGTCGCGCTCCGGTAGTACGCGACGAGCGCGGAGAGGCTCACGCTGCCGGCGAACGTGACCGCGCCCGACACGCCGAGCTCCTCCGCGAGCGCGCGCAGCCGGCCGTGGTACTGCGGCTGATCGCGGTACGAGCCGACGAGGATGAGCTGGGCCTCGGGATCGATGCACGCCCGGTGGTACGCGATGAGCCGGATGAGGTCGTCCTGGCGCTTGTGCGGCGAGATGCGGCCGACGAACAGGAGCTTCGTCCTCACCGTGGACCAGAGCGCCAGGACCGCCGGGTCGGGGGCGACGTCGTAGGCCCGCCAGTCGATGAGCAGCGGCACGACCGCCGTGCGCGCGAAGCCGGCGGCCTCGAGCTCGCGCCGGTTGTAGTCGCTCACGCCGACCCCGAGCTCGACCGGCGACGCGAGCGTCGCGAGCTGCGTGCGGCCGAGCTGCGCGTGCAGCGCGGCGTGCGGGTTGATGCCGCTGAAGAACTCCGCCGGCGTCACGTTGTGATAGATCAGCACCTTGCGCGCCGGGAGCTTCACCAGCTGGTCGAACACCTCGTTGCCCATCGAGTAGTGGAGCAGCAGCGTGTCCTCCGGCCCGACCGACCGGAACAGCCGCCGGTACGGGAGCACGCCGCCGTCGATGTCGCGGCTCGACTCGATCGCGTACACGCGCGAGTCGCGGCCGTCGCGGCGCGCGAGCTCGTGCAGCGCGACGACGTGGTTGCTGATCGCGTCGGCCGGGACGATGGTCGGATGGAAGTGGTGGACGGTGGCCAAGGGCTAGGGCGCGCGCCCGATGACGGCGTAGTCGCGATCGCCGAACAGCGTCGCGTTGAGCAGCTGCACGTTCTCGCGCACGGGTCCCTCGGGAACGTCCTCGCGCAGGCGCGTCTCCGATCGCGCGTAGGTCCGCACCTCCACGCCGGTGAAGCCCTCGACCTCGAGCAGGAACGAGAACAGCTCCGGCGGGATCGGCCGGCGGTGCGATGGGTCGTAGTAGAAGGTGTGCGCGCTCACCGTGAGCGTCGCGGCGTTCGGCGTCGCCATGACCAGCGGCGCGCCGGGCTTGAGCACGCGGCGCGCCTGGCGGAGGATCTCGACGAGCTTCCCGGGCAGCACGTGCTCGGCGACGTGCGCGGAGTAGATGCCGTCGAGGCTGCGGTCGGCGAGCGTGCGCAGGTGCGCTTCGGCGTCGGCCTCGGTGACCTCGAGCCCGCGGCCGCGCGACTCGGCGACCGCCGCGCCGTCGATGTCGATGCCATACGCATCCACGCCGCGCTCCCGCAGCAACGCGAGGACGAAGCCGCGGCCGCTGCCGAGATCGAGGACCCGGCCGCCCGTCGGGAACAGCGCGGCGAACGGCTCGGCCTGCGCGCGGATCTGCTCCTCGACGCCGCTGAACCGCGCGGCGAGGAACCGCCACTCGAGGTTCGTCGCGTTCTCGTCGCGCTCGCGCCGGGCCAGCGCCGCCTCGATCGCGGCGAGGCGCGCGTCACCGAGCGGGCTCGGGGCCCGGCCCTGCTGCCGGATGGCCGCGTAGAGCAGGCGGTTGACCCGGTCCTGGCGCTCGACGATGTCGCCGATCCAGGACCGCAGCAGCCAGATCGCGGTCCGGCGCGCGAGCGTGATGGCCGGACCGAGATAGCGCCTGCGGCTGCGGGGGTCGTACGCCAGGTCGGCGTCCATGAGGTCGGGCAGCGCCCGCAGCGGATCGGCGAGATCGTCCGTGAACAACGGCGCGCCGCCGGGGAGCGGCCGGTCCAGGGCGGCCTGGACGCCCGCGTCGAACCGGCCCGACTCGCGCCGCTGCCGGATCCGCCCGCGGACCTCGTTCATGAGCGCGTCGACATCGACACCGGTCGTGGACGGCGCGGTCGTCACCACGCAGAGTATCGGGCATGACCGGCCGCGTTCTGCTCATCGGCGCGGCCGGCCTGGTCGGCCGCCACGTCCGCGCCGCGCTCGCCGACCGCGACGTCGTCGCGACGTTCCACTCCGATCCGGTCGATGGCGGCGAGCGGCTCGACATCACCGACGCCGCCGCGGTGCGCCGGCTCGTGCGGCGCGCGCGGCCGGACGCGGTGATCCTCGCCGCGGCCGATCCGTATGTCGAGCGCTGCGAGCGCGATCCCGCCGGCACGCGGCGCGTGAACGTCGACGCCGCGGCCACGCTGCGCGCGGCGGCCGCGGACGCAACGCTCGTCGTGTTCTCGAGCGAGTACGTGTTCGACGGCACCCGGCTCGCCTATCGCGAGGACGATGCGGTGGCGCCGCTGAACGAGTACGGCCGCCAGAAGGTCGCGCTCGAGGAGATCGCGCGGTCGTCGCCGAAGCATCTCGTGCTGCGGATCTCGGGCGTCTTCGGCGATGAGCCGCGACGCAAGAACTTCGTCTGGCAGCTCGTCGACCGACTCCGCGCGGGCGGCACGTTCGACGTCCCGTCGGATCAGCTCATCACCCCGACGGACGCGGCCAGCCTCGGGACGGCGCTGCGCGAGCTGCTCGATGCCGGCGCGACCGGGACGTTCCACGCAGCCGGTCCGGAGATCGTGGGCCGCGCCGTCTTCGCCGGCATGGTCGCGCGCGCGTTCGGGCTCGACGAGACGTTGATCCGCGCGCGGCCCACGGCCGAGCTCGGCCTCCTCGCGAAGCGGCCGGCGAAGGCCGGGCTCGCGGACGCGACGCTGCAGGAGCGGCTCGGCCACGGCCTGCGCCGCGTCGAAGAGGCGCTCGCGGACCTGGCAGCATCCGCGGGATGACCGCATCGCGCGATGACGTGGCGGCGTACTTCGCCACGCTGCCGAAGGACACCCGCGTCGAGCTCGAACGGCTGCGGAAGGCGGTCAGGTCGGCTGCCCCCGGGGCGACCGAGACCATCAGCTACGGCATGCCCACGTTCAAGAAGGATGGCCGCACGATCGTGAGCATCGCCGCGTGGAAAGGTCACTGCTCGCTGTACGGCGTCGGCTACCCGGTGCTGCGCGCGTTCGCAACGGAGGTCAAGCCGTACCGGACCGAGCGATCCACCGTCAGCTTCCCGCACGACACGCCGATCCCCGACGCGCTCGTACGCACGCTGGTGCGCGCGCGGGTCGCCGCGCTCGCGAAGGCCGCCGCGACGCGCTGATCCGTCAGGCGCCCGTTCCGTTTGCACTCGGTGAAACGAGCGGGTCGCTGGTCCGGGCCGCGCGCCAGGAGCCGACGGGAGGCTGCCGCGCGGTCGGTCCTGGAGGTCGCGACGCTCATCGAGCGGCCGAGGGCAACTCGGGTCAGCAACGGCGGCGTAGAGTAAATAGTGAAATCCACTATCGATCGGATGGAGGTCTGCCGTGAGCCGTGATCCCCGGAGGGCACCGAAGGTCGCGCCGGTGAGCGTCGCCCTCGCCAAACCGGAACGGGCGGTGTTCGAGTCGGAAGCAGCGCGCCGGGGTCTGGGCCTGTCCACGACGATCCGCACCCTGGCCTTCGAGCGGATCGATGAGCTCCGCGAGCAGCGTCAGCGGGACCGCGCGATGCGCTGGCAGACGGATCGCCTGCGGGCGCTCATCGAACGGATACACGACGGCGGCTTCCAGGAAGTCAGTCGGGCCGACATCGACGCGATCTTCGCCGAGGCCGAAGCGCTGGACCGGAGAGCGGCTGCGGCGACCACGTAGGTGGCGCGCCGCGTTCGGTACCACGCACAGTTCGCCGCGGATCTCGCCGAGCGCGTGCGCTGGCTGCAGAGGCACCGACCACCCGAGCAACGCGCGAACCTCGCGCACGCGCTGTTGACATTCAGCGAGCGGGTTGCCACGTTCCCCGGCCTCGGTCAGGAGGTCGAGCGGCGCGGCGCCGTGTCCTACCGCGTGCGACCGATCGATCCGCTTCCGTACCGGATCTGGTATTCGTACGACGTCGCCGACGAACACGGCGTCATCTCCGTATTGATGTTGCTGCATGAAGCGCAGGACCGCCAGCATTTCGACCCCAGTCGGTTCGACGACTGACGCTGATCCGCCATCCGGCGACGGCGAGCGCGATCGCGACCGCGAGCCACGCGAGCGAGAGCGCGATGCTCCGTCCGTCGACGACGACGAGCGAGGGGAACGCGCTCCCCGGATCCGGCCGCAGCACCTTCCCGACGTAGAGCCAGAACCGCGTCCCGACACCCGCGCGCACATCGGTCGCGAGGTCGTAGCCGAGCGTCGGCTCCATCGCGTACGAGAAGACCGCGTAGAGCGACCAGCCGGCCGCGGCCCAGGCGGCCACCGAGAGCGTGGACCGCCAGCGCCCGGCCCGCGCGACGGTCTCGATGCCGCCCGCGACGGCGGCGGCGAGGAACGGGATCGTCGCGACGAGGTAGCGCGACGACGGCGAGCCGTCGGCCCACCAGTACGCGATGTCGGCGATGTAGACGAACGAGAGGAGCCACCCGAGGGCGAGCGGCAGGAGCTCGTCGCCGTGCGCGGCGCGGCGGCCCCACAGCGCGGCCAGGCCGAGGAACGCGAGCAGGTACACCGGGGCGCGGCCGATGAGCCCGAACGTGCGGTCGAAGAACAGGCCGAGCGCGCCGACCTGCGGCGCGAACGCGAGCACCTGCTGCTGGTCGCGGATCAGGTAGTAGCCCGCGCTCGGCATGAACAGGCCGAACTCCCGGTAGTTCAGGTAGCACAGCAGCAGGAGCAGCGCCGCGAACGGCGCGGCGCCCGCGACCACGCGGCGCACGCCGAACGGCCGGAACGCGCGGTACGCGATGATCAGGCCGACGCCGATGACCGCGAACCAGGCGCGCGTCGTGAGCCACGGCAGCGTGCCGACGGCGAGGCTCGCGAGCGCGAGGTCCCCCCCGGTCGCGAGCGGTCCCCGGCGCAGCGCGCGCACGGCGGTGACGAGCGCGAGCGCGGCGAGCAGCTCGGGATAGACCTCCGCGGTGTACGTGAGGACCGGATGCGTGAACACGACGGCCGCCGTCGCGAGGAGCGCGACGCGCCGGTCGAACGCGAGGTCGCGGAGCAGCAGGAACACCTGGACCGCGAGCAGCGCGCCGGCGACGCACAGGAGCGCGAGCACGCCGGTGCGCTCGCCGATGGCGAACGGGATGACCCCGAGGAACACGAGGCCGAGGTCGCGGATCGAGTAGATCGCCGCGCCGACGTGGATCCCATGGATGTCGGTGATCTTCGCCGGGTAGTAGCCGAGGTATCGGTCGCCGGCGTAGTCGTTCGCCAGATCGAGGTCGTGGTCGAGGACGAGGCTCTGCATGACGATGAGGTAGTGCGGCTCGTCCGACGCGGTGGGCTGCACCGTCCGGTGGTATGGCAGGACGATGAGCCCGAGCGCCAGCAGCGTCGCGCCGACGAGCGCGGCGCCGCGCAGGTCGGTGAGCCGGTCGAGCGCCAGCCAGACGCCGTGGAGCGCGTGCGCAGCGAGGGCGAAGCCCACGAGGAGGTAGATCGCGCCCAGCTGCTCGTTGAGGATCGGTCGCCCGACGTACGCGAGGAGCAGCCCGAGCGGCGCACCGAGGTACAGCGCGAAGTGCCGGGCGAGGAACCGCGCGCGCTGCCTGCCGTCGAGCGCGGTCGCGACGAGCGCGCTGAGCAGCGCGGCGATCAGGTACGCGAGCGGCAGCCAGAGCCGGAACAGCGAGCTCGGGACCGGCGTGTCGCCGGCCGTCGCGATCCAGGCCTGGCGGCCGGCGAAGGCCACGACGGCGAGGGCCGCGGCGTTCGCGAGCGCGAACGGTACCGGCCATCGCCTCACCGGAACTCCCAGCGATGGCGCGGGCGCGCGATGCCGAGCTCGCGGCTCGTGCCGATGACCCGGAAGCTCAGGCCCTTGGCGTGATAGTCGTACACGCGGTCCTGCGGATCGGTGATCCCGATGTCCGCGTCGTACGCGCCGGGGAGCAGCTCGAGCGCGTCGAACACGAATCGGGCGAGGCCCTCGTCACGGACCGGCACCAGGGCGCCGTCGATGAGCGTGTTCGTCCCGTAGACGCCGATGCCGTCGTCGCGGTAGAGCTGAACGCCGAAGACCGCGCCGGCGATCCGCTCCGGGTTGCGGTACGCGATCTCGATCGTCGCCGGCCCGCCGGAGTCGAGGACCGCTCGCTCGGCGCCGCTCCCGTCGAGGATGCGCGCCCCGGTCAGGGTGATCTCCCCGGAGCCGAACCGCTGCCCCACCTCGCCGCGGGCCTTGCGCTCGCGCATCTCCTTCTCGCCGACCGTGCGGTGGTACTCGTTGATGACGTCCCGGGTCGGTCCGAGCGCGGCGACGGTCCCGTTGTCGAGCCAGAGCGCGCGCTCGCACAGGCGCGCCACGGCGTTCAGGTCGTGCGAAACAAGAAGGATGGTCCGCTCGCTCTTGCGGAACTCCTCGATCTTCGCGAAGCACTTGTGCTGGAAGTACTCGTCGCCGACGGCCAGCACCTCATCCACGAGCAGCACGTCCGGCTCGAGGTGGACGGCGACCGCGAAGCCGAGCCGCATGTACATCCCGCTCGAGTAGGTCTTCACCGGCGCGTCGAAGAACCGGCCGATGTCGGCGAAGGCCTCGATCTCCGGCATGACCGCGGTCATGCGCTTGCGCGAGAGCCCGAGGAGCGCGCCGTTCAGGTACGCGTTCTCCCGGCCGCTGAAGTCCGGATGGAAGCCCGCACCGATCTCGAGCAGCGCGGACACGCGGCCGTGGACCGCGAGCGAGCCGGCCGTCGGCTTCGACGTCCCGGCGAGCAGCTTCAGCAGCGTCGACTTCCCGGAGCCGTTCGAGCCGATGACCCCGAACGCCTTGCCCGCGTCGACGGTGAAGCTCACGTCGCGCAGGGCCCGGACGTCGTCGGCCGGCGCGTACTGGCGGAGCACGACCTCCTTCAGCGTCCGGCGCCGCTCGCGATGGAGCCGGTACGTCTTCGCGAGGTGCTCCGCGACTACGGCGCTCGTCACGCGCGGCGCGCGATCACGGCGACGGCGGCCGGGGGCAGCTCGGCGAACGACGGCTGCTCGAACCCGGCGGCCTCGAGCATCGACGCGACGAGCGCCCGGGGCGCGGGGCGCGTCCGCCGCGGGTCGAGCCAGAAGCGCTCGCCCAGCGCGGTCGCGTCGAGCGCGATGACCGCGAGCGTCGCACCGGGCCGGAGCGCACGCCGCAGCTGGCGCAGCAGGACGAGGAGATGGCCGGGCCCGATCCGCTCGGCGACCCCGAACGCGGCCGCGCCGCCGATGCTGCCGTCCGCGGCGGAGCGCACGTGGACCTCCGGCTCGAGCTGCAGGGCCTCGATCCCCCGCTCGCGCGCCGCGCGCACGACGCCCGCGTCGGCGTCGGCCAGCCGCGCGCCGAGCCGGGCCGCGAGGGCGACCGAGCCGATGGCCAGCAGGTCCGTCGTGCCCGCGAACACCGCCGCGAGCGGTGCGAGGTCGACGCCGTCGAGCTCGTCGGCCAGGCCGAGCGACTGCGCGAGCGCGGTGAGCTCGAGGTCCCGGACCTGCTCGGCGCTCTGCGCGGCGCGGAGCTGGTCCTCGACCGCGACGAGCCGCCGGTCGACCGCCGGCGCGGAGCGCTGATCGAGGAGCTCGAGCATCCGCGTGACGAGGCGATTCACGCGGTCCTGCCGCTCGGTCGCCACGCGCAGGGCGCGGCCCACGAGCCCGAGCGCGCCGCGGCGCGCCGCGGTGACCGCGGGGCCGACGACGGGGCGCAGCGATCGCGGGTCGTACTCGGCCTGGCCGAAGTAGCGCGGGAGCGCGGCGAGGGGATCGGTCAATTCATCGACGAAGCCCGGCTCGTCCGCCGGTCGTTTCTCGGCCATACGCGTCGCGAGTGTATGGGGGTCAGGCCGCGAACAAGAGGTCCGTGACCACCACGTCGCGCGTCACGATCGGCTCGGCCTGCGCGACGATGCGCCCGCTCTTCGTGAGCTGATAGCAGCGATAGCCGTACGACGCGAGGAGCGCGCGCCGCTCGTCGTAGCGCTCGCCGGCGAGGTCGAGCAGGTAGGTGTTCAACTCGACGATCAGATGCTCGACCCGCCGCGCGCGGAGCAGGCCGCGCGCGCCCTCGAGCGCGCCGAGCTCCGCGCCCTCGAGATCGAGCTTCAGCACGCGGATCGAGCGCAGCCGCGCGCGCTCGGCGTACTCGTCGAGCGCCGTCATCGGCACACGCTCCACCGCGCCGCGCCCGACCTGGATCGCGGTGGCGCCCCAGGCGAGGATCCCCTCGCCGCGCGGGTCGATCGGCAGCTCGAGCTCGAGCGTCCCGGCGCGCGGGCCGAGGGCGACCCTGTTGAGCCGGACGTTCCGGGCGTGGTTCCGCGCGACGTTGCACGCGAGCGCGTCGTGGGTGAGCGGGACCGGCTCGAACGAGTGGACCGAGCCGGTCGGCCCGACACACGACGAGCCGAGGAGCGTGAGGTACCCGATGTGCGCGCCGCCGTCGACGAACGCGTCGCCGGTGCGCAGGAGGTACGGGTAGATCCACGAGACCTCGGGCTCGTACTCGCGCTCGGCGGCCAGGTGGCGCTGCAACGGGTCGCGCAGGTCGAGCTCGAGCTCGAAGCCGCGCTGCATCCGGACGACCGTCATCACCTCAGCGTGTCACGTGCCGATGGTGGGACGAGGGCGCGGCCATCCGGGAGAATGACGATTTCTGATTAGTGGAGTATCGTAGATTCGTGAAGAACGCTCGCATGATCACGCTCCGCCCGAACGGTCAGCTCACGCTTCCCGCCGATGTGCGTGCGACGGCCCACGCCAGCGCAGGCGATGTCTTCGTCGCTGAAGTGCAGGACGATGCGATCGTGCTCCGGCCCAAGAAGCTTGTTGATGCCGCGCAGGCGTACTTCTGGACCGATCAGTGGCAAGCGGCTGAACGCGAGGCATCGGAGGACATCGCGAAGGGTCGCGTCAAGACCTTCCGGTCGGCCGAGGCGCTGATCGCCGACCTGCACAAGGCCCGTTCGAAGCGGCGATGATCCTCCGGCGCAGCGCTCGATTCGAGCGCGCGTACGTGAGGCTGGCAGCAGCCGACGCAGCCCGCGTCGATGACGCGCTGCGACGGTTCATGAGCGATCCGGCGCATCCGTCGCTGCGCGTGAAGCGGATGCAGGGGACGGGCGGGCTCTGGGAAGCACGCGCGAGCGATCGTCTCCGGCTCACGTTCGAACGCGATGGGGACGCTGTCACCCTGAGGAACGTTGGCGCGCATGACGCGACCCTCCGACGGCCGTAGGCCCACCCGTTCTCACCCCGTGTCGCTCGCGCGGCCAACTGTCATCGTGCTCGGAATGGCGCCGAGGCCGTGGACGCTTGGGTGTCCGCCACGACTGGATCGCCGGCCGTCGACTGGACCTCGCGGTCCGATCGGTGGGCTGGTTCAGCTCAGGTCAGCGGGATCTGAGCGAGGAGCACGACCGCGAGCTGAACGCCGCCGGTCAATCGCTCGCGTCCGGCACCACTCCAGCCACGCGACCGCGCCGAAGGCGCACGCCGCGCCGAGGGCGAGCCCTCCGAGCGCGTCCGAGAGCCAGTGATCCCCGATGTACACCCGCGCCCAGAGCGTGAACGCGACGAACGCGATCGCCGCGACCCAGGCCCAGCGGCGGCGCGCGAGGCCGGCGGCGAACAGGGCGAGGAACGTCACGCGCTCGACGTGCCCGCTCGGGAAGCTCGACGGAGTGGGCACCTCGACGCCGAACGGGTTCCACAGCGATCGCACGTACTGCTCCGGTGGCGACGCATGAACGAGCGCCAGCTTCAGCGCGAGGCCCACGACGAGCACGACGCCGAATCCGCCGACGGCCAGCCAGGACGGCCCGGGCCCGCGGACCCGGATGGCGAGCGTGAGCAGCGCGGCCAGGGCGATCGTCAGGGTCGCCTGGCCGAACAGGGTGTTCGCGTTCGCGAGCAGGTCGAGCGGCGGCGACGCGGCCGACTGGAGCGCCTGCGTGACCGCGAGATCGACGGCGGTCGTGGCGCGCAGCGCGATCAGGACGGTCAGCGCGGCGAGGAGCGCGAGCGACACGCCGGCCGCGATCGCTAGCGGGCGAAGCCCCCGTAGATCATCGCGCCATCGCCGCCCTGGAAGCTCGATCCCAGGACGATAGCGGCGACCTGGATGTCGACCGCGGCGGTCATAGGTTCTTCAACACCGTCGGCAGCTGCTTGCGATCGATGATCCGCGCGACGTACCAGCCGCGTGAGGACTCCGCCCGGCGAAGCTCGCCGGCGGTCAAGGGGCGGCAGACGATCCGATAGTCGCCGGCACGCACCCGGAGCCAGGGCGACAGCCCTTCGAGCGGCTTCACATCGAGATTGGCCGGCAGCGGCACCGATGTCAGCCTGTCCGCCAGCACCGATCGCACCCGCGTCCGCGCCGTGCCGTCGAGCCGCCGGAAGTCCTTCTCCGCTCGAGGGCTGACCTGGACGTACGCCTTCACCTCCTGCGGGGTGCGCGCCTTACGCGACCGATCGGCCGGCGCGGCGTCTGAGGGACCGGATTCCGCGCAAGGAATGCGTCGAGCGAGCTGGCGCGACCTGCACGGAGATCCGCATCCGCCTTGCGCAGGCTCGCGACGAACCCCGGGCTCTTGGCCATGATCCAGTCTTCGAGCGCATCTTGATCGATGGGGATCATCGCGACGATCGGCCGGCCGCCGCGCGTGACGAGCGCAGCCCTACCGGAGCGGTGCACCGAATCGACGACGCGGCTCGTGCTCCGCGCCAGCTCTCGCATGTTCACGACCGCCATCCGACCCTCCGTCTGTACGTGCGTTCGTCAGACAGTGTACGGTGCGGCGCGGGCGTAGCCGGCGATCGCTAGCGGGCGAAGCCCCCGTAGATCATCGCGCCATCGCCGCCCTGGAAGTTCAACTCCAGGACGATAGCGGCGAGCGTGCCGTTCCCGCTCAGGACCACCGAGAACTGCGTGTTGTCCGGCAGCTGGAACAGGTCACGCGGGTCGACCCGCATCGCGGTGCCGGGCGTGATCGGGAGGCTCTGCGACCTGACGAGCGTCCCGTCGCTGAAGCGGTACCAGCTCACCGTGACCGTCGTCGCGGTCACGCTCTGCATCACCAACGGCGTCGTCCAGCCGTCCGTTCCGCCGAGCGTCTTCGTCACGTTCGGCAGGTACACGGTCGACGTCGCGGCCGGCAGCATCGCGTACCCATCGCCGGTGGTCGCGCTGAAGATGTTCACGATCGACGCGAGCTTCGAGCCGGCCGGTCCGGACGCGACGAGCGAGTACTCGCCGTCCGGCAGGCAGCCGTTGCCGACGGTCGCGCCGCAGAACGGCTGGGTCGTGTCGCCGTTCGTGTAGCGCATGTCGAACGCCCACGAGCGCCCGGCCGCGAGCGACGGACCGGTGAAGCTCGTCGCCGTGCCGCCGCCGAGCGGCGTGAACGCGAGCGTCGGCAGGACCGCGGCCGCGCCGAGGTTCTGCACCACGACCGTCGAGCTGCCCTTGCCGACGCCGGGCACGCCCTTGGCGATGTACGGGCCCTGGAGCGCCTCGTAGCCCGCCGCGAAGCCGTTGGTCGCGTACACGAGCGGAGCGGCGACGGAGGCATCGTCGTTGTGCGTGTTCACGACGACGCTGATCGGCTGCGCGGAGGTGACCGTCACCGCGTACTGCGTCCCGTCGACGAGCTGCGACTCGATGTTCGGCTCGACGAACTGCGAGCGGCCCGGATCGATGACCCGCTGGATCGTCGCGGTCTTCGTGCCATCGAACGACACGAACGACGCGGTCGCGGTCGTCTGGGCCACACCGAGGTTCTGGATGATGAACGGGGTGTGGAAGCCGAAGAACCGGCGCACGATGTTCGGCAGGAACACGCTCGTGGCGCCACCGGTCGCGCCGGTGTACGAGGCGGACTCGGCGCGGGCGCCGACGCCGGCCTGCTCGTTCACGACCGCGACCACCGGCGCCATGAACGATTGCGCGACGACCGCGAACTGCGAGCTGTCCGGCAGATCGCTCATGAGGTTCGGGACGAGCGCGTACGAGGTGCCGGGGCGGACGGCGCAAGCGTCACGCGACGCGATCTTGACGCCGTCGCTGAACCGGTAAAGGTCGATGTGGAGCGAGGTGATCGTCCCGGCGCTCACGTTCTGGATGATGAACGGCGTGTAGAAGCCGTTCGGCCCGCCGAGCGTCTTCGTGATGTTCGGAAGATAGACCGTCGTGTTCGGGGTGCCGCTCCCGTGCGGGCAGCTGCTCGGACCGGGGAACAGCCAGCTGGTGAACGTCTTCGTCCCGTCGACGGTGAAGGTGCCGCTGTAGCCCTGCTGGTAGCCCTCCTTGTTCCAGTACATGTCGTACTGGATCGTGTTCACCGGCGGCACCTCGAAGCTGAAGAAGCCGTTCGCGTCGGTGGCCGCGATGCAGAACGTCGGCGGGCCGAGCGAGACGCAGACGCCGGGCAGCGGCGCGTTGTTCCCGATGTCGCGCAGGGTGCCCTGGACCACGAAGCTCGCCGCGCCACGCGCAGGCTGCGGCGTGAGGGCGAGCGCCGTGACGAACGCGACGAGGATCAGGCGGCGAACGAGCTGCTGCACCTCCCGGATGCTAGGGCGCGCAGCGCCAGCAGCCGGGTCACCGAGCGGTGAGCCGTCGCCGGCTCACCGGACGCGAAGGCGGATCGGCGGGACCGTCGTGGTCCCGCGGCGGGACTGGAACGAGATCGAGCCGGTCTGGTAGCCGGGCGTGATGAACAGGACCCGCCAGGTGGTGTTCGGGTTGCGCGCGACGTCGATGTCCATCGACCAGTTGCCGAACGCGTCGGTGACGGGCGCGCCGGCACAGTTGACGATCCCCGGCCCGTAGCACACGCCCGGGAGGCCCCGGCCGCTGCTCGAGTCGACCACCCGACCCTGCACGTGCATGAGGTTCGCGGGATCGATCGTCGGCGTCGGGGCGGGCGTCGGTGTCGGCGTCGGCCGCGGCGACGCGGTCGGCGCGGGGGTCCCTCTGCCGTTGCCGTTGCCCGTGCCGCCACCGGAGCCGCCGCCGGCCGTCCCGCCGCCCGACGTGCCGGTGCCGGGCGGGCTCGTCGCCGGCGGCGCGGTCGCGGCGTCCGTGGGGGCGGGCGTGACCTCGACGACGGCGACGGGCACCGC
>DASYXA010000049.1:0-31713 GCA_035935465.1 Candidatus Limnocylindria bacterium | reverse complement strand
GATCGACCCGAGCGCTCGTCGCCGACGGACTCGTCGAGCGATCCGGACGGCGCTACCGCCTACCGAGCTAGCGCCGCTTGACCGTGATCTGAAGGAAGATCCCCTGATCCTCCATCCAGGTCAGTCCGTCGATCACCGGGCGGAGGCGCAGCGGGTACGACCCGACCCGCACACCCTTGACCGAGAACTTGAACGTCGCGACCTGGCCGGGCATGACCACGGTCTCGGCCTGCGCCGCGGGCCGGTTCGAAAGGATCCAGCCGTCGGCGATGCCGAGTCGCGTCAGCGTCTGATCGTCGTTGACGATGCCGATGCGCGCCTCGGATGGCGTGCCCTTCGTCCAGGCCGCGGTACCGGTGTTCCGCACCGTGACCCAGACCGGCGCCGATGCGCCGAACGTCATCGTCGGGTAGGCGCTCTGCGCCACCCACGCGGAGTGGTACGTCGGGACGGTCTTGGCGACCGGGACCGGACCGCCACCGAGCTCGCGGTAGCTCACGAAGACGTAGTTGCCCCGCCAGAGGCTCCCCGCGGAGCGGAACGGGCTGCCCCACCAGAGGTACTGCGACATGAACGCGTTCGCCGACAGGAGTCCGCGGAACCCGCTCAGCGGATCCTGCGCGTAGATGCCGGTGATCTCGCCGGTCGCCAGGTTCGCCTGGTATCCGTACACGGTCTGGGCGTGGTAGCCGGCCTCGCCAAAGATCACGACCGGGGAGCGCGCGTTCAGCCGGCCGACGAGCTCGGTGAGCGCGACCCACTTGTTCGTGTACATGTGGACGCGGCCCTCGCCGCCGTAGTACCGCATCAGGTGGCTCACCCCGGCCGGGTCGAGACCGACCTCGCCGCGGAGCGAGTTGCCCTGGTAGCCGATGGTGAACACCGTCTGGAGCGGGTTGGCCGGCGGGGGCACGAGACCGAACGCCGACATGACCGAGAGGCTCGAGGCGGCGGCGCAGTACGGCGTCGTCGCGGTCCGCCACCCGGCGGGCGACGGCTCGGTGGTCTGGCTCACGTACTGGACCCCGGGGACGGTCATCGACACGATCACGGCCGCGTCGGCCGGCCGTGCGGTTGTGACGAGGCCGCCGAGAACGACGAGCGCGCACACGATCACACACGCGGAGCGACGGACATGTGCCACGGGGCCAGCTCCTTCCCCACATCTGCCCCGGATGGGCACGCTACCTACCGCTACGCCATGGTCACGGCCGACCGGTCTTCGGACAAGGCCGTACGGTTAGCGCAACGGTGTCAACGTGCCCCCGTAACGCCTGCTCGCTCGTTGGTGCGGTGGGACTTTCGGCGGCGCGCTGTTTAGGTGCCTGCTGGCGGAGCCGCAGGCGCCGACCGTAGGTCTACGTGGCGGTCGAGGGGAGCGCCGGACCGGCGATCGCGAGCGCATAGCGGTCGATATCGAGGAGGTCGTGCGCGATCGCGACCACGTCGGCCTTGGTAACGGCCCGCAGCTCGCGGGGGTACCGCTCGAGGTGGTCGTCGCCGAGGTGGAAGAGCTCGGCCTCGAGGACCATGCCCGCGACCCCGTTCGGGCTCTCCCGCCCGACCTCGAGCTCGCCGACCAGCTTGTCCAGCGCGAGCGCGAGATCGTCGTCCGCGATCGCCCCGGCGCGGATCTTCTTCAGCTCCGTGAACGCGACGGCGATCGCGCGCTCGACGTTCTCCGGATTGACGCCCATCCGCAGCGTCCACGGGCCTTGCGCGGCGGTGCCGGAGATCGTGCTGAACACGTAGTACGCGAGCCCAAGCTCGTCGCGGATGACCTGGCCCGCGCGGCTGGCGAAGGGATCCGCGCCGTAGACCATGTTCGCGACCTGGGCCGTCGTGAACCGCGGATCGGTCCGCGGGAGCCCGGGCCAGCCGAGGACGATGTCGGCCTGGGTCTTGTCCGGCACGACGACGGCACGCCGCAGCGGCGCGTCGATGGAGACGGCGCCGAGTAGACGATTCAGCCGCCCGCCGCGGGACCAGCCGCCGAATGCGCCCTCCGCGGCGTCGAACGCGCGAGCTGGCTCGAGCGCCCCGGCGAGCACGAGCACCGAGGTGCCGGCGCTGATGGCCGCGCGGTGATGCGCGCGCACTTCGTCGATGGTCGCGCTGCGGACGACCTGCTCGTCCCCGATAGAGCGCGTCCGGAACGGGTGACCGGTCGGATACGCCAGCTCGCGCCAGATCTGGTCGGCCACGCTCCGGGTGTCCTTCTTCGCCTCCTCGAGATCGGCGAGGGCCTGCGCGCGCACGAACTCGAGGCCGTCGGGCGCGAGCGCCGGCGTGACCACGGTCTCGGCGACCAGATCGAGGTACCTGCCGAGATCGTCGGCCAGCGCCTGGCCGGAGAACACTGCCGCGTGCGAACCGACGTCGAGGCGGGCCGAGGCACCGAGCGCGTCGAGCGCGTCGGACCAGGAGCGCGCATCGCGCGTCGCGGTCCCCCGCAGCATCGTCTGCGCGGTGAGCCGCGCGACCCCAGGCCGCCCCGCCGGCTCGAAGAACTGTCCGGCCTCCATCGCGAGCAGCGCCGAGACCGATCGAAGTCCGGCGATCGGGATGGCCGCGACGCGCAGGCCGTTCGTCAGCGTGCGACGCTCGATGCCGATCATCCGGCCTCCGGGATGAAGTGCCCGACCGTGCGGCTGCGCTCGACGAAGGTCTCGCGGGCGGCCCGCTGAACGTCGTCCGGCGTCACCTTCGCCAGCGCGTCGTACCACGCGCCGATCGACGGCGCGGCGCCGCTCGACAGCAGGCTGCCCAGCCGGAACGCGCGCCAGGTGATCGTGTCGCTCGGGAAGGCGACGCTCGCCAGGAGCCCACGGCGGATCCGCCCGAACTCGGCCTCGCCGATCGGCTCGTCCGCCAGGCGCCCGAGCTCGGCCAGCAGCGCCTCTTCGACCGCGCGATGGCTCACCCCGGGGCGGACCGTCGCTTCGATCGTGAACAGGAACGGCTCCTTCGTGAGCCCGAAGGTCGCGTCGATCTCGGTCGCGAGCTCCTTCTCGACCAGACCGCGGTAGAGGCGCGACGAGCGGCCGGATGCGGCATCGCCGCCGCTCCCGCCGGCGAGGGCGACGGCCAGCGCCTGGAGCGCGGGGGCGCGCGGGTCGGAGCCGGCCGCGGTGTGGAAGCCGAGCTGGACGATCGGCAGCGCACCGCCGGCCCGGTGAACCACGAGCCGCTTCTCGCCCAGCGGCGGCGGCTCGGGTGCCTGCGCGCGGACCGGGAGCGGCTCGGCGGCGATCCCGCCGAACGCCGCGGCGGCCTGCTCGACGAGCGACTCGGCGCGGTCGTCACCGACCACGATGACGTACGCGTTGTTCGGCGCGTAGTGCGCGCGGTAGTGCTCGTACAGGCCGGCTCGGGTCATCAGCTTGATCTCGTACTTGCTGCCGATGACGCCTTGCCCGTACGGGTGGCGATCGAACGCGACGGCCTGCAGCGACTCGCCGAGCAGGAACGACGGGTCGTTCTCGTAGCCCTCGCGCTCGCTGACGATCACCGTGCGCTCGGCCTCGACCTCCTCGGCGGAGATGAGGGCGTTGCGCATCCGGTCGGCCTCGAGCTCGAGCGCGACCGCGTACCGGTCGCGCGGCACCGTCTCGAAGTAGCAGGTGACGTCCTCGTTCGTGAACGCGTTCCACTGCGCGCCGTAGCGCGCGAGCAGCCGGTCGAGATCGCCCTTCGGATGCTTCGGCGTGCCCTTGAACAGCATGTGCTCGAGGAAGTGCGACATGCCGGTCGTGCCCGGGACCTCGTCGCGGCCGCCGACGTGGTACCAGACCCACAGCGACACGACCGGCGCGTGGCGCGCTTCGAGCGCGTGGATCACGAGGCCGTTGTCGAGCCGCTGTGTCGCGGGGACGTCGATGAACGCGGTCTGATCGGGGATGGGTCGACCTTAGGGGGTTCCCCCGAACTTCGCCGCGAACACCGCCCGCGAGGCCGCGCCGGCGTCTTGGGAGCCGAGCAAGCCGGGCTTCTCCTCGTAGAGCGTGGCGATCGCAAGCTTGGGGCCGTCGTACGGAGCGAATCCGATGAACCAGGCGTCGGGGTTCCCCGACGGGGTCTCCGCGGTCCCGGACTTCCCGGCGACCGCGGTCGGGAAGCCGAGGAACTTGTAGTACACCGTGCCGTTCGGGTCGCTCACCACCGCGCGCATGCCGTCGCGGATCAGCGAGAGGTCAGCGGGGGTCGTGTTCGCCTGACCGAGGCGGGTCGGGTCGAACGTCCGCGTCACCGCACCCTCGCGCGTCCGGAATTCGAGGACCA
Source organism: Candidatus Limnocylindria bacterium (assembly GCA_035935465.1). Taxonomy (GTDB): domain Bacteria; phylum Chloroflexota; class Limnocylindria; order P2-11E; family P2-11E; genus UBA4735. Next base: position 27,432 of record DASYXA010000049.1, on the reverse strand, counting down.
TCCGCGGCTTCCACACGATGCCGTCGTTCGCGAGCGCGGCGGCGAAGTTCGCCATCTGGAGCGGCGTCGCGAGCAGGAAGCCCTGACCGATCGCGAGGTTGGTCGCGTCGCCGGGATTCCAGACCTGATCCTGCGGGTTCGTGAACGCGCGCTTCTTCCACGCCGGGCTGGGGACGATCCCCTCGGCCTCGAGCACGTAGTCGATGTCCGTCGCCTTGCCCAGGCCGAAGCTCGATGCCTCGTTCGGCAGGAGGTCGGGGGTCGTGTCGTTGAGCCGCTTGCCGAGCTCGTAGAAGAAGGTGTTGCACGACCGCGCGAGCGCGGTCCGCAGGTCGATGAGCCCCAGGTTCCCGGTCTCGTGGTTGAGCTGCACGACGCCGTAGCCGCTCCACTTGGCCGGGCAGTCGATGCGCTCGCCCGCGTGATAGAGGCCGTTCCGCAGCGCCGCGGCGGCGGTCACCGGCTTGAACGCGGAGCCCGTCGGATACGTGCCCGAAACGGCGCGGTCGACGAGCGGGCGCCTCGGATCGGCGTTCAGCTTGGCGATCGCGGCGCTGTCGCCGCTCACGAAGAGGTTGAGGTCGAACGACGGCCGGCTCGCGAGCACGAGCACCTCGCCGGTCCACGGATCCTCCGCGACGATGGCGCCCTTCTGGTCGCCGAGCGCCTTCTCCGCCGCGGCCTGCAGCGCGGGATCGAGCGCGAGCACCGCGTCCTGGCCCGCGACCGGCGCGGTCTCCCCGAGGAGCTCGATCGGCCGCTCGTCCGCGCCCACGATCGAGAGGCGCCAGCCGTACGTCCCGCCGAGCACATCGTCGAGCTGCTGCTCGAGGCCGGTCTTGCCGATGAGGTCGCCGGCCGCGAAGCCGCGCGCCGCGAGCCGGGCCGCGTCGGCGTCCGTCGCTTCACCCAGGTAGCCGATGAGCTGGGACGCGAGACCGGTCGGGTAGCTCCGCACGCGCTGGGCCTGCAGCTGCACGCCTTCGATCACCGAGAGCCGCGGCCGCAGCGCGGTGAACGCCGCGCCGGTGAGCGTCTTGATCGGCACGAAGCTGTCGGGCCGCACCCACGACGCGTTGTATTTGGCCTTGATGTCGTCGGATGTGACGCCGAGCGCGCTCGCCAGGCTCGCCAGCATCCCGCTCTCGTTCTTGATCTGCTCCGGCACGACGCCGACGACGGCGGCGTCGGTGAACGTGGCGAGCTCGGTGCCGTCGCGCGCGAGGATCCGCCCGCGGCTCGTCGGCAGGCGCGTCATGCGCACCAGCCGGCCGGTGAGCAGATGCGGGACGATCGCCTCGGGCGTCCAGTCGATCTTCCAGGCCGCCTTGTCCTTCTCGCCCACCATGACGAGCGTCAGGAACGTGTCGCGCGCGAAGTCCCCGACGCGCTTCGTGTGGAACGTCACGCGCATGGACACGGTGGCCCTTCGCGGGTCGGGCGAGCCGTTCGCCGCGGCCGGGTGGACCGCCGCGCCGGTCGTGGCCTCGAGCGACGTGAGCGTCATCTCCTCGGCGATCCGCGGCAGCCGCTTGAGGAAGCCGTCCTCGCCGACGCGGGCCTTGCTGTCCTCGGTCAGGAGGTCCCACATCGCCGGGTAGTCGCCGTTGACCCAGGCCGCCGCGTAGGCCCGAGCGACGGGCTCGGCCGCGGGTGGCTGCGGCTCGCAGGCGGAGAAGAGGAAGGCGACGGTCAGGAGGGCCGCGAGCCCGGGAGCCCAGCGCTTCATGACTCAGTAACCGGCCGCGTAGCCCTCGCGCCGCGGATCGGCGCCCGCGGAGAAGACGCCGTTCTGGTCGATCGCCACGGCCTGCGCGCCGCCGGTGATCTCCGCCCAGTCGCCGAGCAGATGCAGCTCGTGGCCCTTCGCCGCCAACCCCTTCCGCACCGGCTCGGGGAACCGCGCTTCGAGCTCCAACGTCCTGCCGGATCCGTGATACCAGCGCGGCGCCTCGACGGCCTCCTGGACGTCGAGGCCGTGGTCGATCAGCCCGACCGCGAGCTGGAAGTTCGTCTGGACCTGGGCGTGGCGTCCGGGCGTGCCGTACACGAACCGCGGCGACGAGCCATCCAGGACCATGACCGCGTTGAGCGTGTGCACGGGACGCTTCCGCGGCGCGAGGGCGTTCGGCGAACCCGGTTCGAGCGAGAAGCCGGTGAGCCGGTTGTTGAGGAGGATCCCGGTGCCCGGGACCATCGTCGCGGCGCCGAACGCGCTGAACACGCTCTCGATGAGCGACACGGCGTTGCCATCCCGGTCGACGACGGCGAGGTACGTCGTGTCCGCGGGGAGGGCGGCGGGCTCGACACGCTCGGCCGCGCGTCCGGCGATCGAACGGCGGCGCTGCGCGACGAATGCCGCCCTGAGGAGCGCGTCGACATCGAACGGCACGACGCGCGGATCGCCGGCCAGGGCGTCCCGGTCGGCGAACGCGAGCTTCTTGATCTCGACCATGGCGTGGATCTGATCGACGCTCCCCCAGCCCAACGTCCGGAGGTCGAGCCCGTCCGCGATCGCGAGCTCTTCGAGCAGGATGTGGCCCTGCGAGACCGGCGGCTGGCCGATCACGCGCAGGCCGCGATACGCCGTCTCGATGGGATCGCGGCGGTCGGTGCGATGCGCCGCGAGGTCGTCGGCCGTCAGCCGGCCGCCGATGGACCGGATCCCGGCGGCGAGACGCTCCGCAAGATCGCCCCGGTAGAACGTGTCCGCTCCGGAGGCGGCGATCGCGCGCAACGACGCGGCGAGGTCGGGCTGCTGCAGCATCTCGCCGGGGCGTGGATGCCGGCCGCGCGGGCTGTACGCGGCGGAGGCCGCCGGATCCGCCGCGAGACGGTCGCCCTCCTCGGCGATCGCGGACGAGAGCGTGCCGCTCACCGGGAAGCCCTCGGCCGCGTAGCCGATCGCGGCCGAGAGCACGCGGTCGAGGCCGAGCCGCCCATGATCGGCGAGCATGTCGTCCCACGCCGCGACGCATCCCGGAACGGTCGCGAGCATGGCGCCGCGGTCGCCGAATCCCTGTGGGAAGGCGGCGGCATCGACGGTCGCGGGCGCCGCGCCCGAGCCGTTGTAGGCGGTGACGGTCCGCGCGCGGGCATCGTAGACGAGCGCGAAGACGTCGCCCCCGATGGCGGTGCGCTGCGGGAGGACCACCGCGCACACCGCGGCCGCGGCGATCGCGGCGTCGACCGCCGATCCGCCGTCCCGGAGCGCCGCGAGCCCGGCCTCGGTCGCGAGGTGGTGGCCGCTCGCGACGATGCCGTTGGCGGCTCGCACCGTCGGGCGATGGGTCATCGCGTTGATGTTAGGCGGCCGACCGGAGCAGGAGCTCGATGGCGATCCGCCAGGCGAACGCGGACAACGTCGCGACGACGATCCCGAGCGCGAGCAGGTTCCGGGGACGCTGCACGACCGGCATGAGCGCGATCGCGAGCGCGACGAGCACGAGCTGCGGCGCGGCGGCGAGGAGCAGCCCGGCGAACAGGATGTAGCCGATCGCGATCCAACCCATCACCGAGGGGCCATTCGTCGCGACGACGAACGCGGCGACCGCCGCGGCCGCCGCCGATCCCCAGAGCATGAGATCGATGCCCGGGTTGCCGAAGCCGCCGGTGTTGACGTAGGCGAACACCGCCATCGCGACGGCGTCGAACGCGGCGACCGCGGCACGGACCGTGGGGCTCATGAGGGCTCAGTGTGCAGGAACAGTCGCGTGTACCCGACCGGCTCGCCCGGCGCGAGGGCGGGCGCGGCCGTTCCGTCGAGGTGCAGGAGCATCGCGTGCTCGTCGCAGGCGAACCGCTTCGGGCAGACCGGGCACTCCGCGGCGCTCTTCTCGGGCAGCCGGCCGAGGCTCGTCAGCGTGAACCCGCACTTCGTGAAGAACTCCGGCACGAGCGTGAGCGCGAAGACCCGGCGCAGCCGCCGCTCCCGGGCCCGGTCGACGCAGGCCGTGACGATCGCCTTCCCCACGCCGCGCCGGGCGGCCTCGGGCGCGACCGCGAGCGACCGCACCTCGGCGAGGTCGTCGGTGAGCACCGCGAGCGCGCCGCAGCCGAGGAATGCCCCGTCCTCGTCGGCCACGACGAAATCCGCGAGGCTCGCGCGCAAGAACGCCTCGCTCCGCTCGAGCATCCGGTCCTCCGCGGCGTACCGGCCGATGAGCGCCTTCATCGGGGCGACGTCCGACCCGCGCGCGGCGCGGACGATCACGAGCCGAAGGCGGCGCTCGCCTCCGCCAGTGCCTCGCGCACGCGCTCGGGCGCGGTCCCTCCGGGCGAGCGGCGCGCGGCGAGCGACCGCCCGATGGTCGCGGACGCGGCCGCATCGTCGCCGAACCGCTCGTCGTACTCGCGCAGGTCGGCCGTCGTCAGGCCGGCGAGGTCGCGGCCCAGCGCGAGCCGGTCGCGCACGATCCGGCCGACGATCTCATGCGCCTCGCGGAACGGGACGCCGCGCCCGGCCAGGTGGTCTGCCAGGTCGGTCGCCGCCAGCATCCCGCGCTCCGTCGCGCGCCGCATCGCGTCGCGATCGAACCGCAGTCCGCGCACCACCAGCGCGAGCGCAACGAGGGCCGGAGCGGCGGTCGCCGCGTCGTACAGCGGGACGCGCTGCTCCTGGAGATCGCCGTCGTACGCCAGCGGCAGCCCCTTCACGGTCGTGAGGACCGCGACGAGGTCGCCGACGATCCGGCCGGCCCGACCGCGCACGAGCTCCGCGACGTCGGGATTCTTCTTCTGCGGCATGATGCTCGACCCGGTCGCGTGCGCGTCGTCGAGCTCGGCGAAGCCGAACTCGGCGCTCGTCCAGAGCACCAGCTCCTCCGCGAGCCGGGATGCATGGACGGCGCAGAGCGCCGCGACGAACGCGAGCTCGGCGACGAAGTCGCGATCGGACACCGCGTCGATGCTGTTGCGGAATGTGCGCTCCAGACCGAGCTCCGCGGCGACCGATGCGGGGTCCACCGGATACGGCGACCCCGCGAGCGCCGCGGCGCCGAGCGGCGAGGTCGCGGCGCGGCTGCGCGCCTCCGCGACGCGCGCCCGATCTCGACGCAGCGCCTCGACGTGCGCCAGCAGGTGATGCGCGAGCGACACCGGCTGCGCGCGCTGCAGATGCGTGTAGCCGGGGAGGACCGTGTCCACCTCGTCGACCGCGCGCGCGAGGAGCGCCTGCCCGAGCTCGCGCAGCGCCGCGTCGAGCGCGTCGAGGACGTCGAGGGCGAACAGGCGGAGGTCGAGCGCGACCTGGTCGTTGCGGCTGCGCGCCGTGTGCAGCCGTCCCGCGGTCGCGCCGAGCCGCGACGTGAGCACCTGCTCGATCGCCGAATGCACGTCCTCGGCGTCCGCCGGCCAGGGGAACGCTCCGGCGCGGAGCTCCTCCGCGATCGCTTCGAGTCCCGCGACGAGCGCGCTCGCGTCCGCCTCGGACAGGATCCGTTGGCGCCCGAGCATCCGCGCGTGCGCGGCGCTCCCGCGCACGTCGTGCAGCGCGATGCGCCGGTCGAGATCGAGCGACGCGGTGAACGCGCGGATCCGCGGGTCCAGGCGTGTGGCGAAGCGTCCCTGCCAGAGGTCCGTCATGCGCGTTCCTTGCTGCTCTTGCGCGTGGCAACCGTCTTCGGGATCGCGAGCGTGGCCTCGCTGTCGGGGCCCCACAGCGCCTGGGTCCGCGACTGGTTGCGGAGCGGCAGCCCGAACACGCCGATGAAGCCCTCGGCGGCCCGGTGGTCGAACGCGTCGCCCTTGCCGTACGTCGCGAGCGACGTCGAATAGAGCGAGTGCTCCGAGCGCCGGCCCACGACGGCGGCCGTCCCGCGATCGAGACGCACGCGGATCTCGCCGGTCACGAACCGCTGCGTGCTCCGGACGAACGCCGCGAGGTCCTGGTGATGGGCCGAGAACCACAGGCCGTTGTAGATGAGGTCGGCGTACTCGTCGGCCATCCGGGCCTTCGACCGCAGCGACTCCTTGGACAGGACCAGGTCCTCGAGCGCGCGGTGCGCGAGATGGAGGAGGACGGCGGCCGGGGCCTCGTAGATCTCGCGCGACTTGATGCCGACCAGCCGGTTCTCGATCTGATCGATCCGGCCGACGCCGTACTTCCCGCCGAGGTCGTTCAGCTTCTCGATGAGCGCGACGCCGCCCAGCGCCTTGCCGTCGACCGTGACCGGGATGCCCGTCCGGAACCCGATGACGATCTCCCTCGGCTTCGCGGGCGCCTCGTCGGGATCGACCGTCCATTCGAAGACGTCGCGCGGCGGCGCGCCCCAGGGATCCTCCAGCACGCCGGCCTCGATGGACCGGCCCCAGAGGTTCTCATCGACGCTGTACGGGCTCTTCTTCGTGACCGGCACCGGGATGCCCCGGGCCTTCGCGTAGTCGATCTCCTCCTCGCGGCTCATGTTCATGCCGCCGCGCAGCGGAGCGATGACCGAGAGCTCCGGCGCGAGCGCGCCGACCGCGAGGTCGAAGCGCACCTGGTCGTTGCCCTTGCCGGTCGAGCCGTGCGCGACGTAGCGCGCGCCCTCTTCGCGAGCGGCGTCGACGAGCAGCTTCGCGAGGAGCGGCCGCCCGAGCGCGGTCGCGAGCGGGTAGCGGCCCTCGTAGAGCGCGCCGGCCTGCAACGCCGGCCAGAGGAAGTACGTCACGAACGGCTCGCGCGCGTCGTGAACGATCGCCTTGCGCGCCCCGCTTCGGATGGCCTTGCGCTGGATCGAGGGAAGGTCCTTCACCGACCCGAGGTTCCCGGTGCAGGTCACGACCTCGAAGCCATAGGTCTCGCGCAGCCACGCGACCGCGACGCTCGTGTCAAGGCCGCCCGAGTACGCGAGCACGATCGTCTGGCCGGTGGTGCGCTGCTTCTCGATCACGCTGTTCTCCCCACCCCCATGTCGTTGAGCCGCTTGTTGATGACCCGAGCTCGAGCCGGATCGCGGGCCGCGATGAACACCGTGTCGTCACCGGCGATCGTCCCGACGACGTCACTGAACCCCGAGGTGTCGAGCGCGATCGCAAGGGCGTTCGCGGTCCCGGGGGGCGTGCGCAGCACGACGAGATTGCCGGCCACGGCTCCCTGCACCGGGTACTCCTCGCAGAACCGGCGGAGCCGCTCGACCCCGCCCGACGCCGGCACCGCGACGGACGGCGCGTACACGTGCCTGCCGTCGCGCGCGACCTTCACCAGGCCGAGCTCGACGATGTCGCGGGACACGGTCGCCTGCGTCGCCGCGAATCCGGCCGAGCGGAGCGCACGTACGACGTCCTGCTGCGTCGCGAGGCGCCTCTCGCCGGCGAGCCGGACGAGCGTCTGCTGGCGCTGCTGCTTGCGGGCATTGAGCTCGTTCACGCCGCGGCCTCGAAGACGGTGCCGGCGCTCTCGCCGGCGAGCAACGCCTCGACGGCATCGACGTCGCGTGCCGACACGATCGCCGCCCGGCAGCCGGCCTGGGCGGCGACGAGGCACGCCTCGACCTTGGGCAGCATGCCGCCCTCGATCGTGCCGTCGTCGACGAGGGTCTTCGCGCGGTCGCGGTCGAGCGCCGGGATGACCCGCCCGTCCTTCCCGCGCACGCCCGGCACGTCGGTGGCGAACGCCAGGAGCCGCGCCGCGACGGCGGCGGCGATGGCTCCGGCAGCGGTGTCGCCATTCACGTTGAGGATCGTGCCGTCGGTGTCGAGCGCCGCGGGGGCGATGACCGGGACCCGGAGCGCGGCGAGCAGCTCCTCGAGGAGCGAGCTGTCGACCATCATCACGCGCCCGACGAGGCCGAGCGCCGGGTCCTCGCGCTCGGCGCGGAGCAGCCCGCCGTCGATGCCGGAAAGACCGGTCGCGGGCACGCCCTTCGCGATGAGCCGGGCCACGAGGGTCTTGTTCACCAGGCCGGCCAGCACCGCGAGCGCCACGTCGCGCGTGGGCAGGTCGGTGACGCGCAGGCCGCGCTCGAACGTCGTCTGGAGCCCGAGCTTCGTGGCCCACTCGCCGACGAGCGGCCCGCCGCCGTGGACGACGACGAGCGGCCGCCCGCCGTCGTGCAGTGAGGCGACCAGATCGAGCGCGGCGTCATCCTCGCCGGCGATGCTGCCACCGATCTTTAGAACGACGGTCTCGCGACTACGCGAGACGGTCGGGGCGGACAGGGCCCCTCTAGGTGGTGTAGTCGGCATTGATCCTCACGTACTCCGCGGAGAGGTCCGTCCCCCAGGCCCGCGCGACGCTCTCGCCCGCGGCGAGGTCGACCTCGATCGCGATCTCCGGCTGCTCGAGCAGCGCGCGCACGCCGCCGGCGTCGAACGGACAGGGCGCGCCCTGCTCGAACACCGCGACCCCGCCGATGCGCACCGAGGCCCGCGCGGCGTCGACCGTCGCGCCCGCACGGCCCGCGGCGGCGAGGATGCGGCCCCAGTTCGGGTCGGCGCCGTGGACCGCGGTCTTGACGAGATTCGACGTCGTGACCGTGCGCGCCGCCGCGCGCGCGTCGCTCTCGGAGGCCGCGCCGGTGACGCGGACCTCGAACACCTTCGTCACGCCCTCCCCATCGGCGACGACCGCGCGGGCGAGATCGAGGCAGACCGCCGTCAGCGCGTCGAGGAACGCCGGACCATCCGCCGTTCCGACGCGAACGTCCGACGCGCCGTTCGCGAGGACGAGCAGCGTGTCGTTCGTGCTCGTGTCGCCGTCCACGGAGATCGCGTTGAAGCTCTCGTCCGCGGCCGAGCGGAGCATCGGCCGGAGCGCGGCGCCATCGATGAGCGCGTCGGTCGTCACGAACACCAGGAGCGTCGCCATGTTCGGGTGGATCATCCCGGCGCCCTTGGCGATGCCGCCGATCCGCACGGTGCCTCCGGCGAGCGCGACCTCGCGCTGCCGCACCTTCGGGCGGGTGTCGGTGGTCATGATCGCCCGCGACGCGTCGTCCCAGCCGCCCGCGGTGAGCGCGACGCGGCCGATGGCGGGCGCGATCCGGTCCAGCGGGAGCGGCACGCCGATCACGCCGGTGCTCGCGACCGCGACCTCGTGCGGATCGACGCCGAGCAGCGCCCCGCCGGCGGCAGCCATCGCGACCGCATCCCGCTCGCCCTGCGGCCCGGTGCACGCGTTCGCGTTGCCGGAGTTCACCACGATCCCGCGCAGGTGGCCCGTCTCGAGGTGCTTCCGCGTGATCACGCACGGAGCGGCGATGACCTGGTTGGTCGTGAACACACCGGCCGCGTGACAGTGCTCGGCCGTGGACGCGACGACGGCAACGTCCAGTCGGGTCGTGCCCGCGTGCTTCACGCCGGCAGCGACCGCACCGGCGACGAAGCCGCGCGCGTAGGTGACGCCCCGGCCCGCGCTCACGGCCACAGCGGCATCGCCTCGAGGCCCTGCGTCTCGGGGAAGCCGCACATGACGTTGAAGTTCTGCACCGCCTGCCCGGCCGCGCCCTTCACCAGGTTGTCGAGCACGCCGATCGCGACCAGGCGGCGGTTGTCCTCGTCGACGACCGCGTGGACGAGGCACCAGTTGCTGCCGAGCGTCGCCTTCGTCGGGGGGAACGACGGCGTCACGCGGACGAACGCCTCGTCCGCGTACCGCGACAGGTAGGCCTCGCGCACCTGCGCCGCGGTGACGCCGTCACGCAGCGGCGCGTAGCAGGTCGCGATAAGCCCGCGCGTCATCGGGATCAGGTGCGGCGCGAAGGTGAGCTTCGGCGAGGTACCGGCCAGGCCCGCGAGCTCCTGCGCGATCTCCGGCTGGTGGCGGTGCGTTGGCACGCCGTACGCGCGCACGCTCTCGTCGACGGTGCCGTAGAGGTACGCATCGTCGACCACGTGGCCCGCGCCGGACACGCCGGACTTCGCGTCCACGACGATGTCCGGGCCGATGAGCTTCGCGGCGGCGGCTGGCGCGAGCGCCAGGATCGACGCCGTCGGGTAGCAGCCCGGGTTCGCGACGACGCGCGCCGTCGGGAGCGCCGCGCGGGCGAGCTCGGTCAGGCCGTAGACGGACTCGGCGAGCAGCTCCGGCGCGGGGTGGGTGTACCCGTACCACTGCACATAGGCGGCCGGGTCCTTGAGCCGGAAGTCGCTGCCGATGTCGACGATCCGCCGGCCGGCCGCGAGCCACTGCGGAGCGAGCTTCGCCGCTTCACCCGCCGGGAGCGCGGTGAAGACCACCTCGGCGTCGGCGACGTCGCTGCCGATGCGGAGCGACTCCGGCGCGTCGTGCAGGTGCGGCAATGCCGCGCGGAGCGGCTCGCCCTGATGACCGCGCGCGACCGCGGCCACGATCCGGGCCCCCGGATGACGCAGCAGGAGCCGCGCGAGCTCGCCGCCCGCGTAGCCGGTCGCGCCCACGATGGCGACCCGGATGCCCATCGCAACATTATGCACCGCGTTGGATATTTATGCAATGAGGGTCACGCGGGGCGCCAGAGGTCGATCTCCGGCAAGCCGTGCGCGCCGAGGATCGACGAGACCTCGCCGGCATGGAAGGCGTCGTGGGTGATGAGCCGCATCAGCACCGACTGCCGCGTATGACGCTGGGTCCCGCCCGCGACGACCCGCGTGACCTCGGCCCCGAGCATGTCCGGCTGCCACGTCCGGAGGCAGCGCTCGACGATCAGCCACGATGTCTCGAGGGCGGTGACCAGCTCGTCCGCGCGGCGCGGCGACGCCGGATCGTCTTCCCAGCCGACGCCGCTCAGCGGGTCCGGGAACGGCGTCGTCTCGGCTCCTGCTTCCCGCAGTACGCCGCACAGCCAGTACACCCGGGCGCCCGCGGTGTGACCGGCGAGGGCCCAGATCGGCCAGGCCGAAGGCGATGACGCGAGCTGGAGCTCTGCCGGGGAGAGATCGCGCAGACGGTCGGCGAGCCGCGTGTTGCAGGTGCGCCATCCGCCATAGAGGAACGCGAGGCTCTCGCTCATCGCGCTACGGGAAGATGCCCCGCTGCTCGATCGCCCTCGCGACGCGCTCGACGGCGACGATGAACGCGGCCTCGCGGTAGCTCACGTCGTAGGTCTTCGCCCTCGCGAGCACGGACTCCATCGCCCGGCGCATGTAGATCTCGAGCCGCCGCTCGACCTCGTCGAGCTCCCAGTAGAACTGCGCGCGGCTCTGGACCCATTCGAAGTACGACACCACGACGCCGCCGGCGTTCGCGAGGATGTCCGGCACGATCGTGACGCCACGCCCCGTGAGCATGCGGTCGGCCTCGGCGGTCAGCGGGCCGTTCGCGCCCTCGACGACGATCTTCGCTCGGATGCTCGAGGCGTTCTCCTGGGTGATCTGGGCCTCGAGCGCGGCCGGGATGAGGACGTCGGCGTCGATCGCGAGCAGCTCGGCGTTGCTGATCCGCGTGGCGCCGGCCAGCCCATCCAGGGTGCGCTGCGGATCGCGCTTCACATGCTCCAGCGCCTTCGCGACGTCGATGCCCGCCGGATCGGCGTAGCCGCCGGTGACGTCGGAGATCCCCACCACCCGGCAGCCGGCCTGCGCGAGCGCGAGCGCGGCGAAGCTGCCGACGTTGCCGAAGCCCTGCACCGCGACGCGGGTGCCCTCGATCGGCTTCCCCATCCGGCGCAGCAGCTCGAGCGTGACGAACGCGACGCCGCGCCCGGTCGCCTCGTGCCGTCCGCGGGAACCGCCCAGGTCGACCGGCTTCCCGGTCACGACCTCCGGCGAGTGCTTGCCGGTCATCATCGTCACGGTGTCCACGATCCAGGCCATCGTCTGCGCGTCGGTGTTCACGTCCGGTGCCGGGATGTCCTGCTCCGGCCCGATGATCGGCAGGATCGCGACGGTGTACCGCTTGGTGAGCCGCTCGAGCTCGCGCTTGCTGTACGTCCGCGGGTCGACCGCGACACCGCCCTTCGCGCCGCCGAGCGGCAGGTCGGTGACCGCGCACTTCCAGGTCATGAGCATCGCGAGGCCGGAGACCTCCTCGAGGGTCACCGACGGGTGGAACCGGATGCCGCCCTTGCCCGGGCCGCGCCCCGTGGAGTGCTGCACGCGGTAGCCGGTGAAGACCTCGAGGCGCCCGTCGTCCATGACCACCGGCACCGACACGATCAGGGCCCGTTCATTGGAGCGGAGGAAGCGGTGCATGCCCGGGTCGAGGCCGATGGCCTTGGCCGCCGCGTCGAGCTGCCCGAGCGCGCCGTCCAGCAGCTCCCCGCCGGGATCCGCGATGCCGTGCATCTTCAGCGCGGTCAGGGCGCGAAGACCTTCTCGACCTCGATGGTCGGTGGGCTGATGACGTAGCCGAGCTTCGCGTTGATGCCGCGCATCGGCGCGTTGGCCTCGTCATTCGTCGTCCCGAACAGCATCGTGCCGCGCGCCCTGAGCCGGTCGAGGATCGCGAGCTTCATCGCGAGCGCGATGCCCTTGCCGCGCTCGGCCCTGTCGACGCCGGTATACGCCGTGTACGCGACGCCCTCGGGATCGATGATCGTGATCGACGTGCCGACCACCCGATCCCCGCGCAGCGCGACGACCGACGCGTCGCGGGCGAACGTGTCGCCTTCGAAGTACACCTCGCGGATCGCTTCGAACGGCGGCGGAGCCGGCATCGGCTCCGGGCGCGGGATGTCCAGCTGCGTCGCGGCGAGCGAGTCATAGGTCGCACGCTGGAACGCGACACGATCCGGCGCTTCGCTTTCCAACACGTCGTATCGGTCGATGCGCACGCCGGCGCGCGCGGCGACGGTCTTCGGGTCCTCGAATCGCGAGGCATCGAACGCCGCGACGTCGAGATACGAGTCGTAGCGGCGATGGAACTCCGTGTAATCGTGCCGCTCGGCGAAGCGGAGCCCGTCCTCCTCTTCGCCGCGCACCGCGCCCTGGAGCTTCGGCGCGCCCTGTGCGCGGGCGTGGGCCTCGAGGCGCGCGAGCATCTCGGCGCCGAGGCCCTGGCGACGATGCTCGGGCGCGACGCGGACGCCGGCGCGCCAGCGGTTCAGGCCCCCGCCCAGCACACCGCCGTCGGACACGTTGGCGGCCGCGACGAGCGTTCCCGCGCCGTCCTCCGCGAGGAGGATCAGCCGGTTCGGCTCCCACTTCGCGGCCTCGAACCGGCGGGCGAGCGCGAGGCTCTGGGTCCGGCCCGGGCGGGCGTACCGATTCTGGAACGCGACGAGCCGATCGAGGTCCCGGTCGCTGCCTTCGCGCACGGAAAGCCCGGAGATCACAGTGACGGAGTTTAGGCGCGGTCAGGCGATGCGCTTGAACCGCCGCGCGAGCGGCGCCAGGGATCGCCCGATCGTGAATGCGAGGAGGACGCCCACCAGGAGCAGCGCGATGAGGAGCTGCGACTCCGGGAAGCGCGGCCGCAGGAACAGGTCGCCGCCGGTCGCGCTGTCAACGGCGATGATGAGCCCGCCGGCGATGCCGGTCCCGGCGAGCGCGCGCTTGAACAGCTGCGGCGACGCGAGCTCGGTCCGCGCGAGGAGCTCCGAGCCGCTCAGGCGGACGATGTAGTGGGCGCTGATGAGCGTGGCGATGAATGGCAGGAACACGCCGAGGTAGCGCCCGACCGCTTCTTCCATCCCCAAAGACCCTTCCCGCGAACGCGCCCCGACGAGTCTACCGGGCGTGGGCTCGCGCGAAGTCATAGAACGCCCGCTCCGAGCCGCCGGCGAGGTCTCGGCCCCGGGTCGAGAGATCGGAGCCGTCGGAGAACACGAGCGTCGTCGCGAACCCCTCGGCCCGCTCCGCGAAGCCGACAGCGACGGGAACGACCTCGGTGACCTCGGCCCACGGGCGATCGCGCGCGAGGAACGGCAGCCCCGACGCTTCGTGGATGCCGGCCTGGTCGACGACCGCGCGGGCGAACGCCGACGGCACGAGCGTGCCGATCGCGATCGCGGCGGCGATCGCCGCGGCACGTGGCGCCAGCATGAGCCGGGCGATGGCCCGGCGGGCCGCGGCCTCCACACCGTAGGCGTTGCGGTGCCACCCCCGGAGCGTGCCGCGCGCCCACACGGTCGCCGAGGGGCCGAGCGCGACGCGCCCGACCGCGACGGCGAGCGCGGAGGCCGAGCCGAGCCCGGCGACGATCGTCCGGGGATCGAAGATCGCGATGCGCGGCATGACGGCGAACGCGCCCGGCCCCGGCTGAACGTGGGCCGCCAGCTGGAGGATCGCCGGGATGGCCGCGACGAGCACCAGGCCGGCGAGCGCCGAGAAGATCGCGATCGCGATCGGCACGACCGGATCGTCGGCGTCGCCGAAGCGCTCGAGCGCGCGGTCGATGCCGAGCGCGAGCTCATGGCGCGCACCGGTGGAGGTCCCGAGCGTTCCCGCGCGGCCCGCTTCGAGCACCCGCGCGAACGGCGGCGCCAGCTCGGGCTCGCTCACGCCGTCGAGAACGAGGACGACAGCGAGCGAGCCGGCCGGCGACACGATGAGGATGCGGCCGCGATCGACGGAGATGGAGCGCGCGTCGCGCCAGGGGATCGTGCGCGAGACCTCGGGGCCGGTGATGCGGATCCCCGCGGGATCGAGCTCGCAGAGCGCGGCGCGCTCGTGACGGCCGTCGCGGACGCGCACGGTCTGCCGTACGAGCGCATCGGGGCGGGCCACCTGGACCGGCGCCGCGACCGGGCCCGCGGCACCGAGCGCGGCGCGCAGCGAGCGTTCGTTCATCTCAGCCTGAACGGATGGCATCCTCCGGCGTCACGCGCTCGAAACGGAGGTACTCCCCGGGCGCGGATTGGGCGACGATCCCGAGGTCCGCCGACACGACGGTCGCGATGATCGGATAGCCGCCGGTCGTCTGATGGTCCGCGAGGAGGACGATCGGCGCTCCACCGCGCGGCACCTGGACCGCGCCCGCAACGATGCCGCAGGTCAGCAGGTCATCCGCAGGCGGTGCGAGCGCCGGCCCCGCCAGACGCACACCCATGCGGTCGCTCTCGGGAAGGACGATGAACGCGTGCCCGAAGAACGCGGCGACGGTCTCGTCTCCGAACCGGCGGTCGTGCGGGCCGGCGACCGCGCGCACGGTGCCGCCGTACGCGGGCACGTCGATGGACCGGCCCGCGCCCTCGACGCCGAGGCCGCCCGGTCCGAGCGGCAGCGCATCGCCGACGACGAGGGGCCGTGGCAGTGGGCCAAGCGCCGCGGCGAGGTACGTGGTCCGCGACCCGAGGACCGGCGGCAGCGCGATCCCGCCGCTCACGGCGACGTACGCGAACCGCGTGACGGCGGTGCCCTCGACGACGACCTCCTCGCCCGGCCGCGCGAGCACGCTCGTCCATCCAGGCACACGGCCACGCGTGCGCACGCGCACCTCGCGGCCCGTCACCGCGACGACCCGCAGGTCGTCGCAACGGAACGCGAACGGAAGGCCGACGACCTCGATCGCCGCGTCACCGGGCCCGCACCCGGCGAGCTCCAGCGCTGCGGCGAACGCGACGGGATCCGCGGGGCCCGACGGCGGGATGCCCTCGCGCGCGTGTCCGGTCCGGCCGCGATCCTGGATCGTGGCCCGAAGGCCCGGTAGGGCGATCCGGATCACCGCGGTACGAACCGCAACCGGTCGCCTGCGCGGATGAGCGCCGCGGGCTCGTGCGAGGGGTCGAACACCGCGAGGTCGGTCCGCCCGATGAGCCGCCATCCGCCCGGCGAATCCACGGGATAGACGAGCGTCTGCCCGGTCGCGACCGCGACGGTGCCCTTCGGCACGCGCTGGCGAGGCGAGGTGAGGCGCGGCGCGACGATCCGCGGGTCGACCGTCCCGCAGTACGCGAGGCCGGGCATGAAGCCGAGGAACAGCGCGCGGTACTCGCGTCCGCTGTGCAGCGACACGAGCTCGGACGGGGAGAGTCCGGATCGCGCGGCCGTGTCGGCGAGATCCGGACCGTCGTAGATCGTCGGTACCTCGATGAGCCGGCCCTCGACCGGCGCCGGGCGCGCCGGCGGCTCGGCGGCGAGCGCCCTCGCCGCATCGGCCGCGTCCTTCCAGGCGGTGCGCGCCGGATCGAACGTCACCACGACCGACGCGTAGGCCGGGATCGCCTCACCGAGGCCGCGGCGCTCCCAGGTGTCCGCGATCGCGCGAGCGGCGTCGACGATCGATGGGTCGATGCGCTGCTCGATCTCGATGAGGAACGCGCGATCGCCGAACGCCCGGACCGTCATTCGAGGCGGCGCACCGCGA
This sequence comes from Candidatus Limnocylindria bacterium, assembly GCA_035935465.1. Classification (GTDB taxonomy): domain Bacteria; phylum Chloroflexota; class Limnocylindria; order P2-11E; family P2-11E; genus UBA4735. Next base: position 11,288 of record DASYXA010000049.1, on the reverse strand, counting down.
GATCCGCCGACACGAGCGCGGCCCGCGCCGCGCGCAGGATCGCGGGCGCGCCCGGGGTGTCGCCGTGGACGCACAGCGTGTCCACGTCGAGCCGGAGGAACGTGCCATCCCTCGCGCGCACGCCCCCGTAGCGCACGAACGACAGCGCCTGCGTCGCCGCACGCTCCGGATCGGTGATGAGCGCATCGGCGTGCGTTCGCGAGCGGAGCGTCCCGTCCGCCTCGTAGGTCCGGTCGATGAAGCCCTCGCGCGCGACACGCAGGCCGGCCGCGCGCGCGGCGCGCTCGACGGCCGACCCGGGGAAGACGAACAGCACGCACCGAGGGACGGCCTGCCTGACCGCGGCGACGATGGCGGCCGCGACACCCTCGTCGAGCTGCGCCGTGTTGTAGAGCGCGCCATGCGCCTTCACGTGCGCGAGGTCGGTCCCTTCGGATCGCGCGATCTTCCGCAGTGCGTCGATCTGGACCACCAGGTCGGCCGTGAGCTCGTCCGCCGGGATGTCGAGCGCCAGCCGGCCGAAGCTCGCCGGGTCGCGGTACCCGGGATGCGCGCCCGGGGCCACCTTGTTGGCGATCGCGAGCTGGAGGGTCTCGCGCATCGAGCGCTCGTCGCCGGCGTGCGCGCCACAGGCGATGTTCGCCGACGTGATCAACGGCATGATCGCGGCCTCGGTCCCCGCGCCTTCGCCGAGATCGCTGTTGAGATCGATCGTCGCCACCCCGCGACGCTAGCGGATAGGAAAGGAGGCCCGGGCGGTGAACCCGAGCCCCCCGAGCCCCCTGGGATCGCGGCGCGTACGCCGGGCCCGGCTTCGCCGGCCCCGGCGAGCCTCAGTCAACTAAACGAACAGTGGCGCCAACACCAGCGTGATCGTCGCGAGGAGCTTGATCAGGACGTGCAGGCTCGGGCCGGCGGTGTCCTTGAACGGATCGCCGACCGTGTCGCCGACCACCGCCGCCGCGTGCGCCAGCGTGCCCTTGCCGAGGACGTTGCCTGCGGCGTCCTTCAGCATCCCGGACTCGATGTATTTCTTGGCGTTGTCCCACGCGCCGCCGCCGTTGTTCAGGACGGTCGCGAGGATGACCCCGGCCATCGTGCCGACCATGAGGAGCGCCGCTTCGGCCTCCGCCTTGAGGAGCACGCCGACGATGATCGGCGTGGCGATCGCGATGACCCCCGGCGGGATCATGTTCTTGAGGGCGGACTGGGTCGTGAGGTCCACGACGCGCGCGTAGTTCGGACGCGTGGTGCCGGCCATGATGCCGGGATCCTCGCGGAACTGGCGGCGGACCTCTTCGATGATCGCGCTGGCCGACTTGCCGACGGCGCGGATCGCGAGCGACGAGAAGAAGTACACGAGCATCGCGCCGATGAGGCCGCCGATGAACACGTTCACCTTCGCGAGGTTCACCGTGTCGAACGGCTGCCCGGTGATCTGCGCGACCTTGTCGAGGTAGGCCGAGAACAGGAGGAACGCGGCGAGGGCGGCCGACGCGACGGCGTAGCCCTTGGTGAGCGCCTTGGTCGTGTTGCCGACCGCGTCGAGCCGGTCGGTCCGCTCGCGGGTCTCCTCCGACGCGCGGGACATCGAGGCGACGCCGCCGGCGTTGTCGGTGATCGGCCCGAAGGTGTCCATCGCGAGGATGAACGCCGCGCTCATGAGCATGCCCATGGTCGCGACCGCGGTGCCGTAGATGCCGCCGTGCGGGAGGCCGGTCTCACTTCCCCACCGCTCACCGAAGTAGTGCGAGAGGAACAGCGCGATGGCGATCGTGATCACCGAGGAGAACGTCGTCTCGAAGCCGACCGCCAGGCCGGAGATGATCGTGGTGGCGGGACCCGTCTTGGACGCCTCGGCGATCTCCTTCACCGGACGCCACGCGCCCGCGGTGTAGTACTGGGTGATGAAGACGAAGGCGACGCTGGTGAGGATGCCCACCAGGCCGGCCCCGAAGAACCAGTACCAGCCGCCCTTCTCGTTGAGCATCAGGTAGGTGACGAGGCCCATGCCGAGGCCCGAGAGCGTCGCGGTGATGTAGTAGCCGACGTTCAGCGAGCTCATCGGATCGCGCGTCTCGCTGCCGCGCACGAGGAAGATGCCGATGACGCTGGCGATGAGCCCGAATCCGCGCACGACGAGCGGGAAGAGGATCCAGGCGACGTTGTGGGTCACCGCGAAGATCGCGACGCCGAGGATCATCGCGCCGATGTTCTCGGCCGCGGTCGACTCGAACAGGTCCGCGCCACGACCGGCGCAGTCGCCGACGTTGTCGCCGACCAGGTCGGCGATGACGCCCGCGTTGCGCGGGTCGTCCTCGGGGATGCCCGCCTCGACCTTGCCGACGAGGTCGGACCCGACGTCCGCGGCCTTCGTGTAGATACCGCCGCCCAGCTGGGCGAACAGCGCGACGAACGACGCGCCGAAGCCGAAGCCGACGATCGTGAACGGCGCCTGCTCCGGGTGCGCGAAGCCCCCGTACGAGACGAACATGACGAACACGCCGATGAGCGACAGCCCCACGACGAGGATGCCGGACACCGCGCCGCCGCGCAGCGAGATCCGCAGCGCGTCACCGACACTGTGCTGCGCCGCCGCCGCGGTGCGGAGGTTCGACTTCACGGCGACGAACATCCCGACGATCCCGGAGGCCATCGAGCAGGCCGCGCCGACCAGGAAGGCGATGCCGGTCTTGATCGCAAGCTCTTCCTTGGATACGCCCGGTGCCGTCTCGAAGAAGTAGATGACCCCGGCGATGACGACCGTGCCGCCGAGGGCCAGCAGCGCGATCGTGCGGTACTGACGGTTGATGAACGCGACGGCGCCCTCGTAGATGGCGCCGGCGACCTCCTGCATCGCGGGGGTCCCCGTGTCGGAGCCCAGGACGTCGTAGGCGAAATATGCGGCCACGAGGACGGCGATGAGACCAGAAATGGGCACGACCCAGAGCAGCGGGGTGTTCGAGAAGGCATCCAAGGGAACGCGTCCTCCCACGCAGAGCGTTGTGACCAAAAAGAGAGCGCCCGCCCCGACGGAGGGGGCCGCAGCGCTGCCGCGAATTGTACCGAGGCCCCGGCGGGCTCGCAAATCGCCCGGTCACGAACGCGGCTATCGTGGACCGCATGCCGCCGCAGAAAGCCTCCAAGTCCGCGCCCAAGGCCGACGCCAGCGAGAAGGCCAAGAGCGCCGACCGCGACTGGCTGACCACCGCCGAGCTCGCGACGAAGATCGGCTGGCGCGAGCACGCGCTGCGTGACGCGCTACGCGGCAAGGACCTCGCCGGCGTCCGGCGGACCTCGTTCGGCTACCACATCGATGCCACCGCGGTGGACCAGATCAAGACAGCGCTCGGCGCGCCGCCGCCCAAGGGGAACGCGTCGAAGCGCGCCTAGACCCGCTTTCGCAGCCTGGCCGGCAGGATCTGGAGCTCTTCGCGGTACTTCGCGACGGTCCGCCGGGCGAGAATGATCCCGTGATCGTTCCGCAGCTTCTCGACGATCTCCTGGTCGGAGAACGGGTGGCCACGGTCTTCCGCGTCGATGATGTTCTTGATCACATCCTTTGTCCCCAGCGACGCGGTGAAGAACAGCGAGAACGGGACGACCTGACCCGCCGGTAGGAGCACGAACTTCCCGGCCGTCGCGCGGCTGACCGTCGACTCGTGCATCCCGATGCGCTCGCCGACCTCCGCGCGCGTGAGCGGCCGCAGGCTCTGGATCCCCTTCTCGAGGAAGTCGTGCTGGCACTCGACGATGACCTGCGTGATGCGGGCCATCGTCTGACGGCGCTGGTTGATGTTGTCGATGAAGAACTTCGCTCTCGTGACGTACTCGCGGATGTGCTGCTTCTCCTTGTCGTCCATGGACGGCGCCTCGGTCTTCGCGGTGCGCGCGGCCTGGATCTGGCCGACGAGCTGCCGGTAGACGGGATTCACCTTCAGCGAGAAGCGGCGCGACTCGATGACCTCGACCTCGAAGTCGCCCTGATCGTTCTTCACGATGATCACGTCCGGCCGGAGCGTGACCTGGCGGCCGCCGATGCTCGTGCCGTCCGGCCCCGCCGCGAACGCCTGGGCGGGGTACGGGTTGAGGTTCGTCTTGATGTAGTCCCAGGCGGCCTGGACCTCCTCACGCGTGATGCGGAGGGCCTGCGCGACATCGCCGAACTTGTGCTCCCCGAGCTCGCGGAAGCGCTCCGCGACGATCGCCCGCGCGTGCGGTGGCACCGCTTCACCCGCCTCCGCGAGGTGCTCCATCTGGATCAGCAGGCACTCCTGGATGTCGCGCGCACCGAGCCCCCATGGCTCGATGGACTGGATGACCTCCAGCACGCGCTCGGCATCCTCGAGCGAGACCTGCATGGCCTTCGCCGCATCCTCGAGGCTTCCCTCGAGGTAGCCGGTGTCGTTGAGGTTCCCGATGAGGTACTCGGCGACGATGTGGAGCCGCTTCGGCAGCAGGACCCGTACGTTCCAGGACAGGTACTCGGCGAGGGTCTGCTCCGCCTCGGCGCGCACGATCGGGTCGAACTCGTCGCCCTCCTCCTCGTCGCGGGCCATGAGGCTCGTCCCCTCGAGCGGCTCGCTGTCGCTGTACTGCTCCGCGACGCCGGCCTTGCCCGCGCCGAAACAGGTGAGGCAGACGCGCCCGGTGAGCGGGTTCCCGCAGAGCGGGCAGACCTGCACCTCCTCGAGATCGAGCGCCGGGTTCTCCTCCAGCTCCTGGTTGATGACGTCCTGGAGCTCGAGCGACGAGAGCTGGAGGATGTAGTTCGCCGCGATCTGCTTGGGTGTGACCTTGAGCTGCTGCTGAGGGAGTAACCGCAGGTCCACGTGGCGTACGTTACCGCACATGATCGCGACGGCCGAGCTTCCGCTCATCGCGTCCGCCGGCGCGCTCGCGCTCGTTGCGCTCACCCTGCTGCTCGCGCCGCGCTCGCGGCTCGCCGCGTCCGTCGCGGTCGTGCTCTCGGTCGCCGCGGTGCTGGCCCCGCTGGCTCTCGCGACGGTCATCGACCCGGCCCGCGCGGCCGGACGCGCGCTCTGGGAGTGGTCCGCCGCTGGAGGACCGACGATCCAAGCGAGCTATCGCTTCGACGGCATCGCCGCCATCGGCGTCGCTGTCGGTGCCGCGTATGCCGGAGCGGGATTGTTCGGCGTCGCGCGGGCGGAGCGTCGGCACCCGCTGCTCCCGAGCGCGATCCTCGCCCTCGGCCTGGTCTTCTTCGCGCTCGTGGTGACCGACGACCTCATCGCAGGGACCGTCGTACTCGGCGTCCTCGCGTCGATCACCATCCTCGCGACGCTCGCGGTCGCGCCGTTGCCCGCGACGACGCGCCTGGCCGCGTACCTCGCGGTCGGCGTGCAGTTCTTCGTGCTCGCTGCGCTCCTGCTGTCGCGCTTCGGCGGCGCGTCGTTCCGCTTCGACGCGATCCCGCCCGGATCGGTGAGCCCGGGGGCGATCCTCGCCGCGTCGATCGGCGCGGCGCTCTTCGCCGGCCTGTATCCGTTCATTCCCTGGCGCTTCCGGGCGCTGCGCCGGGGCCCCGAGCTGGAGCGCCTTCGCGGCGTGATCACGATGCCGGCCGGGGTCGCGGCCTCGCTGCTCCTCCTGCGCCTGCTCGGGACGACGCGCGGCGACATCACCTCGGTCGGCCTTCCGGCCGTGCCGGTCGAGTGGCGCGCGCTCGCCGCCCTGCTCGCGCTCGTCCCCGTCGGACTCGCGGCGTGGCCCGCCGGCCGCATCTCCGGACGCCACGCGGCGATCGCCGCGCTGGTCATCGCGCTCCTCGCGGCGTACCCGGCGCTCCACTGGGCGCACCTGATCCTCCTGGCCGCGCTGCTGAGCGCCCTGTACGCCGCCGCGGTGTCATTGGCCCTCCCCGAGCAGTGGGACGTCGTCCGGTACGACGTGACGCTGGCCGCGTTCTGGATCGCGCTCGCGGTCGGGACGCCCACGTCCATCGCCGGCGGGCTGTTCATCCTGGTCGCCGACGCGTTCGTCGCGCTCGCGGAGTCGATCTGGACCCGCGGCGGCTACGTCGTGGTGATCGCGGGATCGGCCGCCACGGTGACCGGGCTGATCGTCACCGGGGTCGGCTCGCTCGCAGCGACCGACGCGGGCGCGCTCACGCTGGCGATCGCGGGCCTGCTCACGATCGGGGCGCTCGTGCTCGTGCACGTCGGCCGGCGGCTCGACGTCGTCGCGGTCCCGCTCGCGCTCGACGGCCTGGCGGCGGCGGCGGCCCTCGGCATCACGACGCTCATCGGCCTCGCCGTCTCGGTACCGCTCTATCAGGGCGTGACGACGGTGTTCGGCCGGCCATTCGAGCCCGGCATCGCGAACACGCCGCTCGGCTTCATCGCAGCCATCGCCTCGGCGACGCTGCTCGTGGTCATCGCGCGATCGCTGCGGCCGTTCATGCCCGATCTCGCGCCGTTCGCGGCGCGCCTGCGGAGCATCATCGCGATCGCCGACCCCGTGCCCGCCGGCCACGCGGCCTTCGCGGCGCTCGACGCGATCGCCTCACGGACGACGGCCACGTTCAACCTCTTCGAGCAGCGCGCCGGGGTGTGGCTGGCGACGCTCCTGATCATCGGCGTCCTCGTGTGGTCCGTCCGCTGATGCTCTATCTCGGAGCGATCGCCCTCGTCACGCTCGTCGCGAACAGCGCGACCCGACTGCGCCTCATCGCCGTGACCTTCGTGGCGATCGCGCTCGTCGCGAGCCTCATCGCGTCGGCGGCGGCGACCGTTCCACAGGTCGCCCTGACCTTCGTCGCCGGGGTCGTCGCCGCGGGCATCCTGTTCGTCGCGGCGCGCGACGGTACGTACGGCGAGGACCCGGGGTGGCGGCTGTGGCTCGGGACGTTCACTGCCGCGATCGTGACGCCGCTCGCGTACGCGTCGTTCCGCACCGTCGCGGGCGAACCGGCGACGCTGCCGCTCTTCCAGGATGGGTCGGGGGTCATTGTCGAGGTCGCGGGCACCTGGCTCCTGTCGAGCGGCGTGGCGATCATGCTCACGGCGCGCAGCGCGGTGCGCGTCTCGCTCGCGGCGCTCGTCATGGTGACGGGGGTGCAGCTCCTCGCGCGTCTCGCGCCCGAGCCGCGGCTCGCGAGCACGCTCGCGCTCGCGTGGCTCGAGGTGGTCGTCGCGCTCGCCGGCGCGTTCCTCATCGTGAACGAGCGCGCCGTGCGCGACGCATGACGGTCGCGGCGCCGGCGGCCCTGCTCGCGGTCGCCGCCTGCCTCGCGTTCGCGCTCCGCAAGCGCGTGGCGGACGTCGCCGGCCTCAGCCTTGCCGCGATCGTCATCGCGTTCACCCTGGTGAGCATCACGCCCGCCGGCACGACCGCGCGCATCCTCGATCTCGACCTGCGGGCCACCGATCTCGGCCGCCTCGCCGGACTGGTGCTGCTCGCGACCATCGCGATGCTGGTGATCGACGTCCTGCTGGACGAGCCTGCCTACAACTTCTTTCCTTCGGCACTCCTGGCCGGCGCCGTCGTCCTCGCGGTCCTCGTGGTCACCTCGCCGATCGTGATCCTCGCGCTCCTGCTGCTGGGACTGCTGGTGCCGGTCGGCACGTTCACGTTCCAGGTGCACCGCAATCGCAGCGTGGAGGCCGCGGTGCGCCACTTCTCCTTCGTCGTCCTGGGTGGATCGCTCGGGCTCGGATCGCTGTCGCTCGCCACGAGCCTGCCGAAGGATCAGCCCGCGACGACCGTCGTGCTCCTGGTCGTCCTCCTGCTCGTCGCGTTCGCGCTCCTGCTCGCGGCCATCCCGTTCCATACGCACGCCGCGCTCCTGGCCGGCGAGGCACCGGCCTCGGCGCTGGCGCTCTACTTCGGCGTGCTCGTGCCGGTGACATTCATCGCGTTCGCCGAGATCCTCGCCGGGAGCGGATTGCTGCCCGCGATCGTGCAGGTGAGCAAGGTCCAGGACCTGCTCATCGGCATCGGGCTCCTCTCGGCGCTCGGCGGCGCGCTGCTCGCCACGGGTGCGAACGATCTCCGCCGGCTCGTCGTGTACACCGTCATCTCGAACCAGGGCGCCGCGCTCGTCGGCATCGCGACGCTGTCCGGCCCCGGGATCATCGGCGGCATCGCCACGGCGCTCGTCACGGGAGCCTGCGCCACCCAACAGCTCCTCGCGGCGGGGACCCTGGAGCGCCGGGCCGCGGGCGAGCGCCCGAACGTGACCCACGCGCCGCTCGCCGCGGGTGCGTTCATCGCCGGCGGCATCGCGATGATCGGTGCGCCGCCGCTCGTGACCTTCCCCGGCCACTTCTTCGTGGACCTCATCGCCTACGCGGTCTCCGGCTTCGCCGGGAGCGCGCTCGTCGCGGCGGCCATCCTGCTCTTGATCGCGCAGCTGCGCGCCGGGGTGCGGCTCTTCGCCGGATCGCCGGAGGGCTGGCGGATCGAGCCGCGTCCGGTCGCGGGCGTGCTCGGGGGCGTGATCTTCCTCGCGCTGCTCGCCGGCGGCATCACGCCGGATGCGTTCCTCCGGCCGATCGCCGCGTTCGCGGACGAGTTCCTGAAGGCGTTGCGCCCGCTCTAGCCGTTGTCGGTGGCGGCGAAGCGGGTCGTCACGTCCACCAGGCTCGCGAGCTCGAACGGCTTGCTGAGGTAGGCGTCCGCGCCGAGCTGCGCGGCCCAGCGCTTCGCGCTCGAGCCGGCGGTCATGACCACGATCGGGATGCGCAGGCCGCGCTCTCGGACGGCGGCGATGAAGCCCTCGCCGTCGAGCACCGGCATGTTCATGTCCAGCAAGACGACCTGCGGCTCGGCCTCTTCGACCAGGCGGAGCGCTTCCGATCCGTTCGACGCGGTCACCACACGGAACCCTGAGTCCTCGAGGATGTCGCGGATCATCTCGACGATCGCCGGCTCGTCGTCGGCGACCAGCACGTGCCGGGTGGCCGACCCCCGCGGGCCGCCCGCTCGCCGCCGCGGATCGATCTTCGGGTGGCCGATCGCGGCGGTCGCCGGATCCCACGACTCGAGCCAGCCCTGCACCTCGCCGGCCGGCATGGGCCTCGCGATGTGGTACCCCTGCGCGACGTCGCAGCCGAGGGCGCCGAGGAGCTCCCAGGTGTCCCGGTCTTCGACGCCCTCCGCGACGACCTCGAATCCGAGGTCGTGCCCGAGCGCGATCGTCGCGCGAACGATCGCCTCGCGCCGGTGGTCGGTGGTCATCGGGATCACGAACTGGCGATCGATCTTCACCGCGTTCACCGGCAGGGTCGCAAGATAGCCGAGCGAGGAATAGCCGGTCCCGAAGTCGTCGATCGCCACGACGAACCCGAGCCGCCGCACGTCTTCGACCGCCTGGAGAGTGCGCTCGGGCTCCTGCATGAACGTGCTCTCGGTGATCTCGAGCTCGAACCACTCCGCCGCGGCGCCGTCACGCTCCAGGAACGCCGCCAGGCGATCCACGAACAGCGGGTCCTGGAACGTCTGCACGCAGATGTTCACGGCCACCCGCAGCTCCCCGAGCCGCGTCCGCCACCGCGGCAGGTACGCCGACGACCGGCGCAGCATCTGGAACGCGAGCGCGGTCGCCTCGCCACCCGCCTCGGCGAGCGGGATGAACGTCGCGGGCGCGACCTGCCCGCGCAGGTCGTGCTCCCAGCGCGCGAGGGCCTCGAGGCGCACCACCCGCCCGCTGCGGAGGTTCACGAGCGGCTGGAGCGCGATGTCGATGTCGCCGCGGGCCAACGCTCGCCCGAAGTCGGCGGGGACGAGGGGTCGATCGAGCGTCGGCATGCGCCGGGTCTACCCGCAGGGCCGCTGCTCGCGCACCCGGTCTCGGCCGTCGATCGGTTCCAAAGCCGTCTCAGTCAAGTGTGATTAGAACGCGCCGCCAGGGTTTGTTATCCGGACCGGACAGCGGACGGGCGCGGAGCGGTACAGCTCAGCTGGGCGCGCCCTCGTCGGTCATCCAGCGCTCGATGTCTCGGCCGTAGCTGACGACCCCATCCGGGAACCAGAGCGCGATCTCGGACGCCGCCGTCTCGGGCGCGTCGCTCGCGTGGACGAGGTTGCGCAGGCCGACGAGGGCGTAGTCGCCGCGGATCGTGCCGGGCGCGGCCTCGTGGGGCCGCGTCGAGCCGACCATCGCGCGCACGACCGCGATCGCGTTCGGCCCCTCGAGGACCGCGGCGACCACCGGCGAGGCGCTGATCGTCTTGACGAGATCCTCGTAGAAGAACTTGCCCTTGTGCACGGCGTAGTGCTGCTCGGCGAGCGCGCGCTCGACCTTCACCAGACGAAGCGCCGCGAGGCGCAGCCCGCGCTTCTCGAATCGCGCGAGGAGCTCGCCGGCGATCGCGCGCTGGACCGCGTCGGGCTTGAGCACGATGAGGGTGCGCTGCGCGGTCTCCGTCACGAAGCTTTCTCCATCGCCGGTTCTACGTCGGCGCCCGGCGCGGTGAGCTGGCTCACGGTCGCGCGCGGGCCGACCGCCGCAAGGTATGCGAAATCGGGCTGGAGGTAGCGCTGGGCCACGCGCTGGATGTCCGCCGCCGAGATGCCGTCGATGATCGCGATGAGCTCGTCGACGCTGCGGATGCGGTCGAGGAACAGCTCCTGGCCGGCGAGCCAGCTGGACACCCCGCGCGAATGCTCGAGCCGCAGCTCGATCCGGCCCTTCACGAAGTCGCGCACCCGCAGGAGCTCGGCCTCGCTCACGGGCTCGTCGCGCAGGCGCGCCACCTCGGCGAACGCGGCCGCGATCGCCTCGTTCGCGCGGGTCGGCGCGACGCCGGCGTAGATCACGATGTGCCCGGCGTCCTGGTAATTGGAGATATAGGAGTGGACGTCGTAGGTGAGCGCGCGCTTCTCGCGGAGCTCGAGGAACAGCCGGCTCGACATCCCCTCGCCGAGCACCGCGTTCAGCATGTCGATGGCGAACTTGTCGGGGTGCAGCTGCGGCACGCCGCGCCAGCCGATGCACACGTGGGCCTGCTCGCCACGCTTCGCGAGCGTGCGCGTCCGGGCGCGGCCCGCCTTCGGCGCGGGCTTGCCCACGATCGCCATCCGCGTCGGCAGGTCCCCGAACCGCGATCGGACGGCCGTGACCGCTTCGGCCTCGTCGATGCGCCCCGCGATCGCGACCACGATCCGCTCGGGCGCGTAGTGGCTCTCCATGAAGTCGCGCAGCCCGGGCGCGGTGAGCCCGAGCACGACGGTCTGGCGGCCGGCGATCTCCCAGCCGAGCGGATGGTTCGGATACAGCAGCTCGTCGATCAGGGTATGGACGCGGTCCTGGGCCTGGTCCCGGT
>DASYXA010000048.1:0-2732 GCA_035935465.1 Candidatus Limnocylindria bacterium | reverse complement strand
CACGATCCGCGCAGCCGACTCGTCCGGGGCGGCGAACCGCACGACGATCTCCTTGCCGGTGCGCACGTCGGCGACGTCCATCCCGAGCGAGCGCAGCGCGCCGGAGATCGCCTCGCCCTGCGGATCGCGGACCTCGGCCTTTGGCCGCACCCGGATGGTGGCCACGAAGTCGGTCATGGGGACAGCTGCCGGAAGCCAACTGCGGAGAAGTCGGAGTCGAAGCTCAAGACGTCCCCGATCTTCAGATCCTGCATCACCAGGAAGCTGGTGGCGTCGACGAACGAATATGCGCGCTCGTCGTGCCGGCGAAGCCACCGGATCGCGTCATCTTCGATCTCAGGACCGACGAACACGACTTGCACGCGAGGTGACCGCTGGATCCCGCTGACGAAGTTGACCGCCGAGGCATGGCCGACGCGCCGCCGAAGGAACGTCCAGGTCTCCCCGCGGACATGGTTCGTCGTCACCAACGCCTCGCTGCCGTGCCGCTTGAGGAGCGAGACGGCGGCGGCGTGATGGTCATCTCGGCGGTTGCGGACAGCTGCCCAGAACGACGTGTCGACGAAGATCACGGGTCGCCGTACACGATGTCGTCGATCTCCTCCGGTGGAACGGGCTCGAACGAGTCCGCGCCGGCCATCTCCCAGAGCGCGTCCTTCTCGATAGGCGGCAGCGGCTTGATCTGGCGGCGCACGGCATCGCGAACCAGGGCCCCCTTCGAGCGCCCGGTCCGGGCCGCCTCGCGCTCAAGGTCGGCATCGAGAGCCTCGTCGATGAGGATCTGCAGGCGCTTCATCACCCTCCGAGCATACACAGCTTTTCAGAAGTTGTGTAGGTCAGAGGGGGCGTCCGGTCAACTTTTCGTAGCACTCGCGGTAACGCTCGGTCGTGCCGTGCACCACCGCGGGCGGCAGCACCGGCCCGGGCGGCTCGTGATCCCAACCGTGCGCGTTCAAGAAGTCGCGCACGAACTGCTTGTCGTACGACGGCGGCGCGCTCCCGGGGCGGTACGTCGCCGCGTCCCAGTACCGCGACGAGTCGGGGGTGAGGGCCTCGTCGATGAGCACGAGCTTCCCGTCGAGGAGCCCGAACTCGAACTTCGTGTCGGCGAGGATCAGCCCCCGGCCGAGCGCGTAGGCGTGGGCGTGGCGGAACAGCGCGAGGGTCACCTCCTCGAGCTGCTTCGCGAGGTCGCGGCCGAGCGCGGCCGCGAGCTGCGCACGCGAGATGTTCTCGTCGTGGCCGGTGAGCGCCTTCGTCGCCGGCGTGAAGATCGGGTCGTCGAGCCGCGCCGATTCCTGGAGGCCGGGCGGGAGCCGCTCGCCGGCGACGGTGCCGGTCTTCCGATACTCGGCCCAGCCCGACCCCGCGAGGTAGCCGCGGGCGACGCACTCGAAGTCGATGCGCTCGGCCCGGCGCACGAGCACGGCCCGGCCCGCGAGCTCCGGGTGGTCGCGGAACGGCGCCGGGAACGTCGCGAGGTCGGTCTCGAGCAGGTGGTTCGGCACGATCGTCGCCGTGCGCTCGAACCAGAAGTTCGACAGCTGGGTGAGCACCCGGCCCTTGTCCGGGATCGGGGTCGGCAGCACGACGTCGAACGCCGAGAGCCGGTCGGACGCGACCATCACCAGCGTGTCCGGGCCGGCCGCATAGACCTCGCGCACCTTCCCATGGCGGAACAGCGTCGCGTTCGGGATCGCGCTCTCGCTGAGCGTCATTCCGGCAGCACCCCGGCGAGCTTGGCGCGCCAGGTCTTCGCGACGTCACGCGCGACCTCCGGCGCGAGCCCGCGATAGTCCTCGGGCTGGTCGAGGACCTTCCGCTCGGCCGGCGTGAGCTTCGCGAGGAGCGGCCGCAGGTCCGGATCCAGCGCCGCGAGCTCGAGCGGCGACCTGCCGCTGCGCTCGGCCTCGAGGGTGAGCCGGCGCACGGCCTCGTGCGCGTCGGGGTGGCCGTGCTTCGCGAAGAGCACGTACAGCGCCTCGGCCACGATGCCGCCCTTCGAGAGCCCGACGTTCGCCTTCATGCGGTCGCGGTCGATGCGGACGCCGTCGATCGACGCGCCGAGGCGCGTGGCCGCGTACGCGGTCGCCGCGATGAGCTCGCCGGAAAAGCGCTGGGACGCGGAGTTCGTGAGGTCGCGCTGGTGCTCGCTGATCTGATCGAGGTAGGTCGTAATGATGCGGGGCATGAACGCCTTCCACATGCTCTTCACGTTCTCGAACGACACCGGGTTGCGCTTCTGCGGCATCGTCGAGCTGCCGACCTGCTGCGCCCGGAAGCCCTCGGCGATCTCCGCGATCTCCGTGCGCTGGAGATGGCGCATGTCATCGGCGAGGTTCGCCATGACGCCGAGCGCCGTGACGCACGCATGCGCGAGATCACTCCACGCCTCGGGCTCGACGATCTGCGTGGAGTGGCTCGCCGGCTTGAGCCCGAGGTGCGCGAGGTAGCGGCGCTCGAGCGCGCGCGGGTCCTTCGCCAGGAGCGCCGGCGCGTTGTACGCGCCGACGGCGCCGGAGAGCTTCCCGGGCAGCGCGCGCGCGGTGGCCTGGAGCAGGAGGATGCGGCCGCCGATGCGGCTCACGTACTCCGCGACCGCGAAGCCGAAGGTGATCGGGACCGCGTGCTGGCCGTGCGTGCGCCCGGCCTGCGTGGTGTCGGCCTCGCCCTCGGCGAGGGCGATGAGCCGTGACGCCAGCAGGCCGAGCCGCGGCACGACCACGCGCTCG
>DASYXA010000047.1:0-2703 GCA_035935465.1 Candidatus Limnocylindria bacterium | reverse complement strand
GTGACGTCCATGATGCCGATCTCGAAGTCGAGCGCGGTGTCCACGACACCGTGCACGTACGGCTTCAGGAGGTACTTGGTCGCCGAGTAGTACAGGAACGCCACCGGCGCGTCCTGGGTGAGGATCTGCTGCGCCTTGAGGTAGCCATCGTCGCGCTTCTTCGCGTCGGGCTCCTTGTCCGCCGCCCGCACGAGCGAGTCGTACTCGGCGTTCTTCCAGCCGGTCTTCGTCACGGTGGAGTTCGAGACGAACACCGTCGTGAGCCAGTCCTGCTGGTCCGGGTAGTCGGCGCACCAGCCGAGGAGGAAGAGCAACGGAACGGTTTCCGGCTTCTTCACCAGCTGGGTGTAGGTCGTGCGGTCCACCGGGTCGAGCGTGACGTCGATCCCGAGGTTCGTCTTCCACTGCTGCTGGGCCCACTCGACGCGGGTCTTCGCGGCCGCGGAGGACGAGTAGGTGAACTTGATGCCGGTGAGCTCAGGCTTGCCGGCGAAGCTCGAGCTCGCGAGCAGCTGCTTCGCAGCCGCGGGGTCGAACTTCTGGTTGTGATCGTTCGGGTCGTAGCCCGGAAGTCCCGGCGGCATGAACGACTCGGCCGGCTTGCCGATCTTCTGCACGTCGGTGATGTACGAGGCGCGGTCGAACGACTTCGCGAACGCGAGGCGGACCTTCGGGTCGGTGAACGGCGCCTTCACGGTGTTGAAGCCGTAGTAGAAGGTGCAGGAGCCCGGGACGTCCCGGACCTGGGCCTTCAGGTCCGCGTCGGCCTCGACGGTCCGAAGCTGCTCCGCAGCCACGCCCGTCGCGTCGAGCTCGTTGTTCCGGTATGCGGCGAAGGCGACGGCGCCTTCGTTGATCATGACCTTGGTCCACTTCTTGAGCTTGGCCGGCTTGCGGTAGTTGTCGTTGCGCTCGTAGACCATCTTCTCGTTGTGCTTCCACTCGGTGAGCTTGAAGGGCCCGTTGCCGATGAACGTCGCCGGCTCGGTCCACTTGTCGCCACCCTTGGTGACGTCGGACTCACGCGCGGGAAGACCGACCCACAGGGCCGCGATGGCGTTGAAGTACGGCGCCTGCTCGGTCAGCTTGAACGAGATGTCCTGGCCGCTGACGCTGATGCCGAGCTTGGCCTTCGCGGCCGCGAGCTCGGCCGGCGTCGCCTTCTTCGGGTCCATCGAGTTGTAGTCCTCGCACCCGACGATGACGTAGCCGGTGAACGCGTAGTCGCCCGCGACGTTCGGGTCGCACAGCCGCTGGAAGCCATACATGAAGTCCTTGGTGGTCAGCGCTGAGCCATCCGAATACTTGAGGCCGTCACGGAGCGTGTAGGTGTAGGTCAGGCCGTCGGCCGAGACCTTGGGCTGGTCCTTCGCTGCGCCGGGGATCGGCTTGAGCGTCTTCGGGTCGAACGCCATGAGCGCCTCGAAGACCATCATGGTCTGCGCGACCTCGTTGACGAAGGACTCCTTCTGCGGATCGATCGTGTCCGGCTCGCCACCGGTGTTGGTGTTCAGCTCACCATTCGGGTCGATGGCGGCAGTGCTCGCGGTGTTACCCCCCTGATTGCCGGCCTGGCACGCCGTGACGATCATCGAGACCGCAACGAGCATCACCAGGATCGACCAGAGGCCTGAGCGGCGCTGGATCATTCGCTCCCTCCAATTGTTGTGGCGCGCGACGCGTGTATTGGCTGACGACGAGATACGGGGGTCGCCACGCGACCGATGCGGGTCATCGACCCACCTGAAGCTGGGCTCCCTCCGCCTCCCTTCACTGGCCCACACGCGCGCGACCGCAGCTGAACGCAGCCGAATCGCGTGGGACCGCGTCATTGTGTGGTCGCCCGCCGCGCAGCGTCAATTGCGCGACAGTGCCGACCTGTCGGTCCCCAGTACCCGGTCCGGACAGCGGCGGTTCAGGCCCGCGGCCCTAGGGCCCGGCGAACCGCCAGTCCCGGGCGTTCCAGGTCAGCGGAGCGCCGGCCGACGCCGGATCCACGCCCGCCAATGACCGCGGGGCCACGTCCACCTGGAGCTGCTGGTACAGCGGGAGGGCTGGCCGGGCGTCATCCCAGACCCGCTCGAGCTCCCCGTACAGGAGCCGCTTCTCGGTGCGATCGGGGCTCGCGGCAGCCGCACGTAACAGCGCGTCGAACCACGGTCCGGCCGTCCCGCGGTAGCGGTCGGTGGCCCGCTGGGGATCGCTCACGTCCTCGGCGTCGATGGCCAGGTCGAATGCCCCGCTCGCGATCGCGGCGGCGGCGGCCTCGGGCGCCTCCTCGCGCACGTCCGCGGCGATGCCGATCGCGGCGAGATCGCCGGCGACCAGGCGGGCGGCCTCGCTGCGCGCGACCGATCCGGCGGCGACGAGGATCGACACCGTGAACCGCTCCCCGGCGCGCTCGAGGATGCCGAACGTGCCGCGGGTGTAGCCGGCGGCCAGGAGCAGCGCGCGCGCCGCGTCGCGATCGACCGGGGGCAGGTCGCCGGCGTCGGATGCGGCCCAGCCCGGCGGGACGAGATAGGTGCGCGGGACGAGCGCGCGTCCCTCGAAGAGCACCGCGCTGAGCCGGCGCCGGTCGACGGTGAGCTCGATCGCCTTGCGCAGCGCCGGGTCCGCGAAGCGCTCGCCGTACCGGAGCATCTCGACGGACTCGGCCTGCTTGTAGAAGGTCTGGAGCTTCGTCCCGTCGGCGAAGCGGTC
>DASYXA010000046.1:0-16497 GCA_035935465.1 Candidatus Limnocylindria bacterium | reverse complement strand
CGCACCGGCGATCGCATCGACGTGTGGGCGCAGCTGGGGAAGGCGCGCGCGTACCTCTTCGACGCCACACCGCGGGCGCTCGAGCGCATCGCCGGCGACAAGCTGAACACGACGTACCGGCGCGTGCTGCGCGGCTACCGGTACGGTCCGGGCGTGTTCAAGGTCGACTACGCGCTCGCCGGTCCGGTCCCATGGCGCGCGGAGCCCTGCCGGCGGGCGGGGACGGTGCATCTGGGCGGCACGCTCGAGGAGATCGCGGCGGGAGAGCGGCAGGTCGCGCGGGGCCAGCATCCGGAGCGGCCGTTCGTCCTCGTCGCGCAGCAGAGCCTGTTCGACCCGACCCGTGCGCCGCTTGGGATGCACACGCTTTGGACGTACTGCCATGTCCCGAGCGGGTCCACGGTCGACATGACCGCGCGCATCGAGGCGCAGCTCGAGCGCTTCGCGCCCGGGTTCCGCGACCTCGTCCTCAAGCGGAGCGTCATGAACACGCGCGACATCGAGTCGCACAACGCGAACTACATCGGCGGCGACATCTCGGCCGGCTCGCACGCCGGGCTGCAGTTCATCGCGCGGCCGTCCTGGTCGGTCGACCCGTACGCCACGCCGACCCGCGAGATCTACCTCTGCTCCGCGGCCACGCCGCCCGGCGCGGGCGTGCACGGGATGTCCGGGTACAACGCCGCGCAGTCCGCGCTCAGGCGCAGCTTCACGTGAGCGCCGAGGAGCGGCGTCTGGTCACGATCCTGTTCTCCGACGTGGCGGGCTCGACCGCGCTCGGCGAGGAGCTCGACCCCGAGGATCTCCGGGCGCTGCTCGCGCGGTATTACGCGATCGCGAAGGACGTGGTCGCCGAGCACGGCGGCACGCTCGAGAAGTTCATCGGCGACGCGGTCATGGCCGTGTTCGGCCTCCCGACGGCGCACGGCGACGACGCGGTTCGCGCGATCGCCGCGGCCGAGCAGCTCCGCGATCGCGTCCGGGGCGATCCGAAGCTCGGCGACCATCTCCCGATCCGCATCGGGCTGAACACCGGCGAGGTCGTCGCCACGCGCGACGCCGGCTCGGGCGATTTCCTCGTCACCGGCGACGCGGTGAACACGGCGGCGCGGCTCCAGCAGCTCGCCGAACCGTGGGCGATCATGTGCGGCGACCGGACCGCGAGCGCGGCCGCCCGCCAGTACACGTTCGGGCCGGCGGTCGAGCTCACCGCAAAGGGCAAGCGCGCGCCGCTCAGGGCGCTCCCGCTCGGCGGGCGGCGCGCGGCCGGGCAGCGGGTCCGGATGCCGCTCTTCGGCCGCGACGGCGATCTCGCCCAGCTCGAGCTCGCAGCCGGGCGGGTCCTCGACGACAAGCGTCCGTTCCTGGTGAGCGTCATCGCGCCCGCGGGTACCGGGAAGTCGCGGCTGCTGGAGGAGTTCCTCGACCGCCTCGAGCAGCGCGCGCCCGATGCGCGCGTCGCGATCGCGCAGTGCCTGCCGTACGGGCAGCGGCTCACGTACTGGCCGCTCCGCGCGGTCCTCCACCGGCTCGTCGGCGCTGCTGAGGATGCGTCGCCGGCCGAGGTCCGTGACACGATCGCGCGCTGGCTCGCGGCGAATGACGTCCCCGACCGGGACCAGATCGCTCCGCTCCTCGCGGCGACCGTGGGCGCGGGCGAGCAGGAGGTCCTGGACCGCGCCGCGCTCTTTGCGGCCTGGCGCACGTGCATCGAGACGGCGGCGCGGGCCCACCCGCTCGTCGTCGTGTTCGAGGACCTGCACTGGTCGAGCGACAGCCTCTTGGACCTGGTCGAGTTCGTCATGCAGCCGCGCGGCGCGACGCCGGTCCTGATGATCGCGCTCACCCGGCCGGAGCTCCTCGACCGGCGCACGAGCTGGGGCGGCGGCCGGCGCAACCACCTCGCGCTCTCGCTCGAGCCGCTCCGCGATGGCGCGGTCGCGCAGCTCGTCGAGCACCTCCTCGAGTCGCGGCAGCCCGAGGTGGTCGAGCGCATCGTCGCGCGCGCCGAGGGCAACCCGTTCTACGCCGGCGAGCTGGTGCGCACGTTCATGGAGCGCGGTGGCTCGCTCGACGCCCTGCCCGACACGGTCCAAGCGACGGTGCTCGCGCGCCTTGACGGTCTCACCGAGGACGAGCGGCGGCTGGTGCAGATCGGCGCGGTCTTCGGCCGCGCGTTCCGCGCGAACGGCGTCGAGGCGATCGCTCCCGAGCTCGCCGGACGGGCCGCGGACCTGTGCGAGGCGCTCATCGACAAGGACCTCGTGCGGCCGAGCGGCGCCGACAGCTTCGTCTTCCGCCACATCCTCATCCGCGAGGTCGCATACCAGACGCTGCCGCGCGCGATCCGCACGACGCTCCACGCCGCGGCGGCGCGCTGGATCGAGATGAGCGCAGCCGGCCGTGAGGAGACCGTGGCCGAGCTCATCGCGTTCCACTACCGCGAGGCCGCCAGCCTGGTGAGCGCCGCGACCGCCGACGATCCCGCGGCCGTGGCGATCCGCCGCGACGCGGTCCGCTGGCTCGTGCGCGCCGCCGACGCAGCGCTCGCGAGCGCGGCGAACACGGAAGCGGCCCGTCACCTCCGCGCGGCCATCGAGCTCGCCGAGCCGGGCGAGCTCGTGGCGCTCCACGAGCGTCTCGGCGATGCGTTCGCCGACGCGGGTCAGTCGATCGCCTCGTACAAGATCGCGCTCGATCTGACCGACGAGACTGTCGACCCCGATCGCGCCCTCCGGCTCATCGGCGGGATCCTGGTCGGGTTGACCCGGAGCGCGGGCGCGGTCGCCGACCGCCCGACCGGCGCGGTCATGGACGAGCTCCGGACACGCGGCGCCGCGCTGCTCGGGCGCACGGCCGAGCCGCGGGCGACAGCCCGGTTCCACGTCGCCGAAGGATTCCATGCGTTCTGGGTCGCGGGCGATCGCGTGCCGACGGAGGCGGAGATCGCCGGTTCGGAGCGGCATGCGGCCACGGGCCTCGAGATCGCGCGGGCCATCGACAACGTCGGGCTCCAGAGCGGCGCCCTCGACGGGCTCAGCGCGAACGCGATGCAGCGCGGCAACTGGACCGCGGCGCGCGAGACCTCGCGCTCGCGGCTCACGCTCGGCGACCGGCTCGACCTCGCCGAGAAGATGGATACGTACAGCGTCATCGCCTGGGCCTCGATCGCCCTCGGCGATCTGGACGAGGCGGTCCGGATCTCCCGCGAGGGGCTCGGGCTCATCCAGCCGGGGCAGGTCCCCGCCTGGGCGCTGCACCTGGTGGCCTGGCGGCTGTACGGGCTCGCGCTCAGGGGCGATTGGGACGAGAGCATCGGGCTCGCGGACCGCGCGCGTGAGCTCTGGATCGAGACCGGGCGGATCTCCGCCGGCTACGCGCTCCGTGGCTTCATCGCCGCGCGCGACGTCGCTGCCGCGCGCCGGCAGGAGGGGCTCGTCGAGCGGCTCGATGACGCCATCTTCGGCATCGTCGATCAGTTCGCGCCGAGCCCGGCGACGACCGCACAGGTCGACGCGCTCCGCTCCAAGCCGGGCGCGGTGGTCGAGATGCTGCGCATCGCCGTCACCCGCCGGCGCAATCCCGAAGGGTTCGAGCGGCTGGTGAGCGCCGCCGTCGACCGCGACGAGCCGATGCCCGCCGACGCGATCCTGGCCGCGCGCGAGGCGTACCGCCCGAGCGCCGTGCAGCACGTGCTGGTCGCGCTCGACCGCGCCCTCGCGGTCGCGAAGCGCGACGCGGTCGGCCTCGGCGCCGTGCTCGCCCGGTACGAGGCGATGGGCGCGCGGCCGCTGGTCGGCCGGGTGCGGTGCGAGCTTGGCCGGCTGACCGGCGACGACGCCCAGATCGAGGCGGGGCTCCGGATCCTGCGCGAGCTCGGCGATCAGCCGCAGCTGGAGAAGTTCGAGCGGTGACCGCGGCCGGCCCGGCGTTCGATCCGGCGCGCCGGTTCAGCGATCCCGACGAGGTGCTCCGGACGGTGTTCGGTTATGACGGGTTCCGGCCGGGGCAGCGCCGGATCATCGACGCGGTGCTCGCCGGCCGCGACTGCATCGGGCTCATGCCGACCGGGGCGGGGAAGAGCCTCACGTTCCAGATCCCGGCGAAGATCCTCCCCGGACCGGTGCTCGTGCTCTCCCCGCTCATCTCGCTGATGAAGGACCAGGTCGACGCGCTCGTGCGCACCGGCTTCCGCGCCGCGGTCCTCAATTCGACGCTCACGCCCGAGGAGCGGCGATCCACGCTCGCGCAGCTCCGCGCCGGGCTGCTCGACATCGTGTACGCCGCGCCCGAGGGCCTCGGCGACTGGCTGCGCGGCGCGCTCGCGGTGTCGAAGGTCAGCCTCATCGTCGTCGACGAGGCCCACTGCATCAGCCACTGGGGCCACGACTTCCGTCCCGCGTACCGGCAGCTCGCCGGCCTGAAGACGCAGCTCGGCGACCTCCCGATCCTCGCCCTCACCGCGACCGCGACCCGGCAGGTGGTCGGCGACATCATCCGCCAGCTCGGGATGCGCAAGCCGGACGGCTTCAAGGGCTCGTTCTTCCGCCCGAACCTGGTCATCACGACGCAGAAGAAGGGCGCCGGCCGCGACACGCGGAAGGACATCCTCGCGATCGTCAGGAAGCATCGCGGCTCGAGCGGGATCGTGTACTGCTTGTCGCGCAAGAGCGTCGACGATCTCTCCGCGTGGCTGCGGCGGAACGGCGTGCGCGCCCGCGCGTACCACGCCGGCCTCACCGACGAGGAGCGCGCGGACAGCCAGGACGCGTTCGCGCGCGATGAGGCTGACGTCATCGTGGCCACCGTCGCGTTCGGCATGGGCATCGACAAGAGCAACGTCCGCTTCGTCGTGCACCGCGACCTCCCGCGCAGCCTCGAGGGTTGGTACCAGGAGATCGGACGGGCCGGACGCGACGGCCTCGAGAGCGACTGCGTGCTCATGTACTCGTGGGTCGACGTGCTCGCCTACGACCGCTTCGAGAGCGACGACCCGGAGCTGCGCCGCGCCACCAAGGAGAAGACGATCCAGCTGTTCCGGCTCGCCGAGAGCGCACACTGCCGCCACCAGTCGCTCACTGCGTACTTCGACGAGCCGATCGAGCGCTGCGGCACGAGCTGCGACGCCTGCCTCGGGCGCGACCTCGGCGCGCTGCTCGCCGACAGCCATCGCGGGACGGCGTCAGCCGCGGCGAAGGTGCCCATCGACGCCGAGCCGAACGCCGAGCTGTTCGAGAAGCTGCGCGCGCTGCGCAAGTCGATCGCCGACGCCGAGCACGTGCCGGCGTACATCGTGTTCAGCGACGCGGTGCTGCGCGGAATGGCCGCAGCGGTGCCGACCACCGAGCGCGAGCTGCTCGCGATCTCCGGCGTCGGTCCGGCGAAGCTCGAGCGCTACGGCGACCGGTTCCTCGAGCTGCTGCGCGCGAGTCGCTGAACGTCAGCCCGCGAGGATCTCCACGTCCAGCCGCTCGAAGTCCCGATCGAAGCTGCAGACCGGTTCCCCGGCGCGCCGTGCCGACACCGCCACGTACGCATCGGGAAAGGACACCCGCCGCTCGACCATCACGGCAAGCGCCTCGACCAGGCCATCCCGGTCGTCGGCGAGGATGCCGTCGGCTCGGAGGAAAGCGCTCAGCGCCGCAGCGATGCGGTCCGGACCGTGTCCGTATCTGCTAGCCAGCGTCCACACGATCTCCGCGACGATGATGTTCGACAGCCGAAGCGCGATCTCCTTGGACTGAGCCCTCGCGAGAAGTCGGTCGGCGCGGGCCGCCTGCGGCGCGGGATCCCTGGTCAGAAATCGCACGACGACGTTGGTATCGAGCCATGCCGTGGTCACTGCCGGCGGCGCTTCACGATCTTGGCAGTCTTCTCGGCGTCGTACCGCCCCGCCGCCGCTGCCGCCTGAGCTCGTTCCGTATCCCGGTCGAATGGCGGCAGCGGTCCGGTCGGGGCGAGGATCCCGTAAAGCTCGCTCAGCTTCGGGCGCGGTGCCGCGCTGAATCGGAGCGTCTTCGGCTCGAACAGGAGCTCGTCCCCGGTACGCAGGCCGAGCTGGTCCCGCACGGCCGAGGGGATCGTGACCTGCCCTTTGCTCGTGACCCGGGCGCGGTACATGCCAGTGACCTCCGAGATCCTGCGAGCCCCAGATGCCTTACTTCTCACCACCGCCTTACATCGTAGCTCGGTCCGACGCAAATAGGAAGGGCCGCCCCGTTCGGGCGGCCCTTCGAGATCGCGGGATCGCGGTGCCTTACGGCGTGACCTTGCTCACGTAGACGTCGCTGTTGCCGAACTGCGCGGGGCAGTCGGTCCCGGGTGCGGGCTTGGCGACCGCGGGGCCGCTTCCGTCGAGGCCGTGCTGGTACGCGTCGACCGCCGGGCAGCCTGCGCCGGTGCGGCTGTCGGTGTAGATGAACAGCGCCGCGTCGTCGGTCGAGGCGAGCGTGCTGTAGTCCCCCCAGAACTGGAGGGCGAGGTTGTTCTGTGCGGAGGCCGCCGGGTCGGACGACGCGCTCGAGATCTTGCGCGGCGCCGACCAGGTCGCGCCGCCGTCGCTCGAGGACACGTACCAGCTGTCGATCGCCGCGTTCCCGGTGCCGTACGTGGCGGGGTTCACCGCGACCTGGGCCTGGTAGCCGATGTCGATCCGTCCGTTCGGGGCGACGTCGAGGCCCTGGAAGAACGCGTAGCCCTCGGCGGCCGTCGACACGGTCACCGGTGCGGACCAGGTCCGGCCCTGGTTCGTTCCCTTCGACACCACGATGCGGCCGCTGCCGCTCGCGGCATCGGACCACGTGGCGTAGATCGCGCCGCTCGACTGATCGACCGCGGCGCTCGCGAAGCTGTCGGTGCGGAAGTTGGCGCCGGGAATCGCGGCGGCGATGTCGGTGACCGCGGCGATCGAGATCTTCCTCGAGAAGCTCTTGCCGCCGTCGAGCGAGACGACCACGATCTGCTGGCTGCCCAGCTTGTTGTCGCCGTCCTCGAAGATCACGTAGACCTCGCCGTTCGGGCCGGTCCGGACGACCGAACCCTGCCGGCCGCCGCGGGCGCGGTTGTTGTACGCGGCTGAGACCTGATTCTGCTTGGACCAGGTGAGCCCGCCGTCCGCGGAGTACACGACGATGACCGGCTCGGCGGTCGAGGGGATCGACCGGAACTCGGTGTAGCTCACGTACACCCGGCCGAAGTACGGCGAGGCCGGATTGCGGTCGGCCCAGAGCGACTCCTTGTCGTTGAACACGTTGCCGTTCGACTGGGCCGCGATCACCGGGTCGTACCACGACGCGCCGTAGTCGTCGGAGATCGAGACGCCGATCATCTCGGCGAACTGGTTGCCCGGACGGCCGGCGCTACTGAAGGCGGTGAGGTTCGCGTAGTACGCGCGGGCGCCCTGCGCGTAGGTGAAGGCGCCGTTCACGAGCTTCGGGCCGAACGCGACGACCGGGTCACCGTCCGAGACCTTCGAGCCCGCGGGCGCGGAGGTCGGGAGCGCGCCGGCCGACGCCGCCACCGAGGTGCCGGTGTCGCTGTAGCCGGGGAGCAGGCCGCGGTTCGTCCACGTGGCGCCCGCGTCGCTCGAGGTGTACACGCCGCTCGTGCCGACGTTCGGGAAGAACGAGCAGTCGTTCGCCGGCGCGCCGGCACCGCGCTGCGCACCTGGGCCGCAGGCCGGCTGCTTCTGTTCGTCGTTCGAGCCCGCGATCGCGTGCGTCCCGTCGGGCGCGATCGCGACGCTCGGCTCGTTCTGCTTGTTCGTCGGGAAGCGCGCCGTCGCGTTCGACGTCGCGTCCCCCGCGACCTGCGGCTGGTTCGCCTGGCTGTCGGTGCTCGATGTCGCGATGGCCGTTCCCGCGGCCGCAACGACGAACACGATCGCGATGAACAACGCGAGCGGTGATCTGCGCATCGGTGAACCTCCCCGAGCTCTCGCTCGGCGGAATCCTAGCCAAGCCCGTTCAGCCACGGTTTATGGATGCAGGTGGCCGGACGCACGGGGACCGCCCCGGTCGGGCGGTCCCCGTCGGATCACCGGGATCCCGGCTAACGGCGCACGCCGTCGAGGATCATCGCGCGCTCGCGCGCGGTGATCGCACCGTCCTTCACGAGGCCGGTGAGGATGTCGCCGAGCCGCTCGATCGAGAAGCCGTCCCAGTCCGAGCGGTGCAAGGCGGTGACGATCGCGTCGCGCTGATCGCGGCTCAGGAGGCCCCGGTCGCCCAGGCGGTCGAGGGTGACCGCGAGGCGGAACGTCACCCGGTCGGAGCGGCGCACGCCGTCGAGGATCGCGTCGCGCTGCGCGGCGCTGATCGTGCCGTTCGCGACGAGCGGGACGAGGATGTCGCCGAGCCGCTCGACCGAAAAGCCGTCCCAGCCGGCCTGCACGGCCGCGGCGACGACGGCCTCGCGCTGCTCGGGCGTGAGCACATGCGCGTCGACCATCCTGTCGAGCACGTCGCGGAAGGCGTCGATCGCGCGCTGGAACGTGTGATCGGTCGCGACCGGCGCGGGTGCCGTCGTCGAGCCGGTGTCGGCGAACGCGACCGAGCCGAACGGGCCGGTGCCGAGCATCGCGAGGGCGAGCGCGGGGGCGATGACCGTGGCGAGCTTCATGTCATGACTCCTTCGCGGGTTCTTGCTACGCATACCCGGCCCGGAGCCAGGGGTGCCGCGTTCCGTCGCGCGTTTACGGAGTGTTCACGACGGTGTCGATGCGGTGTCGCCCGGTACTTTCGGTTCACTTGACCCGCGTCCGCGTTCGCCAGCACTGTTCTGCGCGGTGGATGAACGGCCCGGGACCGGAGTGGTCGCCGGGGCACTCAGGCTCTTCGCGGCGCTCATCGTCCTCGGTGCGATCGTCGGCGTCGCGGCCTTTCGCGCGCAGCTGCTGACCCTGGTCCCGTTCGTCGGCGCGACCGGGGTCGTGCCGCCGGTCGTGTTCGCGCTCCTCGTCGGCGCGGTCGCGCTGCTGTTCTGGGCGATGGCCGACGCGCTCGCGCTGCTCGGCGCGCACGTCGCCGCGCACGAACGGATCGAGCGGGCGATCAGGAACAGGCCGTCGCTCGCCGTCGCGGCCGATCCACGCAGCACGAAGACCGCGGGTGTCGGCGACGTCCCGGGGTTCCAGCGCTACCAGCGCCCGATGCCGCGGGTCTTGCGGTGGACCGCGAACGTGACGAACGGTCCGGCGCTGCTCGCGCAGCCGGTCTGCGAGGTCGCGGCCGGCGATCCGGTCACGGCGCTCGGCGAGATCGCGGAGTTCGCGTTCGTCGAATCGCGGGGCGGGAGCGGCTGGCTGCCGAAGGATTCGCTCGCGGAGCGCGCGGTCGCCTGACTCCCCGACGAGGCAAGTCCCGTCGGTCGGATGCCATTGACTTTTGCGTCCTACGTCCCTACTACCCCGCTGCACATGCGCCCCAGCCGCTCAGTCCCCGCGGTGACTCGGGGTGCCGCCGAGAAGGACGGCC
Organism: Candidatus Limnocylindria bacterium; assembly: GCA_035935465.1. Classification (GTDB taxonomy): domain Bacteria; phylum Chloroflexota; class Limnocylindria; order P2-11E; family P2-11E; genus UBA4735. Next base: position 7,024 of record DASYXA010000046.1, on the reverse strand, counting down.
CCTATTGGGTGCCCCTCCCGCCGCCTGCATCGGGACGACGGCGCGTGGGCGTGCTCTTCGTACACGGTATCGGGAGCCAGAGCCAGAGCAGCACCGTGCGCGAATTCGGCGAGCCGCTCTTGGATTGGCTCAAGGCGTGGCATCGCAACGAGTGTCCTGCCGGACGGAGCTGCGACGACGACAGCCGCGTCGGATGGTCGCACTTGTCCTACGGGGATCCATGGCAGCGGGGCCCGGCCCGATTCACGATCGACCTCCCCGCTCATCGCGGGACGCCGCCAGAGACGTGGGTCGTCGCGGAAGGGTGGTGGGCCGCTCGCCTGGAGGCGCCGCCGTTCAAGACGATGATCTCCTGGAGCAGCGCCGTCTTCGCGCGCGTCCTGGCGAGGCTCGCGCAACGAGCCCGGCAAGAGGTTCGGCGCTATGACCCGGCCTCGGGCACGCTCCGCGTGGACGCCGTTGGGGGAGCGCTGCTGCTGCTGCAAAGCGGCCTGTTCATCGTCTGCTACGGCCTCGCCGCCCTCGTCGGGTATCCGCTCCTGTGGCTCCTGTTCGTGCTCGCGCAGATCCCGATCAAGCAGGTCGAGGAGTTCGTCCTGACCAAGCTGATGCGGCCGTTCCTCACCGAGCACGTCGGCGACTTCGAGGTCTTCATCAACGACGAGATCCAAGCACTCAACATCAGGCGGGCCATCCTCGACGCGATCGACTGGTTGGCTCGTATCGAGCGCTGCAGCCACATCATCGTCGCGGGACACTCGCAGGGCGCGGCGGTCGCCTACGACGCGCTGCTCTCCGGAGAGGCCCGCGCCATCGAGCGGGTCCGCCTCCTCGTGACGTTCGGCGCCGCGATCAACAACGTGTGGGATCTCGCGCCACGGACCTTTCATCGGTTGGACGGCGATCTGCCCCGGCACATCCCGTGGTGCGACTTCTGGGCCACGTATGACCCCGTCGCGCATGGGCGGATCGACCTCCGGCCGAGCGATCCGCTGGCCCAGCCGCCTCAGGAATTCGCGGTGGCCAACAGCTTCAGCGTCGTGTCGGACCACGGCGGCTACGTCGACAATCCCGAGGAGTTCATCGGGCGGCTCGCCCAGCTGATCGAGCGACCCGCGGACCGCACCGGGTCGCGCTTCTGGAAGCCCCTGGCCGACGAGACTCCGTGGGTGCAGCAGCGGCGGGACCGGCTGCTCACGCTGGTGGCCTGGCGGTTGTGGACGATCGCGGTCTTCTGCTTCGCGATCATCGCCCGAAGCGATCGCCTCCTCGCCGACGGCGCCGCGGTCTGGAGCTGGATCGCGTCCCTTCCCGGTGTTGCGGCCATCGCCGGCGGCGTGACCGTCCTGACCAACGATCTCCGTCAGGTCCTCCTTCCGCCCTACGGTCCGGCGACCTTCTTCGGGGCGAGCTTCCTCCTGGCCACCGCGGCGCTCGTCGCGGCCGCACGCGAGCAGCAGCGAGCGACCGCCGTCCTTCCGACGATCGCGGCATCGGTCGTCCTGCTCACGTTCGTGCTGTTCCCGATCCTCTTCAGCCTCGTCCTCGGCGTGCTCGCCTGGTGCCTGACCGGGCTGGCGGCGTATCTCTTCTTCGCGCGCGTCGCATTCGACGGCTGGCATCGCCGGTCAGGCAACGCGTCGGCTCGCTCGGGGAGACCGACGACCCGCCAGCGTGGCCAGATCGCCTGGCGCTCGGCGATGGTGGGTCTGCTCCCGCTCGCGATCGCGATCGCGGTGCCGATCGTCGGCGCGCTGCCCCCCGCGCCCCGCTAGCGCCGTTCCCAGCGCAGGTCAGGAGCGGGCCGCGTGGCTTACCGCGGCGCGCTCCGGTTGCCGAACGGCAGGTGCAGCGTCGCCTCGTCGAGCAGTGCCGCGATGCCGGGCTGGTCCACGACGATCGAGACCGCCGAGCGCGATCGCCCGCCCGGTCCGAAGTGTTCGGTCACGGTCCGGTGGAGCTCGGCGCCCCAGAGCACGACGACGTCGGCCCAGTCGGCGAGCCGGTCGGCGCGGTCGTCGGTGAGCCCTTCGGTCCCGTCGATCGCGCGGATGTCCAGGGCCCGGAGCAGCGTGAGGAGCGAGCCGCGATCGCCGGAGGCGCCGCCGATGACGAGCACGCGCCGGACATTCGCGCGGCCGCACGCGGCCACGAATCGGTCCGCCGCGGTCCGATCGGCATCGGTGGCTGGGACCTGACGGCCGTCGGCGCTCACGACCGGAGCGCCAAGTGCGTCGTGCCGGCGTCCAGAAGCGCGGCGAGCCCGCGCCGTTGGGTCGCGATGACCTTCCATTTGTCGCGCGGCGCGTCGAACAGATCGTTGACCTTGTGATCGAGCTGGGTCCCGCCCCACAGCAGCACGAGGCCGGCGCCGTCGATGAGCTGACGGGCGTGCTGCGCGGTCAACGCCGTGGTCCCGTCGACGCACTGGACATCGAGCCCGCGCAGCTCGTCCCGGGCCGCCCGGCGAGTGGCCGGACTGCCGCCGACGATCACGACACGCCGCACGTCCCTGGCGGCACACGCGTCGATGAATCGCAGCGCGGCGGCGCGGTGATCGGACCCGCCGCACCGCTCGCAGCGTTCGTCCTCGACGTGCAGCAGCTCGGCCGCCGGCTTCGCCGTCCGCACGCCGTCGGCGCACGCCGTGCAGCTGAAGGCGAAGCGACTGTCGAGGACCACCCGGACCCGCGGCAGCTTCGCGTCGCTGATCGCCTGCTTCCCGGGCCGGGTGAGCCCGTGCGCTTCGAGCGCCGCGCGGGCTGTCTGCCGCTCCAGGTCGCTGCGGAAGCCGAGCTCGTCCAGCACCATCGAGATCGCGACGTCGCCCATCGCGGGAACGCTACGACTCGCCGCTCACGGCCGAAAGACGACATCGCCGTGCCACTGGAGGAACTCCGGGCGCGGCGCGGAGAGCTGGTGCGCCGGCGTCGCGATGCGGCGCCGGTCGAGCGCGTAGTAATCGCGCCCGTTCTCGAACTCGTCGCGGATCCGGGGGCTCACCCGCACGGTCAGATCGGTCGTGACCGTGATGTAGCCGCGGTCGAACAGCGTGTGCAGGTCCGCCCGGAGTAGCAGGCCGTTGTCCACGCTGTGCGGGCCATCGTTCGCGTAGGACCTGATGTGCGCGGCCTCGAGCACCGGAAGGGTCCGCTCGCCCGTGATCGCGCAGCGTCGCGAGTACGCGTCCGTGACCATCGACCGGAAGATCCCCTGGCCAAGGCGGACCACCGTCCACGCGGGCGCACCGTAGCGGGCGGGATCCTCGCGAACGACGCGATGCGCGCCGCCGGCCCTGGCTCGCTCGACCGAAGCCCAGAGGGCGGCGCCCTCGACCGTGGTCGTGTCGTAGGTGCGGCCCTGGACGATGTTCTGCGCCCAACCGGCGGGCACGTGGATCGCGTCCGCACCATCCAGGAAGAACGGCTCCGCCAAGAGGAAGCAGCCGACCACGTGCGACTCCGGATCGATCGGTCCTTTGCGGTACCGCGATATGCGCGTCGTCATCTGGACGAGGGTGGCAGCCCCGTTCTTCTGGCCGAATGCGTCCCACGCGAGATGCACCGGCAGCCGTGTGTAGTGCGCGAAATATCCACCGCCCACGATGCGGCCGCCGTCCTTCGCGTGCAGCTTGAACAGGAACGGCGCGCCGGGCTCGAGGGTGACGGCCGCGCGCTCGGCGCTCGGCTGCCAGAAGTTGACCTCGTCGGGCGCCAGGTTGCTCAGGTGGCGGAACCAGTCGCGGTCGGTCACCGCGACCCAGATCTTCACAGCCGACCGTCCCGCCGCACGGATGCCAATTGTGCCGCCAGGCGCCTCACAGTGGAGCAGTAGCATTCGATCATCGAGCTTGATGATGGAGATGAAGATGCTCGATCCTGATCGCGTCGACGTGTCCACGCTCGCGGAGGCGCTCGAGGACCACTCGGGGGATAGCTCCTGGTGGATCGATCCCCGCACGGGCGCGCTCGAGAGCTGGTCGCCGCTCTTCGCTGACGACCCCGACGACAGCCCGGGCGAGCGCGGCTTCAGGCGGATCGATCCGCTCGAGTCGGGCGAGAGCTACGCCGACCTGGAGGAGTTCGTCGACCGGGTCGCCGACCGGCGCGCGCGCGACCTCCTCGGGCACGCGATCGCCGGCCGGGGGGCGTTCCGGCGGTTCAAGGACACGCTCGCTGAATTTCCCGACCTGCGGAGGGCCTGGTTCGCGTTCCACGACGCCCGAATGGCCCGTCGCGCGATCGAGTGGCTGCGCGACGAAGGGCTCGTCACCGAGACCGCCGCCGATCGCGCGCTGGCCGCGCACCCGGAGGTCGCGCCCGCGCCCGGATCGAGCGACGAAGACCTCGCGCGGCGAGTGGCCGGTGGATTGCGGGCGCTCTATGGCCCCCGTCTGAAGCAGGTCGTGCTCTTCGGCTCGCGCGCTCGCGGGGACGCCGATCCCGATTCGGACATGGATCTGGTCGTCGTGCTGGACGGGCCAACGAACCCGTACGCCGAGATCCGCCGGATGAGCGATCTGCTCTGGACCGAGACGGTGGAGACCGGCGTCGTCGTGAGCCCGATCCCTCTCTCCGTGGGCGAGTTCGCGGAGCCGCAGACGATGGCGCTCAGGCAGGCGCGGGTCGAAGGGCGGACCGTCGGCTGAGCGACCTTCCAGCGCGGTTCGGGCGGGCGAGGACGGAGCTCGCGGCGTGCCGCGCCCTCGTGACGGCAGGGTTTCCGCGACAAGCCGTGTCGCGCGCGTACTACGGCTGCTTCTATGCGGCCGAGGCCGCGCTGGCGGAGCTCGGGATCGAGCGGCGCAAGCACGCGGGCCTCATCGCGGCGTTCGGCGAGCACCTCGTGCGTTCAGGGCTGATCGATCCGCGGCACGGGAAGGCGTTGCAGTCGCTGTTCGCGCAACGAAGTGCCGCCGACTACGGCGCTCCCGACCCTACGACGGAGGACGCCAGACTCGCGATCGCGGACGCCGAGCGATTCGTCGCCGCGGTCGATGCCTGGGTGGCGGCGCGCCGCGCCGGTTAGCTCTTGTCCGCCTCCATCGACTTGGCGATCGCCCCGAGGAAGTCCTGGTTCGTCTTCGTCTTGCCGAGCCGCTGGATGCATCGACGCAGGCTACCGGCCGCGCACGTGCGCGAGCGCGGCGCCAGCCCCCGGTTCGGCCGCCCCGAGGAACCGCGCCAGCGGGATCCCCTCGCCGCCGATGAGGAGGGCGCGGGTCTTCGGGTGCGCCCGCTGGAATGCCGCGACCCCGGGGAGCGTGCCCTTGCGCCGTCCGCTCGCGACCTCCAGTGCCACGACGCCGCTCGCATCGCGGAGCACGTAGTCGACCTCGCGGTCACCCTCTCGCCAGTAGTGGAGCGGCCGATCCGGGCGGTACAGGTGGGCGCCGACGGCGCTCTCGACCAGGCGTCCCCACCGCTCGGGATCGGCACGCGTGCGCGCGAAACCGATACCGGTCGTCGCACTGATCAGCCCCGTGTTCAGCGCGAGCAGCTTCGGGCTCGACCCGCGCTGGCGCACGCGCGATCCCGAGTACTTCTGGAGACCCGCGGCCATGCCGGCGCCCGCGAGCAGGTCCAGGTAGTGCGCGAGGGTCGTCGTGTTGCCGGCGTCCTGGAGCTGCCCGACCAGCTTCTGGTACGAGACGATCTGCGCCGACAGCTCGCAGGCGAGGCCGAAGAGCTGCCGCAGGAGCGCGGGCTTGTCGACGCGCGAGAGGAGCAGGATGTCCCGTGAGACGGTCGTCTCGATGAGCGAATCGCGGATGTACGCGGCCCAGCGCTCATCGTCATCGACGAGCGGAGCGGCCCCCGGATAGCCGCCGAAGTAGACGTAGTGGTCGAGATCCCAGCCGAAGGCGGCGCGCATCTCCGTGTAGCTCCAATGCCACACGCGGATCAGCTCGAACCGACCGGCGAGGCTCTCCGTCAGACCGCGCTGGACGAGCAGGGGGGCCGACCCCAGGACGAGGACGCGCACCGCGCGCCGGGCCGCGGTGTCCTCATCCCAGAGGCGCTTGACCGTCTCCGACCAGCCGCTGACCTTCTGGACCTCGTCGAGCACGAGCAGGGCGCCCGCCCGGCCGCGCGCCAGATCGCGCGCCGCCTCCCATTGCTGGCTGAGCCAGGCCGTGTCGCGGAGGGTGGGCTCGTCCGCGGTGGCGACCTGAGACGGGAGGTCGAGCACGTCCACCAGCTGCCGAGCGAGCGTGGTCTTGCCGACCTGGCGGGGGCCGGCAAGGACCTGGAGGAATCGGCGCGGCTCGCGCAGGCGCGCCAGGGCCGCAGCGAAGATCGGCCGCTGGTACAACTTGCTCATCGTCTTGAGTTATTTTGCTCAGCACGTTGAGTTAGTCAAGGAGGCCGCGCGGTTGCGGTTCTTCAGGCGCATCCGCGTCATCCCGGGCGTGACCGTGAACCTGAGCAGGTCCGGAGCGTCGATGTCGTTCGGCGTTCGGGGAGCGCACTACACCGTCGGTCCGCGGGGTCGCCGGGTGACCGTCGGGCTACCGGGCACGGGGATGTACTACACCCAGTTGGAAGGCAGCCACCGCGCGGGTCGGTCCCGCTTGGGCGCGCCGAACGCCTCGGGCGCCGCGGCCGCGGCTCCGGCCTTCGAACCCGCGGCTCGCCTCCGGCTGAGCGCGTTACGGCGCCTGGTCACCCCAGCTGACGAACAACACCTGGTCGATGGCCTGCGTGCGTTGGTCGAGGGCGATGAAGCGAAGGCGCTGGTCGTGCTCCGCGGCGCGACGCATATCGCCGACGGGGCCATGCTCGCCGGGATCGTCGCACTCAAGGAGGGCGCGCTCGAAGAGGCCGAGGCGGACCTCAAGTTCGCCGTCGGGCATGCCGGCGAGCTCGGTAAGGCGCTGCATCTTCCGCAGGAGGATGACCTGGCGCATCGTCTCGGGCGAGAGCAGCAGCTCCTCGCGCCGGGTGCCCGAGGCCGGGATGTTGATCGCCGGGAACGTCCGGCGCTCCTGGAGCTTGCGGTCGAGGATCATCTCGGAGTTGCC
>DASYXA010000045.1:0-28896 GCA_035935465.1 Candidatus Limnocylindria bacterium | reverse complement strand
GTATCCCGCTTGCAACGCGACGTCCAGGAAAGCATCTGACGTTACCGTGAGATCCCGGCTTACGTAATACAGGCCGCTTGCCCGAGTCGGGGTGAATGTCAGTGAGAAGCTTCCGGCTGGGAGGGAGAGTTTGTATGTGCCATTAGCTGCTGTTGTCGCAAAGACCGGCGGCGAGCCGATGCGCACCGCCGCTACTGCGACGTTCGCCGCAGGCGCGGCCGTCACCGCGGACCTCGCAGTTCCCGAAATCGTGAATCTGGTTAGCGCATTCGGTGGTATCGCAGTTGGCGTGGTGGAGGCAGATGTAGGCTCGGTCGGTGAGGGCGTCGAAGGCTGCGCTGTCACCGCTGAAGCTCCACTCGGACGAAGGACAAGTTCCGGACTGGCAACTGGTTCGCCTCCCTCGACGCGAATGGTCAATCGAAAAACGACCGCTTGCGGAGTCGGCAGCCACAGCCCGGTCGTGAACGCGCCGACCGCGCCGGTCGCCAGGTCTGGTTGTCGGAAGAGCCAATCCGTTGAGGTTTCGTCGTCTGACCGACGCCTTGCGTTCCCCAGACGCTTGGGAACTGCGACGACTATGTTCCTCGCCGAATCACCTCCGATATTCCGGTATGTCACCGTTAGCGTCGCAATGTTTTGCGGGACGGGCGCCGCGTTTGGTCCGCCGGGCGTGGGATTTACCTCCGACGGGCTCAGTTCCGCAGTAACCACCTCGACGATCGCCGCGCCGACTCGTGGGTTTCCGCTGGTCGACGTAGGCGAGGCTGCTGCGGTCGGAAACTCGCTCGGGCTGGCGGAGGGCGCGACAGCGATCGGCGGTCGGTTCGCCGCCGTGACGCATGAAATGAGTAGGGCCGAGGTCACCCCGACCGCTAGCGAGCGGGCAAGCATGCGGCGAATCCTACGCCACGGAACCCCGCCGTCCGAGGCGTATGCCGCATCGCACTAACCGCCGGCGAAGACAGTTAAAGAGTGCCAATCCGTGGCCCAAATATCGTCACGCTGATGAGTTTGAAATCCATGTATACCGTTCTCTCGCTTGATCAGATCGCCGCTCAACAATTGAGCGCCTGCACCAAAGCAATCCTCCGTCGAATCCCCGCTGGCCGTAAACAAGCGTAGGCGCCGATTCCGCTTGCGGCGGGCCGGCGGTTAGCGGCGCCATGAAGTAAATGCAACCCGACGCAACGGTCGAGGCCACGAACGCGTACCTCAGCAGGATCTCATGGAAAGAAATGCGAGCTCCTTCGGCGCTCTGAGTTTCGCAACAACGAATCCGATGACCCAGTCATCGGATAGAAAAGGGCATCGAGGGGGTGATCAGCCGGCCCCGACCAGACGTTCCAAGAGCGGCACGAGTGATGCGCCTGTTCAATGCTCTCCGAGCGAGATGCTCTACTCCCCATTGGCACTGTTCAGAGCGATAGCTTGCGCTAACGCGGGACTGTCAGAACTTGGCCTGGCAGGATAAGTCCGGGGTCGGGTCCGATGACGTCACGGTTCAGCGAGTAGAGCTCCGGCCACCGTCGAGCATCGCCGAGTAGCCGAGCCGCAATGTCCCAGAGCGTGTCGCCGGCGACAATCGCCGTTGTCTTCGCGGGCGTCGGAGTCGTCGGCGGCACTAGCGACGCCGCAGTGAGAGTATCGATTGCGGCGTTGACAGCGCTCGCGTCGTCGGCCGGCACGTCGGGCTCGATGCCCACGTTGTTGTACTTCGTGCCGGTGATCGCGCCGACGAACTCCTCCTGCACGACGTAGAGCTGCGATCCGTCGCTGCCGAGCGGCGAGCTGCTCGTCGAGCCGAGGCAACCGGTCGACTTCATGCCGACGATCGTCGCGCGCTTGTTCTCCTTGAGGCTCGCCGCGAGGACCTCAGGCGCGGAGCCGCCGCGGTCGTTGAGGATGATCGCGATCGGGAGCTGGTACGCGGGCCCGAGCCGCAGGTCCCGGTTGGCGCTCATGTTCCCGGCGAACCCGTTCTTCACGGCGACCCTGAGCGTGTTCTCTCCGTTCAGGAACCAGCTCGCCATGGTGTCCGCGCCGTTGCCGCCGACGTTCGCCCGCAGATCGAACAGCCACGCCTTCGCGCCTGCCGCGACCGCCTTGTCGAGGACGGCCTTCACCGCGTCCGTGACCCGGTAGGTGCCGTTGATCTCGAACGCGTGCCACGTGACGTAGGCGATCCCGCCATCCAGCATCTTCGCCTGCAAGCCGGCCTGATCGGGCTGCTGCTGGAGGAACGTGCCGCCGCTCGGGATCTGCGGCGCCGTCCCCTTCAACACTTCGGGCCGCGAGTTGACCACGCCGCCCTTGCCGTCGAGGTAGTAGGTGTGGCAGTCGGGGTCCGACTGGATCAGGCCGGTGATGCCGGCCGTGGCCAGCCGGTCGGCGGACAGCTGCGGGTTCTTCGCCGCGAGCGCGCCCGCGGCGGCCGCGAATTTCTTGAAGTCCGCGAGGTTCGTGCTCACGTCGGCGCTGAAGTCCGGCGTCGCGACGTCATCGGAGCCGCCGCTGCTCTTGGCCTCCTTCTTCATGCCCTCGAGCGCGCCGACCAGGAGCTGCCGGGAGGTCGGGTTGTGCACCGAAGCATCCGACATGAAGGAGTAGGCGATGTCGAGCTTCGACTGCTTGAAGTCACCGGTCCTCGCCGGTGCCGGCGTTCCAGTGATGGTCGGGGCCGACGTGCACGCGGCGAGTGCGACGGCGATCGCGGCGAGGACGGCGAGCGGTCGGCGCATCTGCCTGACGATACTGGGTCAGCGAGGGGCTGGTTCGGTCCCCTTCGCCGCCTGCTCGGCCTGCCATTCGGACGGTGAGGCGCAGAAGCCCTCGTAATCGATGTACTCGGTGATCGTCGGATGCTCGCCGCAGACCGGGCAGTCCGGATCGCGGCGGAGCTTGACCTCGCGGAACGTCGTGTCCAGCGCGTCGAACAAGAGGTAGCGCCCGATGAGCGGCTCGCCGATCCCGAGGAGCAGCTTGATCGCCTCGTTCGCCTGGATGGACCCGATGATCCCCGGGAGCACGCCGAGCACGCCGGCCTCCGCGCACGATGGCGCGAGCTCCGGCGGCGGCGGCTGGTGGAAGAGGCAGCGGTAGCAGGGTCCCGCATACGGCTGGAAGACGGTCGCCTGGCCCTCGAAGCGATAGATGCTGCCGTGCACGACCGGGATCCGATGCTTCACCGACGCGTCGTTCACCAGGTACCGGGTGGGGAAGTTGTCGGCGCCGTCGATGATCACGTCGTAGCCCGCGACGATCCGATCGATGTTCTGGGCCGTGAGGCGCTCCTGGTACGCGTTGACCTTCACGTCGGGGTTGAGCGCGGTGATGGTCTCGCGCGCGGACTCGACCTTCGGCCGGCCGAGCCGCTCGCTGCTGTGGATGATCTGCCGCTGCAGGTTGGTCGCATCGACGACATCCGAGTCGACGATGCCGAGCGTGCCGACGCCCGCGGCCGCGAGGTAGAGCGCGGCCGGCGAACCGAGGCCGCCGGCGCCGATGAGCAGCACCTTGCCGTGCAACAGGCGGAGCTGGCCGCGCTCGCCGATCTCCGGGATCAAGAGGTGCCGTGAGTAGCGCTGGGCCTGCTCGGGCGCGAGCGTCTCCGGCTTCGTCCAGGGCAGACCGGAGTCCTTCCAGCGGTTGAAGCCGCCGGACATCGAGATCACGTTGGTGTAGCCGAGCTTCTGCAGGGCGTCGGCGGCCATGACCGAGCGGACCCCGCCGGCGCAGTAGAGGACGGTCGGCTTGTCCTTGCTCGGGAGGCGGTCCTCGGCCCACTGCTCGAGGTAGCTCTTCGGCACGAACGCCGCGCCGGGAAGGTGACCCTCGTCCCACTCGTTCTTCTCGCGGACGTCGCCGAGCTGCACGTCGCCCTTCAGGAGCTCCTGGACCTCCTGCGGCGTCGCTTCCTTGACCCGCTTCTTCAGCTCGGAGAAGTAGTCGCGATAGCTCCCCATGCGCCAACGATAACCGACCCTGCGTGTCGGAAATTCCTCGCCTAGGCTGGAACGCGCGTGGAAACGGTCTATTTCGACACCCTCCAGTTCCTCTATCACCTGGCCCTCGCGGTCCTGGTGGGCGGCGCCATCGTCCTCGGTGGGCCGGCGCACCGCTTCGACCGGCTTGCCGGGCTCGCGCTCGTCGTGCTCGGCGTGACGAGCGTCCTGAAGCTCCTTGCGTTCGAGGATGCGGACGTCGGCCCCCGCCTGGTCGCGCGCTGGATCGCGCTCGCGGTCATGGCCGGCGCGACGCTCTACGCGAGCGCATGGGCGGGATCGGTCGCGCGCGCATTCCGCGCCCAGGTCCCGGGCTTCGACGACCTGCCGGCGAACAGCGCAGCGCGACGCGAGTACGCCGCGCTCGCGCGATCCGCGGCGCGCGCGATGCGCGTCGTCGTCCTGAGCGGCCTCGTCGCGCTCTTCCTGTCGTGACGCGCGCCGGGACGCCCGAGAACGTCGAGCGGCATCGCCAGAAGGTCACGCGGGCGCATCGCGTACGCAACGCCGCGGACCTCGTGAAGCTCGTCGACGCGCTCGGGTTCGCGTTCGCGTTCACGCTCCGCACGGGCGACGCGCCGATCCCGGCCTGCTTCGACCACCTCTCCACGAACGATGTGGACCGCAAGTGGAGCTGGATGTGGGGCTGGAAGGACGCGCTGCCCGAGGAGAAGAAGCTCTACTACGGCGTCCTGCTCGCGCGGAAGCCGACCTTCGTTTCGCTGAAGGTGCTGCCGACGTTCTACGCGACGTTCGGCCGCGCGGGTGAGACGGACGACCATCTCGCTGACGTCCGCGCGGGGCGGCTGTCCGACGTCGCGCGCCGGATCATCGAGTACCTCGCGCAGAACGGCGAGACCCAGACGAAGCGGATGCGCGCGGAGCTCGGGATCACCTCGAAGGAGGGCCGCGCGCTGTACGGCAAGGCGATCGACGACGTCCAGCGGCTCATGTACGTCTCCCGCGTCCGCGCCGTCGGTGAATTCCGTGAGGACTACAACTACACGTACGACCTCTTCGTCCGGCGCTACCCCGAGACGGTGAAGGCGGCCGAGCGCCTGTCGTCCACCGATGCGACCGCGGCGCTCGTCACACGCACCGTCGAGCTCGCGGGATCCGTCACCGAGAAGCAGCTCGTCCGGCTGTTCGACTGGGACGACGCGATGGCGCAGCGCGCGATCGCCGAGGCCGCGCGCAAGCGGGCGCTCGTCCGGCGGGATGGATCGCTCGTCCTGCCGGCGCTTTACGATGGCCCCGCCTGATGGATATTCACCAGCTTCGCTCGTGGATCTTCGAGCTCTACGAGCCGCTCGACGACGAGCGCCAGTACATCGTCTTCGACAGTGCCCGCGGCAACCTCCTGATCGACGCGCCCGCGTTCAGCGAGCGCGCGCTGCGCCTGATCCGCGGCGCGGGACCCGCGTCGGTGCTGCTCATCACGAGCGGCGCGCGCGGCGGCGACGCGGCCCGCTACCGCGACGCGCTCGGGATCCAGATCGCGGCCCACGCGGACGACGCGGCGTTCGTCCCGGGTGGCGCGGATCTGGTGCTGGCGTCCGAGGAGCTGGTGCGGCCGGATGCGCAGGTCATCCGCGTGGGCGACGACGGCGACGGCGCCACGGTCGTGCTCGGGCGCAAGGCCGGTGGCGTGCTGTTCTGCGGCGACCTCGACCTTGGCAGCGACGCGGCGCGCGGCCTGATGAAGCTGCAGTTCTCGGCGGTGCTCTCGGCGCGCCGGGCGCCGATGTGGAACGCGGGCCGCGACACGCTCCTGTTCCTCCAGCGCGAGCTGCCGCAGCCGAAGAAGCGCTTCGGCATCCTGCTCCAGGCGCCGTGGGACCGTGGGTACAAGGGCCGGCTCGAGGACCAGATGAAGCCGAACCCGCTGATCGTGCCCGCCGACGCCACCGCCGCGCGCGAAGCTGCGATGGGCACGGAGACGCTCGTCGTCGCGCAGCAGGTCCGCGAGCGCACCGAGGCCGCGAAGCGTCCGGTGCGCGGCGCGGCACCGGCCGCGCAGGCGAGCGCGGCGCCGGTGGCGAAGCCGTCGGACCGGCCGCGCAGCTTCGCCGAGGACTGGGGCGCGGACGGAACGGTCTCCCCGCCGACCACGGTCGCGAACGCTCCGGCCGATCTGATGCCCGCGCCGCCGCGCTTCCGCCCGGTGCCGCTGGGCGATGGATTCACGCGGCTCGACGTCGAGCTCGTGGCCGGGCTGCCGTGGGTCGACTACGTCTGGGGCGGCATCGATCTCTCGCCCGATGGCCACGAGGTGGCGTTCGCCTGGAACAAGACCGGCGCGTACGAGATCTACTCCGTGCCGATCGCGGGCGATCGGATCATCCAGCTCACCGCGGCCGACACGCGCAGCGTCACGCCGCGCTGGTCGCCTGACGGGACCCAGATCGCGTTCATGCGCGACCAGGGCGGGGACGAGCGCTTCGCGATCTGGATCGTCGACCGCGACGGCGAGCACGAGCGCAAGCTCACCTCCGACGATGCCGCGACACATCGCGACATCTCGTGGTCGCCGGACGGGCGGTCGATCGTGTGCGTCGCCAACACCGGTGGCAAGCGCTTCGGTGTGCGGATCGTCGACAGCGCGACGGGGGCGGAGCGCGCGCTCACCGACAACGACCACGAGCACGAGCGGCCGCTCTTCTCACCGGATGGGCGCTCGATCCTGTTCGAGTCGTGGCGCGGCGGGAGCGGGATCGAGGTCGACCTGTACCTCGTGCCGGCGGCCGGTGGCGACGCGGTGAAGCTCGACACCCGTGAAGGGAAGAGCGGCGACTCGCAATACGCGCGTTGGTCGCCGGATGGTCGGACCATCGCCTTCACGTCGAGCGCGCGCGGCCGGCGCGAGATCGCGCTCGTGGATCTCGATGGCCCGAAGGCCGTCCGGCTCCGCTACCTCACCGAGACCCCGTTCGACGAGCAGAAGCCGGCCTGGCGTCCCGACAGCCGCGGGGTCGTCTACCTCCAGGACAGGGACGCGACCCGCTCGGTCCATCGCGTGTTCTCCGCGTCACGCGCCACGACGCCGGTCGCCGACCTGCCGGGCATGTACGAGTGGCCGCGGGTCGGTCCGGACAGCGAGACGGTCGCGACGGTCTTCACGTCCGCGCGGCGCCCGGCCGACGTGTGGGTCCGCGAAGGCGATCAGGTGACCCTGCGCCAGCTGACGGACTCGCTCGGCGGAAAGCTCGACCCGAAGGTCCTGGTCGAGCCCACGCACGTCCGCTATCCGAGCGCCGACGGCCGGGAGGTCCCTGCGCTCCTCTACATGCCGCACGCCGAGTCGGTGCAGGGCCAGGTGCCGGGCGCGGTCCTGTACATCCACGGCGGCCCGACCGGGCAGCACTTCCGCTGGTGGGATCCGTACCCGCAGCTGCTCGCGAATCGCGGCCTCGTCGTGCTCGCGCCGAACGTGCGTGGGTCGACCGGCTACGGCCCCGAGTGGCAGGAGCTGAACCGGAAGGACTGGGGCGGTGGGGATCTGGCCGACGTGATGGCGGGCGTCGACTGGCTGGTGAAGGAGCGGATCGCGGACCCGAAGCGCATCGGGATCACCGGCACGAGCTATGGCGGCTACATGACCCTCTACGCTCTCGGCCGCCACCCGGACCGGTTCGCGGCCGGCGTTTCGAATGTCGGCGTGGTCTCCTGGAAGACGCTCTTCGACACGACGCGCGGCGATCTACGCGAGTACCTCATCCGCGAGCTCGGAGACGCGACGAAGGACCCGCAGCTCTATCTCGACCGCTCGCCGATCACGCACGCGAAGCACATCCGCGCCGCGCTGCTCGTGCTGCAGGGCGCGAACGACCCGCGCGTGCCGCGGACCGAGGCGCTGCAGGTGGTCGAGGCGTTGAAGGCGAGCGCCGCGCCGCATCAGTACCACGAGTATCCGAACGAGGGTCACGGCTTCTCGCGGATCGAGGATCGCATCGACGCGCTCGAACGCACCGTGGACTGGCTCACCCGGTACCTCACCCCGCTCATGGACCGCTACCTCAGCGACTGATCCTGCCTCACACCGGCGCCGGCAGCGGCTCCAGCGTCCCGAGCAGGGCTTTCGCGTTCGCGCGCTCGGCGTACGCGCGTACCTCGGCGCGCTCGCCGGCGGCCTCGTCGAAGCGGCGGTGCGCGGCGAGCGCCGCGGCGTGGTCCGCGAGCGCGACCATCCGCTCGTACTCGACGTTCAGCGTCGCGAACGCCTGGACCGCGTCGAACAGCAGCTTCTCGGCCTTGACGTGCTCGCCCGTGCGCAGCGCGCGCAGCCCTTGGGCCTGCGCGAGCAGCGCGCGTCCGCGCGCGTAGCCGGTCCGCTCGACCAGCGCGGACGTGCGTTCGTCGTTCGCTTCGTCGTCGATGCCCCAGCGCGCGGCGGCGACCGCGAGCACCGGCGACCAGATCGTCCGGTCGACGATGCTGCTCGGCGCGCCGGCGCTGCGCGCGGCCTGGTACGCGCTCTCGCTCTCGCGCCAGCCGTACACCGCGGAGAGCAGGTCGGCCATCGCGACGTCCGCCGGGCTCGGCTCGCTCTCGGCCAGCCGGTCGCGGAACCGCTGCTCGTCACCATCGTTCTGCGTCGCCGCGGCGGCGCCCATCCCGAATCCGAGGAGCGACTTCCAATTCGGATCGACGCGCGCGACGTCCAGCGGAGACGTGCTCACGGTCGCGATCGCGCCGGCGAAATCGCCGGACAGGAGCTGCGCCGCCGCCGCGAGCGCGCGCGAGTAGCCGCCGAGGCGCGGCTTCTCGGTCGAGAGCGCGACGTCGCTCGCGATCCTCGCGTGCTCGAGCGCCTCGTCGAGGTTCCCGAGCACCATCGCCATCGCGCCGACCATGTTGTGCGCGTCGATGAGCTCGTCGCTGTCCTGCAGCGACTGCGCGATCGGGATGCGGCGCTGGTTCACCGCGTACGCGTCGCGGAACCTCGCGAGCGCCCGGTACGCGTAGCCCACGGCGTCGAGGCACAGCGACACCTCGCGGAGCAGGCCGAGCTCCTCCGCGATCGCGAGCGCCTCCTCGGCCGTGCGCAGCGCGACCTCCCAGTCGCCGTCCGTTGCGCGGGCGAGCTTCCGTGGCGCGAACGCGCGCGCCGCCAGGAGCCGCACGCGCTCGGGCGATGGCTCGTCGCCGACGAGCGCGAGCCCGCGCGCGATGAGCCCGTCGAGGTCGGGATGCTTCGCGTCCCAGCGCGTCACGAGCTCGGCCATGTGCGCGTACACGGACGCGACCTTCGCGCGGTCGACCTCGGGCTGGGCTTCGAGGAGGAGCCGCGCGCGCTCGTACGCGGCCAGGGCCGCGTCGCCCTCGCCGTGATAGCGGCGCACGCGGCCGACCAGATAGAGCGCCTCGACCGCGCGGTCGACGTCGCCGAGCTTCTCGTAGAGCTCGGTGGCCTGCTCCGCGAAGCGGAGGGCCTCGACGTGGGCATGGATGTTCATCGCCCGCTGGGCGGCCTTCCACGAGTACGCGGCGGCCTTATCCGGCACCTCGCCGAGCAGATAATGGTGCGCGAGGGCGGGGTAGAAGTCGCGGATGTCGTTCGCGAGCACGTTCTCGATCGAGAGCGCGACACGGCGGTGCAGCTCCGTGCGACGCCGCACGAGCAGCGTGTTGTAGGCGACCTCCTGGGTCACGGCGTGCTTGAACCGGAACCGACCCTCGCGCCGCTCACCCGGCGCGGCCTCCACGACGAGGTCCGCGGCGATGAGGATGTCCACGGAGTCCGCCAGGCGGTCGCCGCCCGCGGCGCGCAGCACGCGATCGCCGAACCGCTGGCCGATGACCGACGCGAGCTGGATGCACTCCTTGGCCAGCTGCGGCAGCCGGTCGATGCGTGCCGCGACCACGGCGTGCAGCGTGGCCGGAACGTCGAGCGCGGCGGCGCGCTCGCGGAGGACCCAGTCGCCCTTGTCGTCGCGCGCGATCGCGCCCGAGTCGACCAGCGCGCGAATGGACTCCTCGATGAAGAACGGGTTGCCGCCGGCGCGCGCCACGATGCGGTCGCGGAGCTCGGCGGGAGCCCACTCGAGCGTCGACTCGACGATCCGCGTGGCCTCCTCGTCGGTGAGCGGCTCGAGGATCATCTGCGTGAAGTTCGTGCGCGCCGGACGCGGCTGCCCGCCTGCCCCGATCCGCTGCGCGAGGAGGATGAGCAGCGGCACGCGCGCGCCGCGGCCGGCAATGAACCAGAGGAGGTCGAGCGACGCGGAGTCGGCGTAGTGCAGATCCTCGAGCACGTAGAGGAGCGGGCGGGTGCGGGCCAGCGCGCCGAGGACGTCGAAGATGATCAGATACATCGCGCGCTTCCACTCATCCGACTCGTTCGTCGCCTCCTCAGCGCCGGGGAGGTGGAGGAACTGCGCGACCGTGGCCGCCGTCGCCGGCGTCATGAAGCCGAGCTCCGTGAGCCTCTCGCCGAGACGGTCGCGCGCATCGGGTGAGGTCGGGTCGATCTCGAGCTCCACGAGGAGCGGCTCGATGAACCCGGCGTAGCTCCGCTGGTTGACGCGCGAGAACGTCCAGCGCAGCACGCGCGGCGCGTCGGTGGCCGCGGCGCCATCGTCCGCGGTCACGAGGCCGATGAACTCGGAGACGAGCCGGCTCTTCCCGATGCCGGGCTCGCCGGCGATGAGCACGACCTCGGTCCGCCCGATGCGCGCCGACTGGTAGGCGAGGTCGAGGCGCGAGAGCTCCATCCACCGTCCGACGAGGGGGGCATTCAGCTCGATCGCGACCCGGATGTCCGAGCGTTCGCCGGTCAGCGCGTACGCGAGGACCGGCTTCTCCTTGCCCCGCATCTCGACCGGGCCGACCTCGCGGAAGGTGAACTCGCGGTTCGTGAGGCGGAAGGTCGCCTGGGTCGCGTACGTCTCGCCGGGCGGTGCCGACTCCTGGAGCCGTGCGGCGGTGTTCACCGTGTCGCCCATGACGCCGTATTCCGCGACCGAGCGGACGTTGCCTGCGACGACCATCCCGGTGTGGACGCCGATGCGGAGCCCGAGCTCGATGCCGCGGTCCTTCTTCGCGCGGGCGGCGTGCTCCCCGAAGACCCGGTGCATCGCGAGCGCGGTCCGGAGGGCCCGCTGGGGGTCGTCCTCGTGGGCGATCGGTGCCCCGAAGATCACGAAGATCGCGTCGCCGATGAACTTCTCGATCGTGCCGTCGTACGTCACGGCGCACTCGGCCAGGTCCTCGAAGATCCCGGATACGAGCTCCTGGAGGACCTCGGCGTCGAGCTCCTCCGACAGGGTCGTGAACCCCACGAAGTCCGCGAACAGGACCGTGACCAGGCGGCGCTCCTGGCCGTACTGGATGGAGTCCGTCACGCCGTCAAGTGTGGGACAACGACAAGGGGAGCCCCGTTCGGGGCTCCCCTCGGCGCATGGCTGACCGTGGACGGTGCCGGACTAGATCCGCGTGTCGTGACGGCGGAGCAGCACTCCACCCAGGGCGAGGAACGCGAGGCCGAGTGCCGCGAGGGGCATCGTCGGTGTGCTGTCCGTGCTCGTGGACGGGAGGCCCTGGACACCGGCGACCGGGCTCGTCTGGATGCCGTTGACGCCCGTGTTCGGAGCCTGCTGGTTCGATCCACCCGGGAGCTCGACGACCGGCGTCACGGCGCCGACCGCGGTGTTGCTCGGCGGGGTCTGGAATCCCAAGACGGCGTTGCCGGTGCTGGGCGCGGTGCCGGTCGTTCCGCTGCCGTTGTTCTCGGTGCCACTGTTCGCACGTGGCGTCACCTCGGTCGATCCGCTGCCACCGTTCGAGGTCGTCGTGGCGCACTCGGTCGTGCCGCCGTTGACGCCCATGATCAGGCGGCCCTGATCGCTGTAGAAGCTGCTGCCGCCGAACTGCGTGATCGGCGTGCCGTACACGAAGTCGACCTGGAAGAAGCAGCTTGGAACATGCACCGAGAGCGTGAAGCTGCCGTTGTTGAAGGTGCCGGTCTTCGCCTCGAAGAGCTGTTGCTGCGACGCCGTCTCGCGCGTGAACTCGGCGGACGGTGCCGTGTAGGAGACGAGCGTGAGCTCCTTGCCCGCGCAGCCGCTGCTCATCTTGAAGTTGACCATGGCGATCCCACCCTGCGTCGCGCCGAGGATGTCGCTGTGCTCCTCGAGCGCCGCGACGCCGGTGCAGGTCTGCCCGCCGGCGTTGGTGGTGCCGTGCTCTTCGGTGCCGCCGGCGGTCTTGCCGCCGCACTCGACCCAGAAGACCTTCTGCTTCTCACCGCCCGGCGCGCCGGTCTGCTTGACGAAGAGCTTGTAGTGGCCGTCGGCGAGGGTCAGCGGCGCGGACCGCCAGGCGCCCGTGCTGTCCGCGGGGCCCCAGCTGCCGCTCGCCTTCACGCCTGACCCGGTCGGGGCCCAGCCCTCGATCCGCCAGCTGCCGCTGGAGCCGCCGTCGAAGTTGAAGCCGTCGATGTAGAAGCGGCACACGTGCGGCTCGTTGCGATGGTCGTCCACCGCCGTGCCGGTGTCGTGGATCTTCACGTCCCCGTTGTTCCCGCCCGGATCGGCGGAGGCGGGGGCCGCGACCGCGAACGCGTAGAACAGGATGCTCGCGAGGATGGTGAAGAGAGTCGTTGCCTTGCGCATCTTTCAAGCCTCCAGTGCCTCTCTCGCCCGGTAGCCGGACGTCGTTGGCGGTCTCACGAAGCAGGAGCGCGTCCGTGCGGGCCCGCGACCGGTAACGCGCCGGCCACAACACGACGCGAGCTGCGCAACGGCGAGCGTGCGAGCGCTGGCGTTCGCGGTATCGCGACCCTGCCGTCGGCCGCCCGTTACCGGCGGGCGCCGGGAGGACCACTACCTACCGGTCGGTAGACTCAGCCGATGCCCGCTCCACGGCCGCGAAACCGGCGCGGCCCCGGATTGACCAAAGAGCGGCTCCTCCAGGCGGCCGACCGCCTCTGGAGCGAGCGGGGGATCCGGGGCGCGTCGCTCGACGACATCGCGCGCGATGCCGCGGTCACGAAGCCGACCCTCTACTACTACTTCGCGGACAAGAGCGGCCTGTTCACCGAGATGGTGTGCAGCGTCCTCGAGCAGCACGGTGGCGGTCTGCGCACCGCGAGCCGGGCGTCCCCGTCGGCGCGCGAGCGGCTCGTCGCGGCGTCCGCGTACCTCATCCGCGCGCAGTGCAGTGCGCCGCGGCTCCTGCGCGAGGGCGGGATCAGGCTCACGACCGATCAGCAGAGCCAGACCCGGAGCGCGTTCTTCCGCAACTTCTTCTCGCCGGTGCAGTCGATCCTCGACGACGGCGTGCGCTCGGGCGAGCTGCGGCCGATGGACACCGCGTTCGCGGCGCAGGCGGTGCTGAACCTCATCGATCCCTGGATCGGGCGCGACGCCCGGCCGGGCGGCCGGACGGCGGATCAGCTCGCGTCGGACATCGTCGACCTCGTGATCGACGGGATCGGCCCTAGCGGTCGGTCGCCGTGACGCTCCCCGCGGCCGCGACCATCCGACCCTGGCGCGCGGCGTGGGCCCATTCTCGGATCCGGGTCACGGCCGCGAGCAGGTTCTTCGGCGAGTTCGCGTACGACAGTCGCAGGTAGCCCTCGCCGCCCGCGCCGAAGGCCGTCCCGGCGAGCGTCGCCACACCGGCCTCGTTCAGGATGCGCTCCTGCACCGTCGCCGAATCGCCGAGGCCGAGGCCGGCGATGTTCGGGAAGACGTAGAACGCGCCCTTGGGCTCGCGGCAGCTGATCCCGTCGATCGTGTTGAGGCCGCGCACGACCCCATCGCGCCGCTCGCGGAACGCCTTCACCATCTCGGCGACCTCCGGCGGCCGCGACGCGAGCGCCGCGGCACCGGCCTTCTGGGTGAATGCCGCGGTGCACGACACCGAGTTCGTCACGAGCTTCGTCACCGGCTCGACCAGCGGCCATGGGAACACGCCGTAGCCGAGGCGCCATCCGGTCATCGCGAAGGTCTTGCTGAAGCCGTCGAGGAGGATCGTGCGATCGGCCATGCCGTCCTCACGCATGATCGAGTGGTGGCTGCCGTCGTAGATGATCTCGGCGTAGATCTCGTCCGCGAGGACCCAGAGGTCACGGGCTCGGGCGATGTGCGCGATCTCCTTGAGCGTGCTCTGCGAGAGCACGCCACCCGTCGGGTTGCTCGGGCTGTTGAGGACGATGAGCTTCGTGCGATCGGTGATGAGGGTCTTCAGCTCGTCGAGGTCGGGATCGAAGTCGTTCTTCTCACGCAGGGTGAGCGGGACGCCCTTCGCCCCGGCGAACGAGATCATCGACGAGTAGATCGGGAAGCCGGGGTCGGGGTAGATCGCCTCGTCGCCCGCGTCGAGGAGGGCGAGCATCGCGAAGAACATGATCGGCTTCGCGCCGGGAGTGACGATGACCTGCCCCGGGTCGACGGCAAGATGCCGCGTCCGGTTCAGATGGCTCGCGATCGCCTCGCGCAGCTCGAGGATCCCGGCCGACGGCGTGTAGTGCGTCTCGCCACGCTGCAGCGCGGAGAGGCCGGCCTGCACGACCGACGGCGGCGTGTCGAAGTCCGGCTCGCCGATCTCGAGGTGGATGATGTCGCGGCCCTGGGCCTCGAGCGCGCGGGCCTTGGCGAGGACCTCGAACGCGGTCTCCGTGCCGAGGCGGGACATCCGGGCTGCCAGCGGGCGGGCCATGGGCCGCGAGTCTAGTCCGGCATCACCACTCGGCCTCACCGTCGGCGCGCGCCTGCATGCGCGCCTTTCCCTCCACGCACGCGCATCCCTCGGGGCCGACGGTCGCGGCGTGTGCCGTACCCGCCGGCAGCTCCATCCGGTCGCCCGGCCGCAGCTGGATGACCCGGTCGTCCAGCGCGAAGTCGATCGACCCGCTGACGCAGTAGAGGATCTTCGTGTAGGCGTGGCTGTGACGCCCGTACCGATCGCCGGGTCCGTTCGACCAGCCGTGGACGTCGTCGGCTTCGCGGCGGAGCCGTTGCTCGATACTCAGCATCGATGCGCCTTCACGCCATCTTCCCCCAGACCGAGATCGGCACCGACCGCACGGTCATCGCCCGGTTCATCCGCGACGTGGAGGCGATGGGCTTCGACGGCCTCGTCGCGTACGACCACGTGCTCGGCGCGGACCCGGCGCGTCCCGGCTGGTCGGGACCGTACACGATCGACTCGACGTTCCACGAGGTGATGGTCCTCTTCTCGTTCGCCGCGGCGATCACGACGCGGCTCGAGCTCTCGACCGGCGTGCTCATCCTCCCCCAGCGCCAGACCGCGCTCGTCGCGAAACAGGCCGCCGCGATCGACGTGTTGTCGGGCGGCCGGCTCCGCCTGGGCGTGGGCGTGGGCTGGAACTGGGTCGAGTTCGACGCGCTCGGGATGAACTTCCACGACCGCGGCAAGCGCATCGAGGAGCAGATCGCGCTCCTGCGCCGACTCTGGACGGAGCCATCGGTGACGTTCGAGGGGACGTGGCATCACGTGGATCGCGCGGGGCTGAACCCGCTCCCCGTCCGCCGGCCGATCCCGCTCTGGATGGGTGCCGACACCGAGATCGCGCTCCGCCGGGTCGCGCGCCTGGGGGATGGCCTGTTCGCGCACTTCGCGCCGACGGACGAGGGCGCGGCCCTGGCCGCGCGGTTCTGGGAGTGGGTGCGCGCGGCCGGACGTGAGCCGAATGACGTCGGCCTCGAGTGCCGGATGGGCGCGAAGATGACCGACGACGAGCTGTCGCGCGCGGCCGAGCGGTTCCGCGCGATGGGTGCGACGGACCTCGAGATGAACACGATGCGCGCGGGATTCACGACGCCGGACGAGCACCTCGCCGCGTACCGTCGGTTCATGGAGCGGGTCAGGGCGTAGTCGTCGAGATCGGCACGCCGAGCGCCGAGATCCGGACCGGATCGCCGCCCGCGAGCGGCAGGGCGTAAAGGCCGGTGTCGCGCGCGACGTAGAACCACTTCCCGTCCGGCGACCAGCCGGCGAACCGGCCGCTGCCGGCGGATGCGACGATCGCACCCGTCTCCGCGTCGCGCACGACCGGGATGTTGGCCAATGTCATGCCGATGAGATGGCCGTTCGGTGACCACCGGACATCGGCGACGTCCTGGCCGGGGCTCTGGAGCAGCGGAGCGCCGTCGGCCGCGCGAAGGATCGCGAAGATGAAGCCGACGTTGCCTGTCGCAGGGCTCATCCGCACGGAGAGCAACGTGCCGTCGGCCGATGTTCCGAGCATCGAGAGCTGGAGCGCCGGCGAGGCGGAGAACTGCGTGCCTGCCGCGACCATCGTCATGGTCGCCACCGTCCTAGGACCGGTCGCCGTCTGTTCGACGATCGAGTGGTCTGTGCGGGTCTGCAACGCGATGTTGAGCTTCCCGTTATCGATCAGATATGTCTTGCCGCCGCCGAACGCGACCTCGCGCGCGCGATACGTCGCGACGCGCACGCCGCTCGCCGGGATGACGACGCGCACCTCGCCATCCGAGCCGAACCCTGCGGAATCGAACGAGCCGATCAGATCCGTATATGCGACGTTGCCGTCCGGCGTCCATACCGGGAACGGCCCGGCGGCGTCCTGATCGCTCAGCCGGCCGCCCATCCCGGTCACACCGCTCACGAAGACGGCGCCGCGGAACGAGCTCGTCAGCACGTCGAAATAGAGGATCCGATCGCCGCCCGGCGACCACTGCGGTATGGCGACGCCGCTGAGCCGCCGCAGGCTGCGATCGTCCGTCCGCAGCTCGCGGACCAAGCGGGGCACCCCCGTGTAGTCGGTCACCCAGAGGAGGCCGTGCATCGCGAACACGTAGCGGACGGCGGGCTTGGCGCTGGCCGGTTGCGGCGAGGCGTGCGCGAGCGTCAGGGTCTTCGGATACCACGCGTCGGGCTGGGTCACATCGCCGAGCAGCACGACCGGCGCCTCGGGCCGCGCGGTGTCGTAGCGCACGATCCGCGACGCGCTCACGCCGATCGCGGTCCGGTGGTCGGGCGAGAACACGACCCGGTCGATGACGCCGGGGATCGTCGCAAGCGCCCCGGGCTGGGTCGCTGCGAGGAATGCGAGCGCGGTGCTCGCGCCCTGGTGCACCACGAACCGGCCGGGCGACCATCGGGTCACCAGGCGTACATCGTCGAACCGCTGCGGCAGCTCCTGGCGCACGTCGTCGCCGTCGATCGTCATGCTCCAGACGCTGGCCTGTCCGGCGTTGATCACCGGTACCGTCGCGTCGCGGATCGTCGGCGCCACCTGGCCGGCGAGGAAATAGATCCGGCCGTCATCACCGACGAACGGTGACGTCGCGACGAGGCCGGTGAGCGGCGCGGGGCCGCCCATGCCGTCGGCGCGCTGGACCGCGATCATCCCGTTGCCGGTGTGGATGAGGATCTCGGTCGGCGAGATCCACTGCGAGAGGAAGGCGTTGCCGAGGCTCGTCGCGCGGCGCCACTCGCCGCCGGACGCCGGCGCGACGTAGACATCGGTCTCCGTCGTCGGGATGCCCTGCGCGCCGCCGCGGAGCGTCGCGGCCAGGCTCGCGCTGTCGGTGGACCAGGCGAGGTCGATGAGCCGCGCGTTCGCCGCCAGCACCGATCGCGGCAGCGGGAGCTCGTACCGGGTGGGGGGATCGACGCGCTGGACGACGATCCCCTGGCCGCGGTCGAGCCACGCGATCGCGTTGCCGTCCGGCGACCAGCGCGTGGCCTGCACGCGGCTCAGGCTGTCGACCGTCGCGATCGCCCGGCGGTCGCTGCCATCGAGGCCGGCCATCCAGAGCTGGATGTCGCCGCTCGGATCCGTGCGCCAGTAGGCGATCCGCCCGCTGCGCGAGAGCTCGACCGGCGCGCGCGAGGGGGTCGCGGACGGGGAGCCGCTGGTCGCGATCCGCTCCTCGAGCAGCCCGCCGGTCGCGAGCGCGCCCGCGAGGAGGGCGAGCGACACCACGACCACCAGCGCCGACGTGATGGCGTATGGCGCGAGCGGCCGCCGCATCGACCCATAATCCGCCTCGCGTGGATGCGGCGTTGGTGCGGGAGTTCCTTGCGACGCTCCCCGACGCGCCGGACGGCGCCGCGACGGTGGCGCGGATGCGCGCGTATCTGGAGGCCCTCGGCCGCCCCGACGTGCGGTACCTCGTGTGCCTCATCCGCGGCGGCGGCGCGCCGGTCGTCGCGCGCTACGCCCGCGGCGTGCTCGAGGCCGCGGGCGCGACCGTCGCGGCCATCGACGACCCGATCGACGACCTGCTGCTCGGGATCGCGGGCACCTCTGTCGCCGCGACCGCGTATCAGCTCAGCGCGCTGCACCGCGAGCTCGGTCAGCTCTCGCGCCGCGATGCGGAGACGCTCGCCGCCTTCGTCGCACACGCCGAGGCGAGCCGCCGCGTCCTGCTCCTCGTCGACGAGTCGCTCGACCCGCACGCGCCGCTGCACGGCGCGCTGCCCGACGTCATCGCGGTCGCGTCGGCGTCCGACGACGCGGTCCTATCGGCCATCGCGGACGCGCCCGATCGCCGTCCGTTCATCCTCGCGCCGCGAGACCCGTCGGGGATCGACCGGGCGATGCGCGCCCGGCCGTTGCCGTACGTCCTCGGCGGCCGAGACTTCGTCGCTGCTGCGTCCGGTTCGGTGATGGAGCTGGCGGTCGGCGACGAGCGCTACGCCGGATTGGCCCTCGGGACGGCCGACGATCCGGGCCTCGCCGCGACGGGGATCGTGACGGCCCTCGCGGTCGCGGCCCTCGGGGTGAGGATGCGGACCGAGTGGGTCGAGCTCGGAGCCCAGGCCGCCGCCGCGAGAGAATGAGCACGATGACGCCACTCCAGGCCGCGAAGACGTTCATGGAAGCGCTCGAGGCGGGCGACCCGGAGAAGGCCGCGTCGGTCTGCGCCGACGACGTGACCGTCGTCCTGCCCGGGGGCGAGACCGAGCTCCAGGGCAAGGACGCGGCGAAGCGCCTCATCCGCATGGCCCCGCCATTCATCCGGCGGGTGCGCGAGGAGGAGGTCCACGAGAACAGCGTCATCCTGCGCGGGCTCACGCGGTCGCCGGGCCACTTCGCGAACTTCACGACCTGGACCTTCGAGACTGACGGCGAGAAGATCGTCCACGTCTCATTCGCCTGGCGGCCCGCGAACTAGGTCAGCGCTCGACGTACCGGCTCGACGGTCCCGGAAGGAATCGGGGGATCTCCGCAAGGCCGGAGTCGCTCAACGGATGTGCTGGTTGTGGAACATACTATTGTCAATAACGGCGATAGTGGCTAAAGTATGAGCCATGGGACGAACGACACGGCCGCTCTTCCCTCGCACCGACCGGACATTGGTCGCCCTAGGTCGGCGTCTGCGGGACGCACGGCTTCGCCGAAACGTTTCGGCCGAGGCCATGGCCGCGCGCGTTGGCGTTTCGCGGCCAACCTTGCGACGCCTTGAGAACGGCGACCCGGCAGTCAATCTGGCGACGTTGTCCCGAGTACTCACGGTTCTCAGCCTCGATTCCGACCTTGACCTCCTGGCTGGAAACGATGAGATCGGAAAGCGCTTGCAGGATCTCGCCCTGCCGCAGCGTCCGCGCGCACCCACGCGGATAGGCCGGTGAGCGCGACCACGCGCGACGAAGCGGTCGTCGTGATCGACACCTGGCCAGGATCACCTCGGCGCGCGGGCTGGCTTCGTCGGGCGGGCGTTGGTGATCGCTCCGACATTGCGTTCGAGTACGACCGCGATTGGCTCGCGATGCCAGGGTCCTTCTCGCTGGACCCTACCCTGGAGCTGCGAGAAGGCGAGCAGCGTCGCAGGGCTGCGGCGCAACTCCCACCGGTCTTCACGGACGCAGCACCTGACCGCTGGGGCCGAAAGCTCTTGGAGCAGCGCGAGACCGAAGTCGCCCGACGTGAGGGACGCAAGCCTCACGTGCTCGATCCGTTCGACTTCCTGGTTCGGGTCAACGACGCGACGCGCCTGGGCGCGATCCGGCTTCAACACCCCGGCGATGGCAGATTCCTGGATGACTCCCATGTCGGCGTGCCGCCCAAGGCCGAGCTCCGCGAGCTCGAGGCCGCGGCCGATCGCCTCGAGCGGGGAGCCAAGGCCAGTGAGAACGAGCGCGCCGCCTGGCTGGAGAAGCTCCTTGCCCCGGGAGCGTCCCTGGGTGGGGCGCGGCCGAAAGCGAGTTTCGAGAATGCGGACGGCTCGCTTTGGATGGCCAAGTTCCCGGCGCCGAGCGACACGCGGGACAAGGGGTCGTGGGAGTACGTCCTCGGCGCCCTCGCGAAGGAAGCCGGCGTGATCATGCCGGATCACGGGCTGATGGCCCTTGGTTCTGCTCATCACACCGTGACCGCCCGCCGCTTCGATCGCGAAGGATCGAATCGTCGCATGTATGCATCCGCCATGACGCTGCTGGATGTCGGAGATCATTCGGACGGCGCCTCGTACGTGGACATCGCAGCTGTGATCGAGGTTCACGGGACGCCGCGTTCGGCGTCGATCGAGGAGGACCTCGCCCAGCTCTTCCGTCGGGCGGTGTTCAATGCAGTGACCGGACATCGCGATGACCATCTGCGGAATCACGGCTTCCTGCACGACGGGAAGGGCTGGAGGCTGGCTCCTGCCTTCGACCTCAACCCAATGCCGGAGATGACCGCCCACGAGCTGGCATTCGATGACAGGGGGACGCGCGCGCCCGATCTCGAAGTGATCGCGGCGACCGCCCGTCAGTATCGGCTGAAGGCGCCACAGGCCGCTCAGATCATCCACGAGGTGAATGGCGCCGTATCCCGCTGGCGGCAAGAAGCGACCCGAGTGGGGATCGCGCGCCATGAGCAGGAGCGAGTCGCGAACGCGTTCTCCGTCTAGACCCGGTGGGCGCGACAGATCAGCATCACCCGGCGCCATTCGAGGCCGAGCCAGGCGACTCGACGTAGCGGAACGAACGGGGGATCTGCGCGAGGCCGAAGTCGCTCAGCGGACGGGGCGACCGGTAGCGGCGCGGCTTGGTGACCGGCATGGCCCAGCCGTCCTTCGATCGCCGGGTCGGCGCGCCCAGAGCGCACTCGCCGACGATCGCGCGCGCCTCGACGACGGCGAGGTACGCCTTCGCGGGCAGGCCTTTCGGTGGCATCGTGCGGTGCTCGAAGCGCGCGGTGCCGTCGAGGATGGCGTCGGCGTGCTCCGCGTGGATGGCCAGGACGATGGCATCGGACATGGCGACCCTCCGAGCGTGATCGCCTGCGCTATCGGTGAGGGCTTGCGTCCCCGTCCAGGCGCGCCACGCCGGCGTAGTACGGCCAGCGCGCGCGGAGCCGCTGCGCCGCCTCGCGGACGTCCCCCGGCCTGACGCCGGCGAAGAACGCGGTCGTCTCCTGGAGGTACCGCGTCTCGCGCGCGGCGCGCTCGACGTCGTCGTCCGTCTCGTCGGACGCGATCGCCTCGATCTGCCAGGCGTAGCCGAGGACATGGCGGAACGTCTCGGTCGCCCGCTCGATGTGGAACGGCGAGCTGATGACGGCGAGCGGCCGCGGCTCGAGGCCCCTCAGGTAGCGCACCGCGGTCAGCACCGCGTTCCCGATCGTGTCCCGCGACTCGTCCTCGACCGCGATGCGATCCGGCGCGATGCCCCGCCCGGCGATGAGGTCGCGCATCAGGGCAGCCTCGCTGGGCGTGCCGTCCGCGGCGTCGAGCTGGCGGTCGCCCGAGCAGATGACCACGAGCGCGGGACGCTCGCGCGCCAGCTGCGCCGCGCGATGGGCGCGCGCCGCGGTGGACGGCAGTGGGCCGCCGTCCGGAGCGAGCCCGCCCCCGAGGACGACCGCAAGCTCCGGCGCGTCAGCGACGCTCATCGCATCCACCGTAGATGGGAACCGGAAAGGGCGCTCCGTTCGGAGCGCCCTTTCCCGAGGTCGCGTCCGTCGCTAGATGCTATGCAGCGTTCCGTTGTAGATCATGATCGACACGAAGCTGTCGCCGCCGCCGTTCTTGTAGACGGTGTCGCTGTCCGGCGGCCACGGTGCGACGCGCTTCTTCTCGTTGACCGGGTTGTTGCCGTACCGCTCCCACAGCGGGACGATCGGCAGCAGGTCGTTGAACGCGAGCGCAGCCTTCGTGACCGGGTCCTTCTGCTTGTTGGTGTCGAACCCGTCGCCCATCGCGTTGATGAGCGCGGCGAAATCGGTGTCGCCCTGCTTGAGCGGATACTGCATCCCGCCATTGGCCTGCAGGGTGTTGAACGTCTGCAGATCCTGGATGTAGGACGCCTGGGGGTGCGGGTTGCCGATGCCCCAGCCCATCAGCGTGATCTGGAACTTGCCGTTGTTCACGTCGGCGAGCTGCGTGGAGCGGATCGCGCCGCGTGGCGTGATCTTGATGCCGAACTTGTTGAGCGCGTCGCTCGCGTGGTTCGCCGCGCTCGTCCAGTCGGCGAAGTCGCTCGGGAAGTACAGCTCGTACGCGAGCGGCTTGCCGCCCTTGGCCCAGATGCCATCGCTGCCCTTCGCGAAGCCCGCGTCGGTCATGAGCTTCGCCGCCGCGGCGACGTCGTACTCGTACGACTTGAGCTTGGCCTGGTCCGCCGAGCTGATCCAGAGCGGCACGATGTTGTCGCTGACGCCGGTCATGAACTTCTGCGCCTTGGCCGAGTCGCCGTACGTGATCTTCGCCGACTCGGCCTTGTTGATCGCCATCGCGACGGCCTGCCGGAGCCGCTTGTCCTGGAACTCCGGCGCTGCGGTCCAGTGGAAGACGAGGGCCGGGCCGGTGTACAGGGGCCCGCGGATCACGCGGAGGCCCTGATCGCCAAAGGCCTTGTCCGTGGCGAGGGGGAAGCCGTGGGTCGCGTAGTCGACGTCGCCGGCGAGGACGAGCGGGGTCACCGCGTCGGTCTCGCCCTGGTACACGACGATCTTGTCGAAGTTCACCTTGTCGGCGAACAGTCCGCCCGGGTTCTTGACCATGGTGAGCTGCGCGGCGGTGACGCTCGCCTTGTCGATCTTGTAGGGGCCGATGGACGGCGGAACGTCGGGACGGTAATCCGCGACCTGCTTCGCGACGGCCTTCACCTCGTCCGACGCGGTCGCCTTGCCGGCGGTGTAGAGGTCCTGGAGCTGCTTCGCGAACGTGCCGAACTGTGAGGCCGGACGGATGCCGTTGCGGAGGACGAGACGCGGCACGAGGGACGACGGGCGGTTGATGTGGAACCGCACGGTGTACTTGTCCGGGGTCTCCATCTTGTCGGCGTACGTCCAGATGCCGAAGCTCTGCGCGCGGCCGACCCAGTAGGTCGCCGCGACGTCGTCGGAGGTGAACTCCTTGCCGTCGTCCCACTTGAGGCCCTGCTTTAGCTTGACCTCGTAGTTCTCGCCGTTCTGGGCCGCGGACTCCATGAGCCAGTTGTCCCATTTGCCCTCCGCCCACCGGTACACGGCGAGCGAGGGGATGAAGAAGTCCTGGATGTAGCTGCCCTGCATGATGTTGCCGCTCGAGAGCGTGTTGTAGTGGCCCTTCGGTGGGAGATCCCACGGCCATGCGGCATGGAACTCGCCGCCCTTCTTGGCCGTGCCGCCGGTCGTCGTGGTGCCGGGCGCGCAGGCAGCGGCGACGAGGCCGATGCTGACGAGCGCGGAATCACGCAGGAACCGGCGCCGGTCAACGCGATATCGCTGGTCGCTCATTGTTCCTTCCTCCTTCGCTGGACCGAGGCATTGTGCGCTCGCGGCAACTTCGGTGTCGAATACCAGACGAGCACAGCGACCACCGACACGAAGGTCAGACCAATGACCAGGGCCATCGCGCTCACGACGAATTCCGCGGAGTCGCGCGGCTCGATCACCACGAGCAGCGCGGCGGTGGCCGTAACGAACGTGGCGATCCGGAATCCGGCCCGGAGGATCTGCGGGTCCACTTAGGCGAGCAGCTCCGCGGCGGGCTGCCGCTCGCGGATCGCGACGTGGCAGGCGACCTCCCGCCCCGCGGTGCCGGGCAGTGGCAGCAGTGCCGGAACGTCGACGTCACAGAGGCCCGGCTCCGCCAGCGGGCAGCGCGGATGGAACGCGCAGCCGGCCGGAAGGGCGAGCAGGCTCGGCACCTCGGCGGTCCGGAGCTCGACCCGGTCCTTCGACCGCGTGATCCGCGGATCGGCCTCGGGGATCGCGGCGATGAGCGCGGCGGAATACGGGTGCGCCGGGTCGGACACGAGCGCTTCGCTGTGCGCCAGCTCGACCATCCGCCCGAGATACATCACGCCGATGCGGCCCTCGCGCGCGAAGTAGCGGGCGACGGCGAGGTCGTGGGTGATGAGCACGATGCTCACGCCCATCTCGCTGCGCAGCCCGAGCAACAGGTTGAGCAGCGAGATGCGGATCGAGACGTCCACCATGGACACCGCTTCATCCGCGACGATGACCCGCGGGTCGACGGTGAGCGCGCGCGCGATCGCGACGCGCTGGCGCTGGCCGCCCGAGAGCTGGTGCGGGTACTTCACGAGGAAGTCGTCCGGCGGCGCGAGCCCGACGACCTCGAGGAGGTGGCGCACGCGGTTCGTCGCGTCGCGGCCGCCCTTCGCCTTCTTGTGCCGGTAGATGGGCGCGGCCAGCGTCTGGAAGACGGTGCGCGTCGGATTGAGCGAGGCGTAGGGATCCTGGTGGACGAGCTGCACGGCCCGGCGGAAGGCCGAGAGCTCGTGGCCTTTCTTCGCCCACACGTCCTGGCCCTCGTACCTGAGGCGGCCGCTCGTCGGACGCAGGATGCCCGCGAGCATCCGGCCGGTCGTGGTCTTGCCGCAGCCGCTCTCGCCCACGATGCAGATCGCCTCGCTGGAACCGATCGCCAGCGAGAGGCTGTCGACCGCGGTGATCGTGCCGTCCGGCACCTTGAAGGTCCGGCTCACCTGGTCGAGCTCGATGAGCGGCCGCTCGATTGCCTGGGGCCGCACGATGGTCATACGACGATCTTTTCGACGACCGCGACCTCGGCGGTCCCCACCTGCTCGGCCACGGTCCGCCACCGGATGCAGCGCGCGTCGTGGTCCGGCGTATCCACCGGTACGAGGTCGGGCTCGCGCTCCGAGCATGCCGCGACCGCGAGCGGGCAGCGCGGCACGTACGTGCAGCCGGGCGGGAGCCGGATGAGGTCGGGCGGCGAGCCGGGGATCGACGCCACCGCACCGATGACGCCGGAGACACGGGGGACCGCGCGCAGGAGGCCGACCGAGTACGGGTGCCGTGGCCGGTAGAACAGGTCGGTCACCGCCGCGCGCTCGACCACGATGCCCGCGTACATCGTGATCATGCGGTCGGCGAGCTCCGCGGCGATCGAGAGGTCGTGCGAGATGAAGATCATCGAGAAGCCCAGGGCCGTCTTGAGCTGCGCGAGCAGATCGATGATCGAGCGTTGGGTGAGGATGTCGAGCGCGGTCGTCGGCTCGTCGAGGATGATCAGCTGCGGCTTCAGGAGCAGGCTCAGCGCGATGAGCACGCGCTGCTTCGTCCCGCCGGAGAGCTCGTGCGGGTAGGCGCGGAGCACGCGCTTCGGGTCGAGCCGCACGAGATCGAGCAGCTCCTCGGCCCGCGCATGGACGATCTTCGGGTCCTTCATCCCGTGCGCGCGCGCTGTGTCAACGAACTGTTCCCAGATGTTGATGACCGGGTTGAACGAGTTGAGCGCCGCCTGGAACACCATGGCGCACTCGCTCCACCGGAACGCACGGAGCTCGTCTTCGGGAAGGGTGCGGATATCCGTCGTCCCGCTCGCGCCCGTATACAGGATCTGGCCCTTCACGATCTTCGCCGAGCGTGGTGAGAGGCGGATGAGGCTGATCGCGAGCGTCGTCTTCCCCGAGCCGCTCTCGCCGATGACCGCCACGGTCTCGCCCTTCGCGATGTCGAACGACACGTCGCGGACGGCGTGGACCGGACCGCGCCGGGTGCGGTAGTCGATCGAGAGGTCGCGGACGGAGAGGATCGGCGTCACGAGGAACGCAGGCGCGGGTTGAAGATGTCCTCGAGGGCGTTCACGAACAGGACGAGCGAGAGCTGCAGGAGGATGATCGCGAAGATCGGGCTGAACACGTACCAGAACGCGTCGCGGAAGTAGAACGCTCCCTGCGTGTTGGCGAAGTAGAGCATGAGTGCCCAGTTCTTGCCCGAGAACGGCACGAGCCCGAGGACGATGAGCGCGACCTGCGCGTAGATCGCGCCGGTCATCGCCAGCACGAAGTGGATGACGATGTAGCTCCGCATGTTCGGCAGGATCTCGCGGAAGACGACGTGGAACAATCCGAGGTCGAGCGAGCGCGCGGCCTCGACGTAGTCGCGCTCCTTCAACGTCAGGACCTGCGCGCGCACCTGGCGCATGAGGCCGGCCCAGCCGAGGAGCGAGAGCACGAGCGCCAGTGCGAGGAAGTTCGTGGGACGTGCGAGCGCTGAGATGACGATGAGCACGATCAGGTACGGGATCGTGAGGACGATGTCGGCGACCGCGACCAGGACGGCGTCGACCTTGCCGCCGACGATCGCCGAGACCGCGCCGAGCGTCGTCGCGATCAGCGTCGTGAGGAACGCGGTGACGAGCGCCACACCGATGATCTCCCGGCCGCCCTGGACGATCTGGTTGAGCACGTCCCGGCCGGAGTTGTCCGTGCCGAGGAAGTGTTGGAGCGAAGGCGTCTGGTAGATCGAGTTGACGTCCGCGAGCTCCTGGTTCGGCACGAAGATCGGCGCGATGAACGCGAGGACGAGGAAGAAGATGATCCCGATGAAGCCGATCAGGCCGCTCGGACGCCGCGAGAGGAGTCGCAGGAACTCGATCGCTGCCTGCACCGGTCGCGGCAGCGCCGAGTCGCGCGAGCGCGGAAGCGCGGTCGCGGTCATGTGCCCGTGGCTCCACCGGCCCGGCCGATGCGCGGGTCGAGGCGGCTGTAGAGGAGGTCCGCGAGCAGGTTGGCGATGACCACCGCGAGCGTGACGAGCAACAGGATGCCCTGCATCACCGGGTAGTCGCGCTGGAGGAGCGCCGCCTGCAGGCGCAGCCCGACGCCCTGGTAGACGAAGTACTGCTCGATGAGGATCGAGCCGCCGATCGCGTATCCGGCGGTGATCGCGAACTGGGTGACGAGCGGCAGGACCGCGTTGCGCCCGACGTACGCGGTCATGATCCGGCCGTCGGACAGGCCGCGCGCGCGGGCGGCGATGACGTAGTCCTCCTCGAGCGCGTTCACCGTCGCGCTCTTCATCCCGAGGATCCAGTGCCCGAGCGTGGCGAGGAAGAACACGCTGACCGGCAGGATGGCGTGATAGAGGACATCGCCGATGAACTCGAGCGTGAATCCGGGTGTGATGCCCGCGCTGAGGGCGCCGCGCATCTGCGTGTAGGGGACGATCCGCAGCTCCACGCCGAGCACGATCACGATGAGGAGCGCGATGAAGTAGCTGGGCACCGCGCTGATGACGGATCCGCCGATCGACAGGACGTGGTCGATGAGCGTGTTCCGGTTGTACGCGGCGAACAGTCCGAGAAAGACGCCGACGCTGAAGCTCAGCAGCAGGCCCGTGCCGACGGCGAAGAGCGTCCACGGCAGCACCGCGAGCACGATCGCCGTGACCGGCGTTCCCTGCGACACGAACGAGTAGCCGAGGTCGCCGCGGGCGACGCTCGTGATGAACGAGAAGTACTGCTCCGGCAGCGGCCGCTCGAGATCGATGCTGAACAGGCTCGCGGCCTGGCTGCGGGCCTCCGCGTAGGTCATCAGGCCGTCCTTGGTCAGCTCGTCGATCTTGATGTCGATCGGATTCCCCGGCATCAAGCGGATGAGGAAGAACGTGATGGTCGTCGTGACGAACACCGTGAGGAACGCCTTGAGGAGCGCCTGCGCAACCGGGTGGCGCCAGTAGCCGAGGATGTGGCGCGCGCGGCTCGCGCGGGGGGTCGTCGGGAATCGTTGCGCGACCATCTTCGCGTCGGCGGGCGTCGCGGTCACGTCCGCATCCTAGGACGCGTCGAGGAGCGGCTGGAGCGATACCGACGCAAGTGACTCGAATCGGTGCTCCGCACGGTCGAGGTCCATCGCGTTCGTGAGCGCATTCGGTACGACCACGCAGCGCATCCCCGCCGCCTGCGCCGCGAGCATGCCGTTACGCGAGTCCTCGAACGCGATCGCCTCGTGCGGGCGCACGCCCAGCCCGGCGCACGCGGCCAGATACAGATCGGGCGCGGGTTTCGCGCGCAGGTCCGGACGGTCGCGGCACTGGACGTGGTCGAAGAACGACCGGAGCTCCAGCCGATCAAGGTGGCCGAGGACCCACTTCGGCGTGGAGCTCGAGCAGACAGCGAGACGCAGCCCGCGGGCTCGCCCGTCGGTGAGGAGCGCCCGCAGGCCGGCGGCCTCCCCGACCGCCATCACGAGCTCGGTCTTGCGCGCATCACGACGCCGCTCGATCGCGTCGCGGTCCGCGCGCGGCCCGATCAGCCCTTCGAGATAGGCGAGCGCGTCGAACCATCCGCCCTCGCGGCCGATGTACTCGAGCCACAGCTCCTTCGGCAGCTCGTGGCCGAACTCGCGGTAGACCTCGACCCACGCCTGGTATGCGGGCGTCTCCGTTTCCAGGATGAGCCCGTCGAAGTCAAACACGAGCGCGCGGATCACCACCAACGCTCCGATGGCCTGAGCCCGAGCGCCGTCCGCGCGTCGGCCGCGAGCGCGAGCGAGCCCGCCACGCACACGAGCCCGTCCGGTCCGGCGGCCGACCGCGCCGCTGCCATGGCCGCACCCACGGCGGGCGCCGTCGTGATCGCCGCCCCCCGCGCCAGGCGGGCCGCGACGCGCGCGACCTCCGCCGGGTCCGCCGCGCGTGGGCTCGCCGAGCGCGTCACGACGATCGCCGAGGCGATCCGGACGAGGGGCTTCAGCACGGCGCGGGCGTCCTTGTCTC
>DASYXA010000044.1:0-3731 GCA_035935465.1 Candidatus Limnocylindria bacterium | reverse complement strand
CGAAGGCCTACCCGATCCTCCACCGGGTCATCGCGCGCCTCCTGAGCGAACGCCTCCGGGCGACGGAATCGCGGGTCGGGCGATCGCTACCCAGCTGAACGAGGCCGAGGTCCTCAGGACCCTCGGCGCGAGCCCGCACCTCGCGTCGCTCGATCAGAGCGCGCTCGTCTTCCTCATCCGGTTCGGTGCGATGCGCGAGTTTACGGCGGGCGAGGCGCTCATGACCCAGGGCGAGCCGAGCACGTCGGTGCACTTCATCCTCCAGGGGCAGGTCCGCGTGGAGCGGCAGCGCCGCTCGGACGCGGAGCGCGTCGTGCTCGCGCACCTCGGGTCGGGCGAGATCGTCGGCGAGATGGGGATCATGGTCGACCTGCCGCGCTCGGCGAC
This sequence comes from Candidatus Limnocylindria bacterium, assembly GCA_035935465.1. Lineage (GTDB taxonomy): Bacteria > Chloroflexota > Limnocylindria > P2-11E > P2-11E > UBA4735. Next base: position 3,344 of record DASYXA010000044.1, on the reverse strand, counting down.
GGTCATCGCGGCGACGCCGACGACGACGCTCGAGCTCGACGGCCCGAGCTTCGAGCGCGCGGCGCGCGCGTTCCCGATCCTCCACCGGGTGCTCGCGAAGCTGCTCTCGGAACGGCTGCGGCGGACCTCGGAGCGGGTGGGGGATCAGCCGGGTAGGGCGTAGCCACTTGAGGTCACACTTGTGACCTCAAGTTGTGGCCTCAAGTCTTCGTGCGAAAACCGATCTCGCGGCGTTTCTGTGGCGTCGGCCGTTCGAGAGCGCGCAGGGCGTTGAGAATGTCCCCGAGGACTGCGTCGTGCGACTCGATCCGCTGCTCGATCTCGTCAACCCGATGCCCAAGCTCGGTCGTCTGACTGAAGGTACGTCGCAGCTGCACGAACGTGCGCATGATGAGGATGTTCACCGCCACCGCACGCTCACTACGTAAAACGCTCGACAGCATCGCTACCCCTTGCTCGGTGAACGCGTATGGCAGGGTGCGCCGGCCGCCATACCCGCGCGAACTTGATATTTCAGATTGAAATATCAAGTTGGCTGCTTCCGCTCGGGTCAACTGAAACATGAAGTCAGGAGGGAAGCGCGTCGGATTCCGGCGCACCGCGAGGTTGACCGCGCTCGTTGCGACCCCATAGAGCGCCGCGAGATCCGCGTCGAGCATCACGCGCTCCCCGCGGATCACATGGATCCGAGCCTCGATCCGTGCGGCGACAGTCTTGCGCGACACACGGATGTGATCGGCACGCCCTTGTCGGAAGAGCTACCGCGCGGACGTTAGGCGTCAGGGACAGCGGCGAGGTGAAGCTCAGGCGGCCTGGTGCCGCCGCTTCCTGGGCTTGGTCAGCTCGACTGCCGGCCGCCTACGACGAAGATCACGCGCTCCGGCTGCGATCCAGTCCGCGATATCACCCCACCGCCACACGCTGGTTCCGCGGATGGTCGCGATGGGATGCGGGAACCGGCCCGGCTGGCCGACGAGCTGCGCGACGCGCTGACGAGAGATGCCCAGGCGCGCCGCGACGTCCGGTGTACCAACGACATCATCTCGCGATGACGCGAAACCGTCCTCCTGGAGATCGCGCATGACACTCGCGTCCGCGAAATCGACCTTCTCACCAAGCCCGCACTGGCGCATGGCGCGGCGGATCCGCGCGGCGGCTCTTCTGAAGGCATCCTCCGCGCTCACCGCGTCGACGGACGTCCGGACCGAGATGACGCGGGTCAGGCTGTCTGTTGCGACGACCGGCCCCGCAAGGTGCCGGTCCGCGGCCAACGCGGTCGCCAGCGGTTTCAGCAGATCGTCGTCCACTACGTCCAGGGCTGTTGTACTCACGTCGACCGTGTAGCCGCGCTTCGCCACACTCGCCTCCCTACCGCTGCTCTCGTGCCGGGGGCCATTCGAAACCGCCCTCGCGACGCAGCTCCGTGATCGTGTTGCGGATCGCGCGCCAGTCGCTGGGCGTGCCGACCACTCGCCAACCTTGCTCGCGCGCGACACGCACCACGCGCTTCCAGTTCTTGTCCATCATCCAGTCTGTCTTGTCATACGTCAAGGATCGGCGGGCGACGGCCGGCCTCGTTCCATCCTGAACGCGCCTCCGCGAACAGGTCGGCCGTGGTGGCGTCAGGTCTGATCGGCGTGGCCTTGCTAGGCTGACCCGCTCACGTGAGCGAAGCGAACCTCGTCCTCTTCGCGCTCCTCGGTGGCACGGCACTCCTTCTGTACGGCGTGCGACTCGTCGGCGAAGGCCTGCAGCGGGCCGCCGGCACGCGGCTGCGCCACGTCCTCTCGACGCTCACCGGCGACCGCTTCCGCGCGCTCCTCGTCGGCGCCGGCGTGACCGCGGTCCTCCAGTCGTCGAGCGCGACGACGGTCATGCTCGTCGGCTTCGCGTCGGCCGGCCTGCTCACGCTCCGCCAGACGATCGGCGTGATCCTCGGCGCGGACATCGGCACGACCGTCACGGTGCAGCTCCTCGCGTTCAACCTGCTTGGCTTCGCGCCGCTCGTCGTGTTCCTCGGCTGGCTCGTGTACACGGCGTTCGGCGGGACCGCGAAGTACATCGGCCAGGCCGTCCTCGGGTTCGGGTTCCTGTTCCTCGGGATGAAGCTCATCGCCGACGGCACCGCCCCGCTGAAGGAGAGCGCGCTGTTCGGCGACCTGTTCCGCGCCCTCCTCGGGCAGCCGCTCCTTCTATTGCTGCTCGCCGCGGTGTTCAGCGCGCTCGTGCGGTCGAGCGCGGCGACGATCGGCATCGCGCTCAGCTTCGCCACGAGCGGCCTGCTGAACCTCGACGGCGCGATGCCGATCATCTTCGGCGCGAACGTCGGCACGGCCGCGACCGCGCTCGTGGCCGCGGTCGGCGCGAACGCCGACGCCCGCCGCGTCGCCGCGGCGCACGCGATCTTCAAGGTCATCGGCGTGCTCCTGTTCCTGCCGCTCAGCGTGGCCTTCGCCGACCTGGTGCGGCACACGACCGACGATCCGGCGCGCCAGATCGCGAACGCGCACTCGCTGTTCAACCTCCTGCTCGCCCTGCTGTTCCTCCCGTTCACCCGCTACGCGGCCGAGCTCTTCACCCGGCTCATCCCGGACACCGGGCGCACCGAGCTCGGCGCGATGTACCTCAACCCGAACGTCCTGGACACGCCCGCCGTCGCGCTCGGCCAGGCCGTGCGCGAAGTGCTGCGGATGGGCGACGCGGTCCTCCAGTCGCTGCGCGAGTCGATCGCGGTCTTCGAGCGCGACGACGAGCGGCTGATGAAGGAGGTCATCCGGCGTGACGACCTCATCGACCGGCTCGAGGAGGACATCAAGCAGTACGTCGTGAAGCTCGGCGAGCACGAGCTCACCGGGGAGCAGTCGCAGCGCGAGTCGGCGCTCCTGTTCACGGTCGTGAACCTCGAGGAGATCGGCGACGTCATCGAGAAGGAGCTCATGGAGCTCGGCGACAAGAAGATCCGCGGCCACTACCGGTTCAGCGCGCAGGGCTGGCAGGAGATCGTCGAGCTGCACACGATGGTCGTCGAGAACCTCGAGCTCGCGCTGAGCGCGGTCGCGACGCAGGACCACTCGATCGCCGAGAAGGTCGTGCGCCACAAGTCGAACATCAACACCATGGAGCGCCGCCTCCGCCAGACCCACATGCAGCGGCTGCACGAGGGGCTGCGCGAGACGATCGACACCTCGAGCATCCACCTCGACGTGCTCGCCGCGCTGAAACGCGCGAACTCGCTCGTCGCCGGGATCGCGTACGCGGTGCTCGGCCAGCATGACGCGGAATGACCGTGATATGGTATTCATGATCAGATGCGAGCCGCCGAGATCCTCCGTTCTGCCCGCGCG
>DASYXA010000043.1:0-3181 GCA_035935465.1 Candidatus Limnocylindria bacterium | reverse complement strand
GCGGCTAGCCCGGCTTGAGCTGGTCCGGGTAGTACGCGCGGACCTTCTGCACCTTCGGCGCCGCGGTGTACGCGATGTACGGCTGGCCGGGGTTCCGCTCGGCGTAGTTCTGGTGGTACGCCTCGGCCTCGTAGAAGCGGTCGAGCGGCACGATCTGGGTGACGATCGGCCGGTCGAAGACCTTCGCCGCGTCCAGCTGCGTGACGTACGCGTCCGCGACGCGCCGCTGCTCGTCGTCCGCGTAGAAGATCGCCGATCGGTACTGCCGGCCGACATCGTTGCCCTGGCGATCGCGGGTCGTCGGATCGTGCGCGATCGAGAAGAACACCTTCAGCAGCGTGCCGAACGTCAGCCTGGCCGGGTCGTAGCGGATCTCGACCGCCTCGGCGTGGCCGGTCCGGCCGGAGCAGACGGTCTCGTAGTCGGCGGTGTCCGCGGTGCCGCCGCTGTAGCCGGACTTCACCGAGCGCACCCCGTCGAGCTGCAGGTAGACGGCCTCGACGCACCAGAAGCAGCCGCCCGCGAGGACCGCGACCTGCTCGCCGCTCGCGGGCGCCGCGTCGATCACCGGATCCGGGAACCGCTCGGGTGAGACCACTCGGCCGCACTGTATGTGGTCACCCGCGATCCGGACCTAGGAGCGGCCCGCCGTCACGCCGTCGGACCAGCGGAACCGATGCTCGGGACGGCCGGCCTTGCCGTAGCGCATGGTCACGTCGACGAGCCCCGACCGGACCAGCCGGTCGAGGTACCGGCGCGAGGTGACCCGGCTCACCCCGGTCCGCTCGGCGACGTCTTCGGCCGAGAGGTCTCGGTCGCTCTCGCGGAGCGTGCGCGCGACGAGCGCGAGGGTCGCCGGAGACAGCCCCTTCGGGAGATCCAGCCCCGAACCCGAGCGCAGCGTCGCATAGAGCTCGTCGATCTCCCGCTGGTCCACCTCGCGGACCTGACGGAGCCGCGACCGGAGCGCGGCGTAGCTCTCGAGCTTCTCGCGGAACGCGTTGAACTGGAACGGCTTCACCAGGTAGTGCACGACGCCGCCCTGCAGCGCCGAGCGGAGCGTCTCGACATCGTTCGCCGCGGTGATCGCGATCACGTCGACCGGGGGCCGGCCGGTCGCGTGCAGCTCGCGCAGCACCTCGAGCCCGGAACGATCCGGCAGGTAGATGTCGAGGAGGACCAGCTCGGGCCGGTCACGTTCGGCGCGATCGAGCGCATCAGCGGCGGTGTGGGCGACGCCGACGACCGAGAACGACGCGAGGCGCTCGATGAATCCGCGGTGGATCTCGGCGACGCGGTAATCATCCTCGACGATCAGGGTGCGGATCTCGCCGGGCCCCGGCGGCACGCTCATCGCGGGGATCCCGGGACGAGCGCGCTGAACACCGCGCCGCCCTCGGTGGTCACGCGCACCCAGCCGCCGTTCCGCTGCACGACCTGGCGGACGAGGGCGAGGCCGATCCCGTAGTGGGCGCCGCCGCCCTTCGTGGAGTAGCCCTCGCGGAAGATCTCGTCCACGACGTTCGTCTCGACGCCCGGGCCGGAGTCGCGCACCCGCACGGCGGTACCGCCGGCCTCGGCATGCAGGCTCACCTCGACCCACCCGTTCTCCGCGCCGGACGCGGCGTCGATCGCGTTGTCCACGAGGTTCCCGACCACGGTGATCAGGTCGCGCACGTCGGTGAGGTGCAGGGGCAGCCGGGCGTCGGGCGCGAGGCGGAGCTCCACGCGCCGCTCCGAGGCGAGCGCGGCCTTCGCGACGAGCAGGGCCGCGAGCGCGGGATCGGCGATGCGCTCCTGGACGAGATCGATGAGCTCCTGGTGGACGAGCGACGTCTCGGCCACGAAGCGGATCGCCTCGTCGAGCCGCCCGAGCTCGATCAGCCCGCCGAGGACGTGCAGCTTGTTGGAGAACTCGTGCGCCTGCGCGCGCAGCGCCTGCGTGAGGTCGCGGGCGGTGTCGAGCTCGCGCAGGACCGCCTCGAGCTCGGTCCGGTCGCGCAGCGTGATGACGGCGCCGACATCGGAGCCGCGGATGGTTACGGGCTTCCGGTTGACGACGAGCGTGCGGTCCCGGGCGAGCACGACTTGATCGAGCCCCGATCCCGCGCCCTCGAGCACCTCGCGGACGCGGCCGTCGGGCACGTGCTCGCGCAACGGCCGGCCGGCGATGGCCGCCGGAAGACCCAGCAGCCGCAGGGCCTCGTCGTTCGCGAGCGCGACGCGCCCCGCGGTGTCGAGGGCCAGGACGCCTTCGCGGATCCCGTGCAGCATCGCGTCGCGCTGCTCGAGCAGGCCGGCGATCTCGCGCGGCCCGAGCCCGAACGTCTGGCGGTCGATCCGCCGGGCGAGGATCAGCGAGCCGCCGATCCCGAGCGCCAGGGCGAGGAGCACCGTCAGCGTCATCGTCGGGAGCGCTTGCGCGAGCTTCTGGGCGAGCTGCGCCTCGAGGAACCCGACCGAGACGATGCCGATCACCTGATCGGCGTCCATGACCGGGACCTTCGCGCGGAGGGATCGGCCGAGGGTGCCCTCCTGAAAGCCGATGTAGACGTCGCCCGCCAGCGTCTGGTTCGGATCGGTCGAGACGCGCTTGCCGAGGTTGGCCGGGTTCGGGTGGGAATAGCGGATGCCATCCCGATTGGCGACGACGACGAAGTCGGCGCCGACCGAGCGTCGGATCGCCTCGGCGATGGGCTGGATGACCTTCGAGGGGTCCGGCCCGTTCATCGCCTCGACGACGTCGGGCGTGGCTGCGACGGCGTACGCGATCGCGAGGGCGCGCTGCTTGTACTGGTCGTCGATCTGCGAGGACACGAGGGCGTACGAGGCGAACGCGCCGATGACGACCGTGGCGGCGACGATCGCCACCTGCAGGAGCAGCAGCTGCGACGACACGGAGAGTGGTCGCAGCCAACGCATCGAGAGCGAGGGCGCGGCGCGCAATGCCGGAAGTACGCGATGCGAACGCATGTGCTTAGGCCCCAGCCTACTGCGCCGGGTCTCTCACGCCCGCGATCCTCTCGACCACGGCATTCACGAGCGAGCTGCCCGATGCGCGGACCTCGCGGATGTACACGTCCTGCACCGCGGCGTGCGTCGCGCGGTCGAACGCGAAGTCGCCACCGGGACCCGTGAACGACGCCGCCTCGAGCGCCGCGATGAACGCGGCGGTGTTCTT
>DASYXA010000042.1:0-19753 GCA_035935465.1 Candidatus Limnocylindria bacterium | reverse complement strand
CGATCGGATCCTCCGACGCATCGAGCTCGGGCTCCGGGACGCGCTCACGTGATGGCAGCGGTGCGGATGGCGCCCAGGGCTGCGGCGGCGCGGGCTCCGGCGCGACCGGGTCGGCCGCCCCGGACCGCGCCGAAAGATCGAGCGCGTCCTGGGCTCCGAGCCGCGGATCGACAGCCGCGTCCGCGGCCGGCTCCCGGTCCGCGCTCGTCCCTTTGTCCCTGCGCCCGCGACGCGGCACGCCGGGGATCGCACCCGCCGGGACCGGCGGGGCTTCCACCCGCGGCGGCGTCGCCGGACGCGTCGGCGGCGCGACGGCGCTCGTATCGATGCCGAGCTCGGCCGCGAGGGTCAGCAGGCCGGGCACCGCGCCGAACGCGTCGAGCCCGTAGCGCACGTCACGCTGCGCGCCGCTCGGATCGGTCTGCCGCAGCGCGTGCGCGAACCGGGCGTACTCGGCCGCGGCGGCGTCGAGCTCTCCGGCAAGCGCATGGGCCGCGGCGAGACGGCGATGCGCCGCGAGGTCGAGCGGATCGAGCTGCAGCGCCTCGGTCAGGAGGGCGACGACGCCGTCGTGCTGGCCGGCCCTCGCGAGCTTCGCGGCACCATCGCGCAGGACGGTGAGCGCGCCGGGCCGGTCGGCCTGCTCCATCCGCACCTTCGCCAGCCCGCGGTAGCCGCCCACGGCGTCCGGGAATTTCGCGCAGAGATAGCTGAACTGTTGCTCGGCCTGACGCAGCCGTCCGGCCTGCAGCTCGCGCAGGCCGGACGCGAGCGCGACCTTGTAGTTGAAGTCCTGGACCGCTGCCACCGCGACTAGTGTGCGCTGCCTTGACTGGGGCTCGGCCGAGGCCGGCACAGCCGGGCTCGGCCGCACGAACGCTGCCCCCGAAGAAAGCTGCTCAGCGCTTCGTGAACTGCGGCGCCTTGCGCGCCCGCTTCAGACCGGGCTTCTTCCGCTCCTTCGCGCGCGGATCGCGCGTGAGCAGCCCCGCCTTGCGCAGGACGGCGCGGTGCTCGGCGTCCACCTGGAGGAGGGCGCGCGAGATCGCGTGACGGATCGCGCCGAGCTGGCCCGACTCGCCGCCGCCGGCCACCTTCACCATCGCGTTGAAGCGACGGGCGGTGTTCGTGACGGTGAACGGCTGGAGCGCGGCCTCGGAGTATCCGTCGCGCCCGAAGTACTCCTCGAGCGGCTTGCCGTTGACGACGACCGTGCCCTCGCCGGGAACGAGCCGCACGCGGGCGACGCTCGTCTTGCGGCTACCGGTGCCCTGGAAGTACGGCATGGTCTTCATCTAGCGCTTCTCCATCGCGAGCGATTCGGGCCGCTGGGCCTGGTGCGGGTGCTCGGAGCCCGCGTACACGAACAGCTTGCGGGACATCTGCTCGCCGAGGCGGTTCTGCGGGAGCATCCCGCGGATCGCGCGGCGCACGACCTCCTCCGGCCGGCGGGCGAGCAGGCGCTCGAGCGTCTCGGCCTTGAAGCCACCGGGGTAGCCGGAGTGCCGGATGTACATCTTGTCGGAGCGCTTCTTCCCGGTGACCTTGATCTTCGCGGCATTCACGATCACGACCGGGTCGCCGGTGTCGAGGTTCGGCGTGAAGGACGCTTTGTGCTTGCCACGCAGCGTGGCCGCCGCCTGCGTCGCGAGGCGACCGAGCACCGCGCCGTCCGCGTCGATGACGCGCCAGTGGCGCTCGACCTCACTCGTCTTCGCGCTCTTCGTCTTTGTCGTGATCCTGGTCATTCTCTTCACGCCTCGGTCTTTCGTTCTCGTCATACGCCACGCTCACCAGACAGAGTCCCCGCGCCGGCGCGCTCGGCCCGGCCACCGCCCGGTCTTTCGACCGCACGATCTCGCCGAACCGCTCGACGTCGATCTTGCCGCGTCCCACCCAGAGCAGGGTCCCCACGATCCCGCGGACCATCCCCCGGAGGAACGCGTCGGCTTCGATCTCGAATCGCAGGAGCTCGCCCTCCCGGGTCCACGCTGCCTTCCGCACCGTCCGGGTGCCGCCCTCGCCGATCGCGAACGCCCCGAAGTCGGTACGTCCGACCAGCGCGGCGCTCGCCTCGCGCATCGCATCCAGCCGCAACGGGGCGGGATGGTGGTACGCCCAGCGCTCGAGCGGATCGCGGTCCGATCCGATCCGAAGCCGGTATTCATATGTGCGTCCCGTCGCCGAGTGCCGGGCGTGGAATCGTTCCCCGCATGGCTCGAGCGCCGAGATCGCGATGTCCCAGGGTAGGAGGGCGTTGACCCCCCGTCCCAGCTTCGCTCCGTCCAGCAGGCTCGCCGTCCGGAAGCTCATGACCTGCCCGATCGCGTGGACCCCCGCGTCCGTCCGTCCCGCCCCGGCGATGCGCACCGGTTCGTCGCAGATCGTCGCGAGCGCCCGTTCCAGCTCGCCCTGCACCGTCCGCGCGCCGTCCTGGACCTGGAACCCCGCGAACGCGGTCCCGTCGTAGGCGACGCGTGCCCGGTAGTTCGTTAGGCCTTGGCCTTCACGGTCTTCTTCTTGGTCGCCGTCGTCTTCTTCGCGGTGGTCGTGTTCTTCGCCGGAGCTTCGCCGGCCTCGGACGACGTCTTCTCGGTCGTCTTGCGGCGCGGTAGCGCGAGCCGGCGGCGCGGCTTCGCCTGCGCCTCGGGCTCGGCCTTCTCCTCGACGCCCGGCATGAGCTCGACGAGCATCATCGGCGCGCTGTCCCCCACCCGGCGCGGCAGACGCGTCGTGCGGGTGAAGCCCGACTGACGGTCTGCGTAGCGCTCGGCGAGGTCGGTGAACAGCTTCTCGACGATCTCCTGCTCGGGGAGCCAGCCGATGGCCGTGCGGCGCGCGACGAGCGAGCCATCCTTGCCGAGCACGATCATCCCGTCGACGAACGTGCGGACCTCCTTGGCCTTCGCCTCGGTGGTCTTCACGGACTCGTAGCGGAGCACGGACAGGGTCAGGTTCCGGAGCATCGCTTTCCGATGCCCGGTCTGCCGGCCGAACTTCCGCTGGTGGACCTGATGTGGCATCGGGCCTAACGCTCCTCGTCCCTGACGAGCTCGTCGTCAGCGGTGGTCTCTTCGACGTCCTCGGCCGGCTGCTCCTGCTCGTCGGAGGTCTCGGTCAGCGCGCTCGGCTCAGGCGCCTCGATGAGGCCACGGGCGGCGAGGCGCTCCTTGATCTCGTCGAGGGACTTCTTGCCAAAATTGCGCATCCGGAGCAGCTCCTCGTCCGGGGTCTGGAGGAGCTGGCCGACCTTCGTGATCCCGTGCCGTTTGAGCGAGTTGAACGCGCGCTGCGGCAGGTCGAGGTCCTCGATCGGCATGTCGGCGATCACCGAGGGCAGCGAGCTGCCGTTCATGCGCGGCGCCGGCGCGAGCGCGGCCTGCGAGCGGGTGAGCCCGGTGAACAGCGAGAACTGCTGGATGAGGATCTGCGACCCCTGCGCGACGGCTTCGTCCGGCGGCGTCGTGCCGTCGGTCCAGACCTCGAGGATCAGGCGGTCGTAGTCCGTGACCTGGCCGACGCGGGTGTTCTCGACGGAGAAGTTCACGCGCTTGACCGGCGAGAAGAGCGCGTCGATCGGGATGACCCCGATCGGAAGCCCTTCCTTCTTGTCGCCCGAGGTGAAGCCGCGGCCGGTCTCGACCGTCAGCTCCATCCACAGGGAGGCCTCCGGCTCGAGCGTCGCGATCTTCGCCTCGGGATTCACGACCTCGATCTCGCTCGTGGCCTGGATGTCGGCGGCGGTGACGTCGCCCGGCCCGGTCTTCTCGAGCGTGAGCGTGACCGGCTCGCTCGCGAACGAACGGAGCCGCACGTTCTTGAGGTTGAGCACGATCTCGACGACGTCTTCCTTGACCCCCGGGATCGTGGAGAACTCGTGTGCGACGCCGCGGATCCGGGCCGCGGTGATGGCCGCGCCGGGCAGCGACGAGAGGAGCACCCGGCGGAGCGAATTGCCCAGCGTGGTGCCGTAGCCCGCGGGGAGGGGCTCGCAGACGAACCGCGCGTGGCGGTCGTCGCCCTCGAGGCGCTCGATCTTCGGGTATTCCAGTTCAACGATGGACATCGGTCTTGTTCCTTCCTGTAGCTACCGGCTGTGTCTGACCGCTTGCCTCGCGCGGTCAGCTCCCGATGCCGGCTTCGCCGTCATCGGGAGTAGTGCTCGACGATGAGCTGCGTATCGACCTGCGTCTCGATCTGTTCCCGCTTCGGGTCGGACGCGATGCGCGCGGTGTACGACTCGGGATCGACCTCGAGCCACGCCGGTCGGGTCTGGGTCTTGGCCCACGCGAGCACGTCCTTGAAGTACTGCGACTCGCGGGACGACTCGACCACCGCGACGGTGTCGTTGGCCTTCACCGTGTAGCTCGCGATCGAGGTGCGCTTGCCGTTCACGTTGATGTGCCCGTGGCTCACGAGCTGGCGGGCCTGCGAACGGGACTTCGCGAAGCCCGAGCGATACACGACGTTGTCGAGACGCGCTTCGAGGAGCTCGAGGAGGACCTCACCGGTCGCGCCGCGCTGCTCGGTGGCCTTGTCGAAGGTGTTCTTCATCTGCCTCTCGAGGACCCCGTAGATGCGGCGGGCCTTCTGCTTCTCGCGGAGCTGCAGGGCGAAGTCGGAAACCTTCCGCCGGCGCTGCTGGTGCATGCCCGGCGGCGAGCTGCGCTTCTCGAAGGTGCACTTCGTCACGCACTTCTCGCCTTTCAGGTAGAGCTTCATCCCTTCGCGGCGGCACAGGCGGCAGACCGGTCCGGTGTAGCGAGCCATTCGTTCTCCTCTAGACCCGGCGCCGCTTCGGAGCGCGGCAGCCGTTATGCGGGATGGGCGTGACGTCGGTGATGGCGGTGACCTCGAGGCCGGTCGCCTCGAGGGCGCGGATCGCGGCCTCGCGGCCGGCGCCCGGGCCGCGGACGAACACCTCGATCGTGCGGAGGCCCTGATCCATCGCCTTGCGTGCCGCGTTCTCGGCGGTGACCTGCGCGGCGTAGGGGGTGCTCTTGCGCGAGCCCTTCCAGCCGGACGCGCCGGCGGAGGCCCACGCGATCACGTTCCCCTGCGGGTCGGTGAGGGAGACGATCGTGTTGTTGAACGACGCCTTGATGTGCGCGGCGCCACGCGGCACGGTCCGCTTCTCGCGCTTGCGGCGCGGCGCGGGCTTCGCGCCCCCCTCGGGCGGGGCTGGCTTCTCCGCCTTCTCGGCCTTTTCCTGGCTCACGTTCGTCCCTTCTCTTCTCTGCTACGTCTTGGCCGCGGTCTTCTTCTTACCGGCGACGGTCTTGCGCGCGCCGCGGCGCGTGCGCGCGTTCGTCCGGGTCCGCTGGCCACGCACCGGAAGCTGCTTGCGGTGGCGGAGCCCGCGGTACGAGCCGATCTCCTGGAGGCGCTTGATGTTCAGCGCCACCTCGCGCCGGAGATCGCCTTCGACGGTGAACTTGCGGTCGATGACCTCGCGGATCTTCGCGACCTGGGCCTCGGTGAGGTCGCGGACGCGGATCGCGTGGTCCACCCGGGCCTCGTCGAGGACCTCGCGCGCCGTGGTCGGGCCGATGCCGAAGATGTAGCGCAGCGACACGTCAGCGCGCTTCTCGCGCGGGATGTCGACGCCGGCGATCCGAGCCATCTGTCTCCCCTATCCCTGCCGCTGCTTGTGCTTCGGCTCGGAGCAGATGACGCGGTTCACGCCATCGCGCCGGATGATCTTGCACTTGTCGCAGCGCTTCTTGACGCTCGCCTGGACCTTCACCTAGTACCTCACCCTTCGCGTGATGCGACCCCGCTTGAGGTCGTATGGCGACAGCTCCACGAGGACCTTGTCGCCCGGGACGACCCGGATGAAGTTCATCCGCATCTTCCCGGAGATGTGTGCCAGGACCGCATGGCCGTTCTGGAGCTCCACCTTGAACATCGCGTTGGGGAGGGCTTCGGAGACCGTGCCCTCCACCTCGATGACGTCCTTGTTGCTCGGCTTACTGCTGGCCATGCTCTCCTGACGCAACGTGCTCCGAGGCCGTGCGCCGCGGGAAGCAAAACTGTACCAAAACCGCACGATTCGGGCAACTGCTGTTCACGCGACAGCCCCCGCCTTCTCGCGACCGGCGCTGCTGCCGACCTCATCAGTGCGCGTCAGCACGACCGTTCCACCGGCTACGCAGGCCACGGTGTGCTCGAAATGGGCCGAAAGGCTGCCGTCCTCGGTCACGACCGTCCAGTGGTCGTCGAGGACCCGCGTCGCGATCCCGCCGATGTTGACCATCGGCTCGATCGCGATGCAGAGGCCCTCCTTGATCGCGCGGCCGAGGTCGGCCGTGCCGTAGTTCGGCACCTGCGGGTCCTCATGCATCGCCCGGCCGATCCCATGGCCGACGTAGTTGCGGACCACCGAGTAGCCCTCGCTCTCGACGTACTGCTGCACGGCGGCGCCGATGTCCCCCAGACGGTTCCCCACCGTCGCGGCGGCGATCCCGCGGTTGAGCGACTCCCGCGTGACGCGAATGAGCTTCTCGGCCTCGGCCGACACCGTGCCGACCGGCACCGTGATCGCGCCGTCGGCGTGCCAGCCGTCCACGATCGCGCCCGCATCGATGCTCACGATGTCGCCCGCTCTGAGCTTCCGATCCGACGGGATGCCGTGGACGATCTGCTCGTTCACCGACGTGCAGATCGTCGCCGGGTAGCCGTAGTAGCCGAGGAACGAGCTGGCCGCGCCGGCTTTCGCGAGCACGTCGGCGGCGATGCGATCGAGCTGGGCGGTGGTGATGCCAGGCTTCACCGCGTCGCGGCTGGCCGCGAGCATCGCGGCGACGATCTTCCCGGCCTCGCGCATCTTCGCGATCTGCTCGGCGTTCTTGAGCGTGACCATCAGCTCGCCGCCCGCCGCAGCTCGCGGTTGACGTCCTCGACCGATCCGCTGGCCGGCACGCGCTGAAGGAGGCCCTTCTTCTCGTAGTAGTCGAGGACCGGGCGGGTCTGATCCTCGTAGACGTCGAAGCGGCGGCGGATGATCTCCGGCGTGTCGTCGGTACGGCCCTCCTGGTGGGCCCGGCTGAGCATCCGACGCTCGAGCTCCGGCCGCGGGACGTCGAGCAGGAGCACCCGCCCGATCCGCCGGCCCTTGTCCTCGAGCAGCCGGTCGAGCTCGACCGCCTGCGCCACCGTGCGGGGGAAGCCGTCGAACAGCAGCGGCTCGTCGACCGGACGCTCGCGGATGAAGTCACGCACCATCCGCACGGTCACGTCGTCGGGGACGTAGTCACCGTGATCCATGTAGGAGCGGGCGATGCGCCCGAGATCGGTCCCGAGCCGCAGGTGCTGCCGGAAGAGGTCGCCGGTGGACAGGTGCGTCCAGCCGGTGGTGTCCTTGAAGAGCTTCGCCTGAGTGCCCTTGCCGGCACCGGGCGGTCCCATGAGCACGATGTCCCACGACGGAACGCCGGCTTTCCGCGCACGAACCTCGCGCTCCGCCATCACCGGATGAAGCCCTCGTAGCTGCGCATGAGCAGCTGGGCCTCGAGCTGCTTCATCGTCTCGACGACCACGCCGACCACGATGAGGATGCTCGTGCCGCCGAGCCGGAGCGTCTGCACGCCGGTGAGGTCGCCGACGAGCGTGGGCATGACCGCGACGACGCCGAGGAACAGCGCGCCCGCGATCGTGATGCGCGTGACGACCCGGCCGAGGAACTCCGCGGTCGGGCGGCCCGGCCGGATGCCGGGGATGAAGCCGCCGTAGCGCTTGATGTTGTCGGCCACGTCGTTCGGCACGAACGTGAACGCCGTGTAGAAGAACGTGAACGCGACGACGAGGACGAAGTACGCGCCGTTGTACAGCACGGTGTTCTGGAACGCGTTGAGGATGAAGGTCGCGGCGTTCCGCAGCCAAACGGTGTCGCTGTTGGTGAAGTACTGCGCGACCTGGCTCGGGAGGAGGAGGATCGAGATCGCGAAGATGATCGGGATCACACCGGCGCTGTTCACGCGGAGCGGGATGTGCGTCGCGCCACCCGAGTACATCCGGGTCCCGCGGACGCGCTTCGCGTACTGCACCGGCACGCGGCGCTGGCCCTCCTGGATGAACACGATCGCCGCGATCACGAGCACCGCGATCAGGGCGTACATGGCCAGGGCGAAGTAGTTCGTCTGCACGGCGAGGGTCTGCTGCACCGTGGTGGGCAGCCGGCCGACGATGCCGGCGAAGATGATGAAGCTGATGCCGTTGCCGATACCGCGCTCGCTGATGAGCTCGCCGAGCCACATGAGGATGAGCGTCCCGGCGGTGAGCGTGGCGAGGATCGCGAGGGTCAGGCCGAGATTCGCCGGGCCGAAGCCCGTCAGCACGCCCGAGCGCTGCATGAACACCGACACGCCGATGCCCTGGAGCAGCGCCAGCGGCACGGTGAGCATCCGGGTGTAGCCGTTGATCTTGTTCCGGCCATACTCGCCTTCCTTCGACAGGCGCTCGAGGGGCGGGATGGTCTGGTTGAGGAGCGTCATGATGATCGAGGCGTTGATGTACGGGTTCACCCCGAGCGCGACGACGCTGAACCGCGCCAGGCCGCCACCCGAGAAGAGGTCGAGCAGCCCGAGCAACGCGTTGTTCTGGAGCACCGCCGTGAGCTGCGTCTGGTCGACGCCCGGGAGCGGCACGTGCGCGAGGAACCGGAAGACCAGCAGCATCGCGAGGGTGAACAGGATCTTGACGCGGAGGTCGGGTGCCCGGAAGGCGTCCCGGAACGTCTCGAAGACCTTCACGCGCTAGCTGGTCCCCGCGTCGATGAGCACCACCGTGCCGCCCGCGGACTCGATCTTCTTGCGCGCGGCGCCGGACACCCGGTGCGCGTGCACCTCGAGCTTCTGCCCGAGCTCGCCGTCCGCTAGGAGCTTCACCTTCGCCGCGGGATCGATGAGCCCCTTCGAGGCGAGCGTCTCCGGCGAGACCTTGCCGTTCACGGCGTAGGTCTTGAGCTGACCGACGTTCAGCGCGACGAACTCGACGCGCAGCCGGTTCTTGAAGCCGCGGAGCTTCGGCAGGCGCATGTGCAGCGGCATCTGGCCGCCTTCGAACCACGCCGGAAGGCCCGGGCCGCTCCGTGCGAGCTGGCCCTTGGTGCCCTTGCCGGCGGTCTTGCCCTGACCGGCCGCGGTCCCGCGGCCGACGCGCCGCGTGCTGTGCCGCGAGCCCCGCTGGGGCCGGAGATCATGGGTCTTCATCGTGCGGCCTTTCCGTCGCCGACCTCGACGAGGTGGGCGACCTTGCGGAGCATCCCGCGCAACGCCGGCGTGTCCTCGTGCGACACGCGCTGGCCGGTGCGCTTCAGGCCGAGGGCCTGAAGGGTGCCCTTGGCGGACTGCTTCTCGCCGATCGCGCTTCTGTGCTGGCGGATCTCGAGGCGACTCATGAGACGGCGACCGGCTCTTCCGCGGCGGCGCGCTTCGGGCGCTCGAGGCCGCGCGTGTCGGCGACGGTCTGCGCCGAGCGAAGCATGCCGAGCGCTTCCATCGTCGCCATGACGACGTTCACCGGGTTCGTGCTACCGAGCGACTTCGAGAGGATGTCGTGGATCCCCGCCGACTCGACGACCGCGCGCACCGAGCCGCCGGCGATGACGCCGGTGCCCTTCGACGCCGGCCGGAGCAGGACCTTCGCCGCGCCGAAGTCGGCCGTGACGGGGTGCGGGATCGTCCGGTCCACGAGCGGCACGAGCATGAGGTGCTTCTTCGCGTCCTCGACACCCTTCTTGATGGCCTCGGGGACCTCGTCGGCCTTCCCGAGGCCCGCGCCGACGTGCCCGCGGCCGTCACCGACCACGACGATGGCCGAGAAGCTGAACCGCCGTCCACCCTTCACGACCTTGGACACGCGGTTGATCTGGACCACCCGTTCGGTGAGCTCGAGCCGGTTCGCGTCGATCCGTGCCATTAGGTCAATCTCCGGCTTCGCCGGAGACACGCCCCAGCGGTGTGGACTCGTTCGTCGCGGCAACGCCGCTCCTCACTCGTTCTCATCTTCAAAACCTCAATCCGTTCGAACGTGCCGCGTCGGCGAGCGCCTTCACGCGACCGTGGTAGCGGTAGCCACCGCGGTCGAAGATGACCTCTTCGATGCCCGCGGCCTTCGCCTTCTCGGCGATCTTCGCGCCGACGGAGGCAGCCGCATCGGTCTTTTTCGTGCGGCCGGGCGCGGCCTTGCCGGCGGGGGCCGAGCCCCCCTCGAGCAGGCTCGAGGCCGCCGCCAGCGTGCGCCCGCTGCGGTCGTCGATGACCTGCGCGTAGATCTGGTCGAGCGAGCGGTAGACGGCGAGGCGCGGACGGTCCGCGGTGCCCGCGATCCGGGCCCGCAAGCGGCGGTGCCGCTTCTGCCGTGCCTCGTCGCGTTCGGTGAATGCCATACCGCTCCTCCCCTAGGCCTTCGCGCCGACCTTGCCGGCCTTGCCCGCCTTGCGGCGGATGTACTCGCCCGCGTACTTCACACCCTTCGCCTTGTACGGGTCCGGGACGCGGAGCGCGCGGATCTTCGCTGCGATCTCGCCGACGGTCTCCTTGTCCGCGCCCGCGACCCGCACCTTCTGCGGGGTCTCGAGGGCGAAGCTGATGCCGGCCGGCGGATCGATCTCGATCGGGTGCGAGTAGCCGAGCGCGAGCTGCAGCTTCTTGCCCGCGAGCGTCGCGCGGTAGCCGGTGCCGCTGATCTCGAGGTCGCGGGTGTAGCCGGTGGCCACGCCCTCGACCATGTTCGCGAGCAGCGAGCGCGAGAGCCCGTGGATCGCCTTCGCCTGCTGGCTCTCGTTCGCGCGCACGACCGTGAGCGTGGCGTCGGACTGCGCCACCTTCACGAGCGGGTGGAACGCGCGGCGCAGCTCGCCCTTCGGTCCCTTGACCGAGACGTCCTGCCCGTTGATCTTCACGTCGACGCCCTTGGGGAGCGTCACGGGAAGCCTGCCGATGCGACTCATATCCTCTTCGTCCTTACCAGACGTACGCCAGGACCTCGCCGCCGAGGCCCTTCTTCTCGGCCTCGCGGCCGGTCATGAGGCCCGACGAGGTCGACACGATCGAGATGCCCAGACCACCGAGCACCCGGGGCATCTCCGTCTTGCGCGCGTAGACCCGCAGGCCCGGCCGGCTGATGCGCCGGATGCCCGAGACCGCGGAGGTCTTGCCGCCGATGTACTTGAGCGTCACCACGAGCTGCGTGCCGGCGGGGAGCACTTCGCTCTCCTTCGTCGCCTTGCGCTCGCTCGCGGCCTCGGTCCGGTACGGACCGATGAACCCTTCGGCCTTCAGGATGCGGGCGATCTCGATCTTGATCCGGCTCGACGGGATCAGCACCGTCTCGTGACGGGCCCCCGACGCGTTCCGGATGCGCGTCAGCATGTCGCCGACCGGGTCGTTGACGGCGACGCCGCGCGGGCGGCGCGCCTTCGGCACGATCACGCGGCGCGGACGCGGGGCCTCGCCCTCGGCACGCTCCGGCCGCGGCGCCTGGGGCTCTGGGGTCGTGGTCATCTCTGTCGTCATGATGCGTTTCTCACCAACTCGACTTCGTCACGCCCGGCAGCTCGCCGACGAGCGCGCGCTCGCGGAAGCAGATCCGGCACAGGCCGAACTTCCGCATGTAGCCGCGCGCGCGGCCGCACACCTGGCAGCGGTGGTACCCCTGGGTCTTGAACTTCGGGGTCTTCTGCGACTTGAGGATCAGGCTGAGCTTCGCCACCTAGCTACCCCCCTGGGCCGTGCGGAACGGCATGCCGAGCGCCTTGAGCAGGGCACGCCCTTCCTCGTCGGTCTTCGCCGTCGTCACGATCGTGATCTCGAGGCCGCGGAGCCGGTCGATCTTGTCGTACTCGATCTCCGGGAACACGAGCTGCTCCTTGAGGCCGAGCGAGTAGTTGCCGCGTCCATCGAAGCTGCGCTCGGGGATGCCCTGGAAGTCACGGATGCGCGGGAGCGCGACCGTGACGAGCTTCTCGAGAAAGTGCCACATCTGCGGGCCGCGCAGGGTGACCTTGAGCCCGATCGGCATCCCCACGCGGAGCCGGAAGTTCGAGATGGCCTTGCGCGACTTCGTCACGACCGGCCGCTGGCCGGTGATGATGGCGAGGTCGTTCGCGGCGGCGTCCATCGTCTTGGCGTTACCGATGGACTCACCCATCCCGATGTTCAGCACGATCTTCTCGATGCGCGGGACCTGCATGACATTGCCGTAGCTGAACTGCTTGCGCAGCTCGTCCTTCACCGTCTTTTCGTACCGCTCCTGCAGCAGGCTCGGGACCTTCGGCATCTCGCCGCTGGAGGTGGCCTGCGGCGCCGCGGTCGTGGACTTGCGCTTCGACGGCGATGTCTTCTGCGGCTTCTCTTTGTCCGGGGCTTTGACTTCGGTCGTCATCGCTACTCCGCCCCTTCCGTCGCCAGACCCTGGCCACAGTTCTTGCAGAAGCGCTCTTTCGCATCGTTCTCGATGCGATAGCCGACGCGCGCGGGCTTGTTGCAGTGCGGGCAGACGAGCATCACCTTGCCCAGCGGGAGCGGCATGAGCTGCTCGACGATGCCGCCCTTCACGTTCTTGTTCGGGTTGGCCTTCGTGTGCCGCTTGACCGTATTCACGCCGGCCACGACCACGGTGCCCTTGCGCGGATCGACTTCCTGCACCTTGCCGCGGTCGTAGCGGTCCTTGCCCGCGAGGACGAGCACCTCGTCCCCCTTCTTGATCTTCGTCGTCATCTAGAGGACCTCCGGCGCGAGCGAGACGATCTTCATGAAGTTGCGCTCGCGGAGCTCACGGGCCACCGGTCCGAAGATGCGGGTGCCGCGCGGCTGGTTCTGGGGCGTCAGGAGGACGGCCGCGTTGTCGTCGAAGCGGATGAGCGATCCGTCCGTCCGGCGGAACTCCTTCGTCTGGCGCACGACGACCGCACGCACGACGTCGCCCTTCTTCACCTGGGCGTTCGGGATGGCCTGCTTCACCGCGGCGATGAAGACATCCCCGATCGATGCGCCCGTGCCGGTCGAGCTGCCCAGGACGCGGATCACCGAGAGCTCGCGGGCTCCGGTGTTGTCCGCGCAGCGGACGCGGGTGTACGGCCGGATCATTCGGCGGTCCCTTCGGCGACGGGCTCGGGCTTCTCTTCACGCTGCGGGGCGAGGATCGCGTCGACGCCCTCGGCCTGCTCGAGGTACTTCTCGACGTCCGCGACGCGAGGCGCGGCCGCGCCGGCCTCACCGGCACGCGAGAGGACCTCGACCACCTGCCAGTGCTTCGTGGCGCTGAACGGGCGGCTCTCCTGGATACGGACGAGGTCGCCGGCCTTCACGTCGCCGGCGGCGTCGTGCGCCGCGTACTTCTTGCGCAGGCGGATGACCTTCTTGTACAGCGGGTGCTCGCGCATCCGTTCGACGACGACGGTCACGGTGTGCGGCTGCTTCGCCGAGCTCACGACGCCGACGCGCGTGCGGCGACGCGACCGGCGCCACGAGTGCGGCGCGGAGTCCGCGACCGAGCCCTGCGCGACCGGGGCGCGGCGGAGCGGGCGCGCGCGCTTGATCGCCGGCGCCGCCGGGACCTTCGCGGCCGCCGGAGCCACGGCCCTGGCCACGGTCTTCGCGGCAGTCGTCTTCTTGGCGGCCGCGCCCTTCGCGGCGGTCGTCTTCTTCTCGGCCGCGGCGGTCGTCTTCTTCGCCGCAGCCGCGGTCTTCTTCTCCGCCGTGGAGGTCGTCTTCTTCGCGGTGGTCTTCTTCTCAGCCATTCGCCGCCTCAGTCTTTCGTTCGTCCATCACCGTCAGCGCGCGTGCAATGCGCTTCCTCGCGGCCGGAAGGCCGCGATAGTTCTTCAGCTGGCGGGTAGCCAGCTGGAACCGGAGGTTGAAGAGCTCCTCCTTCGCGTTCTTGAGCTCATCCGCGAGCTCGGTGTCAGACAGCCGCCGCATGTCCTTCAGTTGCACTGCTCTCACCCTCCGCGCCTTCGCGGCTCAGGAATTTGGTCTTGATCGGCAGCTTGTACGACGCAAGCCGCATCGCCTCTTTCGCCAGCGAGCGATCGACGCCGGCGAGCTCGAACAGGATCCGGCCCGGCTTGACGACCGCGACCCAGTGGTCGGGTGCGCCCTTGCCGGAGCCCATCCGCACTTCGGCCGGCTTCTTCGTGACCGGCTTGTCCGGGAAGATCCGGATCCAGACCTTTCCGCCGCGCTTCAGGTGGTGAACGATGGCCCGACGCGCGGACTCGATCTGGCGCGCGGTCATCCAGCACGGCTCCTGCGCCTGGAGGGCGTAGTCGCCGAACGCGAGGAACGCGCCGCCCGACGCGGTGCCCTTCATGCGGCCGCGCTGGAACTTCCGGTGCTTGAGCCGCTTCGGTTGCAGCATCTACGGCGTCCCCACCGGACCGCTCGTCGCCGGCGCCGCCGCGGGCACCGGCGCGCCGCCGGCCGGAGCCCCGAGGACCGCCGGCCGTGCCGCGGCCGCGGGGGCGTTCTGCGAGACCTGACGCGGCGCGGGCTCGATGTCCCCGCGGTAGATCCAGGCCTTCACCCCGATCGTGCCGAACGTCGTCTTCGCGATCGCGCGGCCGAACTCGATGTCGGCGCGGAGCGTGTGCAGCGGGACGCGGCCCTCGCGCTCCCATTCGCGGCGGGACATCTCGGCGCCGCCGAGGCGACCGGCGACCGCGACGCGGACGCCCTTCGCGCCCGCCTTCATCGACCGCGACACCGTCTGCTTCAGCACCTTGCGGAACGACACGCGCCGCTCGAGCTGCTGCGCGACGTTCTCGGCGATGAGGTTGGCATCGAGCTCCGGGTAGCGGATCTCGAAGATGTTCACCTTCACGACCTTGCCGGTCGCCTTGCCGAGCGCCTGACGGAGCTCCTCGACCTTCGCGCCGCCCTTGCCGATGACGACGCCGGGTTTGGCGGTCTGGATCGTGACGGTGACCTGGTTCGTCGAGCGCTCGATGTCGATCCGGGCGATCGCGGCGTCGCGCAGTCGGCCACGGATGGTGGAGCGGATGGCGATGTCCTCCTTGAGGAGCGTCCGGTAGCTCTTCGCCTCCGCGAACCACTTCGCGTTCCAGGTCTTGGTGAATCCGAGCCGGTACCCGACCGGATGGACCTTCTGTCCCACAGCTATGACTCCTTCTCAAGCCGCTCGGTGCGTCGGCTGACGCCTCCACACCTCGTCGGCATGCTCAAGGCTGGTCGAGCTCGCTCGTCGCGGCACAGCCGCTCCTCGCTCATCACTGGGTCTTCTCGTCGACGATGACCGTGATGTGGCTGGTGCGATGCAGCTTCACATCGCGACGTCCCCGACCGCGCATCCACACGCGCTTCATCCGCGGGCCTTCGTCGGCCATCGCGCGCTTCACGTAGAGGTTCTCGAGCGTCAGGTTGAAGTTGTTCTCCGCGTTCGCGACGGCCGAACGCACCACGCGGCCGATCGTGATCGCCGAGCCCTTGGGCAGGTGCTCGAGGATCGAGATGGCCTCCACGGCGGACTTCCCGGTGATGAGATCCGTCACGAGCCGGGCCTTCCGCGGTGATACGCGCTGGAACATCGCGCTCGCCTTCACTTCCATCTCAGTCTCCGGCTACGCCGGAGACATGCCCCAGCGGTCGGTGCTCGTTCGTCGCGGCAAAGCCGCTCCTCACTCGACTGGTCATCGCTACGCCCCGGCCTTCACGGTCGTGGCGGTCTCGGCAGCGACGCCGCGTCCGTGCCCCTTGAACGTGCGGGTGGCGGCGAACTCGCCGAGCCGGTGGCCGACCATGTTCTCGGTGATGAACACCGGGACGTGACGCCGGCCGTCGTGCACCGCGATGGTGTGGCCGACCATGATCGGCAGGATCACCGACGGGCGCGACCAGGTCTTCACGACCTTCCTCTCGTTGCGCGAGTTGAGGGCCTCGATCTTCTTCTTCAACGAGTCCTCGACGAACGGGCCCTTCTTGACGCTGCGGCTCATCGATCCATCTCCAGCTTCGCTGGACACTGCCCCAGCGGTCGGGACTCGTTCGCCCCGGCACAGCCGTGGCTCACTCGTACCTTCATTACTTGCCCCTCTTCTTCTGCGGCTTGATCACGAAGCGATCCGTCTTCGGGTTACGGCGCGTCTTGAGGCCCATCGCGGGCTTGCCCCAGGGGGTCTGGGCCATGCCGCCGACGGGCGACTTCGCCTCACCACCGCCGTGCGGGTGATCGCGCGGCGACATGACGACGCCTCGCACCTGCGGCCGCCGGCCCATGTGCCGCTTGTGGCCCGCGCCGCCGATCTTCTCGTTCTCGTGCTCGATGTTCCCGAGCTGGCCGACCGTCGCGCGGCAGCGCACGTGGATGATCCGGATCGTGCCGGACGGCAGCCGGACCTGGGCGTACTCGCCTTCCTTCGCCACGAGCTGCGCGACCCCACCGGCGGAGCGCACGAGCTGCGCGCCGCGGCCGGGCTGGAGCTCGACCCCGTGGATCTGCGTACCGGTCGGGATGTTCTCGAGCGGCATGCAGTTCCCGAGGCGGGCTTCGGCCTCCGGTCCGGACAGGACCGAGTCGCCGATCTTCAGGTCGAGCGGCGCCAGGATGTAGCGCTTCTCGCCGTCCTTGTAGACGAGGAGCGCGAGCCGGGCCGAGCGGTTCGGGTCGTACTCGATGGCGACCACCTTCGCCGGGATCCCGTCCTTGTCCCGCTTGAAGTCGATGATCCGGTAGCGCCGCTTCTCGCCACCGCCGCGGTACCGCATCGTGACGCGGCCCTTCGCGTTGCGGCCGCCGGAGCGGTCCGTCGACTCGGTCAGCGCCTTCTCCGCCGGCTTCTTGGTGAGGCCGGTGAAGTCCGCGGTCTGGCGGTAGCGCCGGACCGGCGTGACCGACTTGTACTTGCGCAGCGGCATCAGACGCCCTCCACGAAGTAGCGCTCGATGCGCTGGCCCTCGGCCAGCGTCACGACGGCCTTCTTCCAATCGGACTGCTTGCCGATCCTCTTGCCGATGCGCCGGGTCTTGCCGTGCACCGTCGCGGTGTTCACCGCGACGACGTCGACCTTGAACGACTCGGCGACCGCCTGCGCGATCTCCTGTTTCGTCGCGGCCTTCGCGACGGCGAAGGTGTACCGGCCGGAGTTCGTGCCGGTCATCGACTTCTCGGTGATGATCGGCCGGACCAGGACCATGTCGCCTCTCACGCCGACACCCCCTTCTTCACCGCGGCGACGTCGGCGCGTGCCGCGAGGAGCTCGAGCGCCGGACGGGCGACGAGGACGGTCTCGGCGCCGAGCACATCAACGAGCCTGAGCGAGACGACGGAGCGGAGCTCGACGTCGGCGAGGTTCGCGATCGCCCGGCCGTGACCCTCGTTCGCCTCGGCGCCGACGATGAGCGTCCTGCCGGTGTCGCCGATCCGCGCGAGCCAGTCGTAGACCTCGGCCGAGCGCGGACGCTCGGAGAGGCCGCCGATCTGGTCGAACACGATCACGCGGCCCTCGGCCGCGCGTGCGGCGAACGCCTCGCCGAACGCGGCCTTGCGCATGCGCTCGGGGATCCGCTGCCAGTACGTGCGGCCATTCGGGCCGAACACGACGCCACCGTGACGCCAGTGCGGCGCGCGGGTCGAGCCCTGACGGGCCCGGCCGGTGCCCTTCTGGCGCCAGGGCTTCGCGCCGCCGCCGGCGACGCGCGACCGGTTCTTCGTCGCGGCCGTGCCGAGGCGCGCGTTCGCGCGCGCGGCCGTGAAGGCCTGGAACAGCACGCCGGTGCGCTTCTTCGCGCTCGCGAGCGACTCGGGCAGCGCGACCGAGCCCGCTGAGCTGCCGTCGGCGCCGACGACCGGCGCGTGGCCGGCCGGGGCGGTGGGCAGCGGCGTCGCCTCGATCCTCGCTCGTGGCTCGCGCGTGGGCTCCGCTGCCCGGGGCTGCGGCCGCGGCGCGGCGGCGCGAGTGGCCGGACGCGCGACGGCCTTCGGCTTCGCCGCGACGGCCTTCGCCGCCGGCTTGGCGGCCTTCGCCGCGACCTTCTTCGCCGCGACCGTCGCGGCCGCGTCCTTCGTGCGCGCGCCTGCGGTCTTCTGCATGCCGGCGCCGCGCGAGCCCTGTTGCGTGGTCTTCTTCTCAGCCATCAGGCCTTCCTCACCACGACGATGCCGTTGCGCGCTCCGGGCACCGCGCCGGCGATCACGAGGAGCGACCGGTCCGCGTCGGCGCGCAGGATCTCGAGGTTCTTCACGGTGACCTTGTTCGCGCCCTGGTGGGCGGCCATGCGCAGGCCCTTCCACACCCGGCCGGGCGTCGTGCCGGAGCCGACCGAGCCCTGCCGGCGCAGATGGTCGGAGCCGTGCGACTTCGGACCGCGCGAGAAGTGATGCAGATGGACCGGGCCTTGGAAGCCCTTGCCCTTCGACACCCCCACCACGTCGACCTTGTCGCCCGGCTGGAAGCGCTCGACGCCGATCGCCTGGCCGGTCTTGAACCCGTCGACCGAGTCGAGCCGGACCTCGCGCAGGTGCTGCACGATCGCGCCCGATTCCTTGAGGTGGCCGAGGCGCGCCTTGGTGAGCTTCTTCTTGTCGACGGTGCCGTACCCGAGCTGCAGGCCGGAGTACCCGTCGCGCTCCTTCGTGCGGACCGCGGTCACGATGTTGGACTCGGCCGCGATCACGGTCGCGGCCACCGCCGACCCATCGGGCCGGAAGTGCTGGAGCATGCCGATCTTGCGGCCGAGGATGAGCGGCTTCCCCATCTCGGGCGCCTGCTCGCCACGCGGCGTCTGGTCGCCGCGCGCCGCCTCGGTCGGCTCTTCGGTTCTCGTCTCGTCGGTCATTTCGTTCGTCCTTGCCGCCGTTAGAGCTTGATCTCGATGTCGACGCCCGCCGGAAGGTTCAGCTTCATGAGCGCGTCGACCGTCTTCTGCGACGGGTCGTTGATGTCGATGAGCCGCTTGTGGGTCCGGATCTCGAACTGGTCGCGCGAGTCCTTGTAAATGAACGGGCTGCGGATGACGGTGAACTTCTCGATGCGCGTGGGCAGCGGGACCGGCCCGGTCACGGTCGACCCGGTCCGCTGCGCCGTCTCGACGATCTGCGCCGCGGACTGGTCGATGAGCTTGTGGTCGTAGGCCTTGAGCCGGATCCGGATCCGCTGCTTCGCCATTACATGGCCTCCGTCAGGAGGCCGACGGATGAATGATCACGAACACAGTGAGTGCTCATTCTTACTCGATGACCTTCGTGCAGACGCCCGCGCCGACGGTCTTGCCGCCCTCGCGGATGGCGAAGCGGAGGCCCTCTTCGAGGGCGATCGGGGTGATCAGCGTGACCGTGAGGTTCGTGTTGTCGCCCGGCATGACCATCTCGACTCCCGGCTGGAGCTCGGCCGAGCCGGTCACGTCGGTGGTCCGGATGTAGAACTGCGGCCGGTAGCCGTTGAAGAACGGGGTGTGCCGGCCACCTTCCTCCTTGGTGAGGACGTACACCTCGGCCTGGAACTTCGTGTGCGGCTTCACCGAGCCGGGTTTGGCGATGACCTGGCCGCGCTCGATGTCCTCGCGCTCGATCCCGCGCAGGAGCAGCCCGACGTTGTCGCCGGCCTCGCCCTGGTCCAGGAGCTTGCGGAACATCTCGACCCCGGTCACGACGACCTTGCGGGCGTCGCGGATCCCGAGGATCTCGACCTCTTCGCCGACCTTCACGATCCCGCGCTCGACCCGGCCGGTCGCGACGGTGCCGCGGCCCTTGATCCCGAAGACGTCCTCGATCGGCATGAGGAACGGCTTGTCCTTCG
>DASYXA010000041.1:0-30690 GCA_035935465.1 Candidatus Limnocylindria bacterium | reverse complement strand
CGGCATCCGGGCCGCGCCGGCCCGGCTCGCCGCGGCGCGCGATCGCCACGACCAGCAGGCCCTCGCGACGCAGGTCGGGCCGGGCCTCCGGTGGACGACGAAGGAGCTGCTCGCCCACCTCATCGGCTACGACCTCGCGGTGCTGAACGCGATCGCCGATGCCCGCGCCGGCCGGCAGTGGACGTGGAGCTGGAGCTCGCCCGCTGGCGGAGCTCGAGCGGTGGCCCGAGGACGCTGGTCCGTTCGGCCCGCACACCTGGAACCCGAAGCGGAGCGAGATCAGCTGGATCGCCGGCCACGAGCGCGAGCACGCGGAGATGATCGAGCGGCTTTAGAGCGCCAGCCTCCCGGCGTCGTGGAAGATCCGCAGCTGATCGCGGCGCACGTAGCCGCAGAGCGCGACGTTCGCTTCGATCGCGAGCGAGACCGCGAGCTCGGTCGGGCTCGTGCGCGACGCGACGACGCCGCAGCCGAGCCGCGAGGCCTTCACCAGCATCTCGCTCGAGATGCGACCCGAGGTGAGGATCGCCTTCCCCCTCGTGTCGAGGTCGGCGAGGAGCGCTTCGCCCGCGATGCGGTCCACGGTGTTGTGGCGCCCGATGTCCTCCACGATGAGCTCGAGGCCGGCCGTCCCGAACAGGCCGGCGGTGTGCGTGCCGCCGTGCTCCTTGTACCCGGCGGCCCGGTCGAGCAGCTCCTCCATCCAGCCCATGACCTGCTCGGGCGTCACGGTCATGCCGCCCTCGACCGGCACGACGTCGAGCGAGAACGTGACGCCGCGGCCGCAGCCGGAGGTGAGGATCCGTTTGCGGTCGTGCGGCACCGCGCGCGCCGTCGGCGCGAGTCGCACCTTGACGACGGTCTCCTCGTCGCAGACCTCCATGAGCGCGACGTCCTCGGCGCGCTGGATGATGTCCTCGACCCGCAGGAACCCGAGGGCCAGCGCGATCACGCGGACCGGGGAGCAGGCGATGGTCGCGAGCTCCTCCCCGTCGACGCTGAGCGAGATCGCGCGCTCCGGCGGCGGCGAGCGGTCGAGGTCGGTGAGCTTCCCGTCGCGGTACAGGCGCGGCGGGGCCGGCCGGCCGATCCGGCGGACCTCGGCGGTCATCGCTTCACCAGGCTGAGGTTCGTCGCGACGGTCGGCACATCCATCTCGCCGAGGTGCGTCGCCCGCACGATCCCGTCCGCGTCGATGAAGAACGTCGTCGGCACGCCCTGGCCGAGCCCGTAGGCGCGGGCGACGGCCGAGCCGACGTCGATGAGCGGGATCAGGTGGGTGAGCTCGAGCGAATCGAAGAATCCACGGACCTTCGCGCCGTCCTCGTCGAGATCGATCTCGTAGAACGCGATGCCGGGGTTGTCGCGAGCGGCCTGCTCGAGGCGCGGCATCTCGGCCACGCACGGCTTGCACCAGGTCGCCCAGAAGTTCAGGACCACCGGCCGGCCGCGCAGGGCGGAGAGGCGCATCGATTCGCCCGAGGGCTGCACCCAGACGAAGTCCGGGGCCTTCGCGCCGACGCGGCCCGCGGTGTCGGGCGCGTCGACGACGCTCGTGATCACCCCGACGTTCGTCTGCCCGACGTACGGCCGTGGCTGGAGCTGCGGCACGATGAGCGCGGCCGCCGACGCGAGGGCGATGATGCCGACGAACAGGGCGGCGATCCAGCGCGGCAGCTGCAGTCGGGACTCGAGCGCGCGCGGGGCCGGGACCATCGCTAACCCAGCAGCGGCAGGAAGTTGAACAGCTGGTTCAGCCGGGTGAGCTGACCGGAGAGCAGCAGCAAGCCCATGACGATGACCAGCGTACCGCCGACGGCGTTGACCGCCCGCAGGTGCGCGCGGACCCAGTCGAGCCCCCGGCGCACGCTCCCGAAGCCGCCGGCGACCAGGAGGAACGGCACGCCGAGACCGAGGGAGTACGCGAGGAGCAGGACCGCGCCCGATGCGACGTCGTGGTCCAGGAGGATCGTGAGGATGAGCGCGAGGTACGGGCCGATGCACGGCGTCCACCCCGCGCCGAACGCGACGCCGATGAGCAGCGACCGGCGATAGCCCGGGGTCGGGCCCTCGAGCCGCAGATCCGTGGACCGTTCGAGGAGCGGGATCGTGATGAGCCCGAGCATGTGCATCCCGAGCACGATGAGCAGGACCCCGCCGACGCGCTGCAGCCACACGACGAACGACGCTCCGAGCGTCCCGAGCAGCGCGATCCCGATCCAGAGGAGCGTGAACACGGCGCTGAAGCCCGCGACGAAGACGACCGCGTGCGCGACGGTGCGGCGCCGGTCGGTCCCGGTGAGCGCGGTCTCGCCGGCGAGGTTGACGAGGTACGCCGGGACCATCGGCAACACGCACGGCGACACGAACGAGAGGATCCCCGCGCCGAACGCGATCGCCAGGTTCATCCGATCGCGTGCGCGAGGTCCGCGATGAGGTCGTCGACGTTCTCGATGCCGACGGACAGGCGGATGAGCCCGGCGGGCGGCGCGAGCTTCGTGCCCCGCACGGATCCGTGGGTCATCGCGAGCGGGACCTCGATGAGCGACTCGACGCCGCCGAGCGACTCCGCGAGGGCGAAGATCCGCGTGCGGGCGGCGACGCGCTTCGCCGCGGCCTCGCCGCCGGTCCGGAGCTCGAAGCTGAGCATCCCGCCGAAGCTCCGCATCTGGCGCCGCGCGAGCGCGTGCTGCGGATGCCCGGACAGGCCCGGGTAGTTCACGCTCTTCACCTTCGGGTGCGCGTCGAGCCACTCCGCGATCGCCATCCCGTTGGCGGAGTGCCGCTCCATCCGGACCGCGAGGGTCTTCGCCCCGCGCAGGACGAGCCAGCTGTCGAACGGGCCGGGCACCCCGCCGGCGGCGTTCTGGATGAACTTCAGACGCTCGTGCAGGTCGGCCGAGCGGCCAACGATCGCGCCGCCGACGACGTCGGAATGACCGCCGAGGTACTTCGTCGTCGAGTGCGTGACCAGATCCGCGCCGAGCAGCAGCGGCCGTTGCAGGTACGGGCTCGCGAACGTGTTGTCGACGACCGCGAGGGCCTTGGCCGTGTGCGCGAGCTCGGCGATCGCGGCGATGTCGATGACCTTCAGCATCGGGTTCGTCGGCGATTCCATCCAGACCAGTCGGGTCTTCTTCGTGATCGCGCGCTTCACCGCCTTGTGGTCGCGCATGTCGACGGCGGTGAGACCGATCCCGTGCCGTTCGTAGATCCGCTTGAACAGGCGGTACGTTCCGCCGTAGACGTCGTCGACCAGGACCACGTGATCGCCGGCGTTCAGGAGGTGCGCGATCGCGTCCTCGCCGGCCATCCCGGAGGCGAACGCGAGGCCCCAGCCGCCGGACTCGAGGGCCGCGAGACAGGTCTCGAGGGCCTTGCGGGTCGGGTTGTTCGTGCGGGCGTAGTCGAAGCCCTTGTCCTTGCCGACGGCCTCCTGGGCGAACGTGCTCGTCTGGAAGATCGGCACGGTGACGGCGCCGGTCCCGGCTTCAGGGTCCTGCCCGGCGTGGATCGCGAGCGTCTCGAAGCTCTGGGCGCGGAGGTCCTTCCCCATCACGGCAAGTATGGGCGTCGCGCGGCGAGGCGCTCAGGCCCCCAGCAGCGACTCCACCGTCTCGGTGAACGCGGCGATGTCGAACGGCTTCGCCAGGACGGCGTCGGCACCGATCGCGGGCGCGCCGACGGCCGCGGCGGGCGTGTGGGCGGTCGACACCACGACCTTCGCCCTGGGGTATGCCGCGCGGACCCCGGCGATCCACTCGCGTGCGATCGCGGCGTCGAACGCGCGGAGGGCGAGGAGATCGGTGATCACCAATCGCGCGTCGAGGTCGGTAGGGCCCGCGGGCAGGCGGTCGACGACCTCGACCTCGTGGCCGGCCTCGGTGAGCATCTCCTCGACGAGCGCAGCGATGTCCGGATCATCCTCGATGAGCACGATCCGGGTGGTCATGCCGTCGGTCTGAGCTGGTCGAACGCGTTGGCGACGTTCTCGAGGATCGCGGCGTTCACATGTTCGGACAGCGAGTAGACCACGAACTGCCCGTGCCGCTCGGCTGACACGGCCTGGGCCTCGCGCAGGACCTTGAGGTGCTGGCTCGTCGCGGCGCGGGTCTTCGAGATCACGCGCGAGAGCTCGCTCACCGTGAGCGGCGTCGCGCGGAGGGCCTGCACGATGCGCAGGCGGCTCGGGTCGCAGAGGCTCTCGAGGATCTTCTCGGCGTGCTTCTGCACGGCGCTCGGCAGCAGCTCGGCTTCTGCCGCGGCGACCGCGTTCGGTTCGACGGCGTTGTGTTCTCCGGCCAATGGATATCGACGACCTCTCGATCTGGGAGAGCGGCGCACCCGCCGCGAAACACGCACATGCGCTGTCTATGTGGCTGTGCGGCACACAGTCAAGCATGTGCGCATGGACGCAACTGGGCATCCCGCGCTCCTGATTTCCGTACGTGTTTGCAGATGCGGTGCCAGTCCGCCGGGCGACCGAGCGGTCGCGCTAGCGCGCGGCGCGCCGTTGATGCGCGACGAACTCCAACAGGTCGGCCTTCGTGATCACCGACACCGGCCGATCGTGGTCGACCGCAAGGAGCGCCGGCACGTCACCGGCGAGCTCGGCGTACAGGCGCTCGATGTCCTCCTCGGCCCCCACGACCGGGAAGGGCTCCTCCATGACGCGTTCGACGGTCGCGTCGACGAGCGCGGGCTCGCGGAACACGCGATCGAGCATCGTGCGCTCCTGCACGCTGCCGACGATGTCGCGCACCGACGACGCGGCCCCGTTCTCGACGACCGGGATCTGCGAGATGCCGTAGCGCTGCATCGTGTCGATCGCCGAGCGCACCGTGTCGCCGCGCGACACCACGACGAGCTGGGGCGTGCCGCCCTCGCGGTCGCGGATCACGTCGCCGACGCGCATGAGATGCGCGAATCGCTGCAGGAACCCGTTCTGGCGCATCCACTCGTCGTTGTAGAGCTTCGAGAGGTACGACTTGCCCGAGTCCGGGAGCAGCACCACGACGAGCGCCGTCTCGTCGAGCTCCTTCGCGACCTCGAGCGCCGCGAACATCGCGGTGCCCGACGACACGCCGGCCAGGATGCCCTCCTCGCGCGTGATCCGCCGCGCCAGGAGGAACGAGTCGCGGTCCGGCACGCGCACCCAGCGGTCGACGATCGTCGGGTCGAACGTTCCTGGCCAGAAGTCCTCGCCGATGCCCTCGGTCTTGTACGGGTGGACGTCGCCGGTGTAGATCGAGCCCTCGGGGTCGGCGCCGACGATCTGGATCTTCGGGTTCCGCTCCTTGAGGTAGCGACCTGCGCCGGTGACCGTGCCGCCGGTTCCGATGCCGAGGACGAAGTGCGTGAGCGTCCCGTCGGTCTGGGCCCAGAGCTCGGGGCCGGTCGTCCGGTAGTGCGCGGCGACGTTCTGCTGGTTCCAGTACTGCCCGGGCATGAAACCGCCGGGCAGCTCCTTCGCCAGCCGCTCGGCGACCTTGTAGTAGGAGGCCGGGTCCTCGGGCGCGACCGCGGTCGGGCAGATGACGACCTCGGCCCCGTAGGCGCGGAGGATGTCGCGCTTCTCCTGGCTTTGCTTGTCGGGCAGCGTGCAGACGAGCCGGTAGCCCTTGAGCGCCGCGGCGATCGCGAGGCCGACGCCGGTGTTGCCGCTGGTGGGCTCGACGATCGTGCCGCCGGGCTTGAGCAGGCCGCGCTGCTCGGCGTCCTCGATCATCGCGAGGCCGATCCGGTCCTTCACCGAGCCACCGGGGTTCAGCATCTCGAGCTTCGCGACGATGCGCGGCCGGAGACCCTTGCCGATGCGGCTGAGCTGGACGAGGGGCGTGTTGCCGACGAGGCCGAGGACGTCGGACGCGATGGGCACGTCGCCGATGCTAGTGCGTCCTCGGCTCCAGGATGAGGTAGGCGCCCGTGACGATGAGGATGAACGGGACGAAGTACGGCTTGAACGAGTCGGGGAGGACCGTGAAGGTCGTGAAGATGTCGGCGAGCGCGACGACGCCGATCACCGCGGCGACGCCGAGGGGGATCTTCCGTGACGGCGAGAGCAGGTAGACGACGAGGAATCCGATGGCGAGCGACGCGAGGAAGATGCCGGACGCGTTCTCGGTGAGGCCGAAGGCCGTCGGGATGATGAGCCCGAGCCCGAAGCCGGTCATCGTCGCGGCCGGCACGAGGTAGACGAACTGATGCGTGCCCGCGACGTACGCGAGCGCGAAGGCGAGGCCGAGGAACAGGAAGAGGTAGGCACCCGCGTCGGCGACGCCCATGGCCTGCATGAGCACGCCGAAGCCCACGGCCAGGAGGACCGCCCCGCCGAGGATGCCGCGCCCGCCGGTGATCCCTCGCATGCTCGGTCGCCAGTCTACCCGGCGAGGGGGCGTTCGACGCGGGGCAGCTGGGTGTCCTTGGTGAGGCGGATCGGCGGGTCGCCCTGGAGCGACTCCGCGTACTTCAGGCCGCTGCCGGTGTTGATCACGAGCACGTCCTCGTGCGGATCGATGAACCCCTGCTTCGCGAGCTGGCGCGCACCCTCCAGGGCCGCCGCGCCCTCCGGGCAGACGAGCAGCCCTTCGCTCACCGTCGCGAGCCGCATCATCGCGGCGATCTCCTCGTCGGTGACGGCGATCGCGATGCCGCTCGACTCGCGGAGGATCCTGAGGATGAGGAAGTCACCGAGCGCCTTCGGCACGCGGATGCCCGCGGCGAACGTGACGGGATCCGGCCATGGCTCCGACTCGGGCTTGTCGGCGTGGAACGCCTTCACGATCGGCGCGCAGCCGGCGGCCTGCACCGCGACGAACCGCGGCAGCTTGTCGCCTTCGACCCAGCCGATCCGGCGCAGCTCGGCGAACGCCTTCCACATCCCGATGAGGCCGACTCCGCCACCGGTCGGGTAGACGATGACGTCGGGGAGCGTCCAGCCGGCCTGCTCGGCGATCTCGAAGCCCATCGTCTTCTTGCCCTCGATGCGGTACGGCTCCTTCAGCGTCGAGGCGTCGAACCAGCCATAGTCGGCGCAGGCGCGCTTCACGACGGCGCCGGCGTCGGCGATCGACCCGTCGACGAGGTAGACCCGGGCGCCGTAGGCGGCGGTCTCGCGCTGGATGGTCTCGGGCGTCGTCGCCGGCATGACCACGATGACGCCGATCCCGGCCCGCGCGCCGTACGCCGCCCACGCCGCCCCGGCGTTGCCCGCCGTCGGCAGCGCGATCGTCGTGGCGCCGAGCTCGCGCGCTCTCGTCACGCCGATGGCCGCGCCGCGGGCCTTGAACGTCCCGGTCGGCAGCAGGCCCTCGTCCTTGATGAACAGCCGGTGGAGCTGGAGGGACTCGCGAAGGGCGAACGGCTCGAGGATCGGGGTGTTCCCCTCACCCAGGCTGACCGCGTTGTTCGGGTCGTCCAACGGCAGGAGCTCGCGGTAGCGCCACAGCGACGCCTGCCGCCCGGCGAGCATGCTGCGAGGCACCGAGCGGAGGCGATCGAGGTCGTAGCGCACGAGGTACGGGCCGCCGTCGACCGGGCAGAGGTTCGCGAGGGCCGTCGCGTCCCCGGTGGCGCCGCACCGGGCGCACTCGAGATGGGTGACGAACGAGCGCGCCGGGACGTGCGCCGGCTCGACCGCGCTCACGCCACCCGTTCGATCTTCGCGCCGAGCTCCCGCAGCCGCCCGTCGACGTCCTCGTAGCCGCGGTCGATCTGGTCGATGTTGTCGATGACGCTCGTGCCCTTCGCCGCGAGCGCCGCGCCCAGCAGCGCGAGGCCGGCGCGGATATCGGGGCTGCGGATGTCCGTTCCGAAGAGCTGGCTGGGCCCGATCACGAGCGCGCGATGCGGGTCGGCGAGCAGCAGCCGGGCGCCCATCGTCTCGAGCGTGCCGAGCCAGAACATCCGCGCGTCGTACATCCACTCGTGGATGAGCACGGTCCCCTCGGCCTGCGTGGCGAAGACCGTCGCCATGCTGGTGAGGTCCGACGGGAAGCCCGGCCAGATCTGCGGCTGGACCTTCGGGATCTTGCCGCCGATGTCCTGCGCGATGACGTACCGCTCCTTCGCCGGCACGTGAAGCTCGTCGCCGTCGACGCTCGAGTCCACGCCGAGCCGCTTGAACACCTGGCGGATCATCGTGAGGTGCTGCGGCGCGCAGCGCCGCACGACGAGCTCGCCGTGCGTGACCGCCGCGAGACCCATGAACGAGCCGACCTCCTGATGATCGCTCCAGACCTCGTGATCGACGCCCCGCAGCTCGGGCACGCCGCGGACCTCGAGCGTGTTCGTGCCGATCCCGTGGATGCGCGCGCCCATCTGGACGAGGACCATCGAGAGCTCCTGGACGTGCGGCTCGCTCGCCGCGTTGCGGATCACCGTGCGGCCCGGCACGAGCACCGAGCACAGGAGCGCGTTCTCGGTCGCGGTGACCGAGGCCTCGTCGAGCAGGATGTCCGCGCCGGCGAGCTCCTTCGCCTCGAGCCCGAAGCCCGCGCGGTCGTGCGCGAGCGTGGCGCCGAACGTCTGCAGCGCGAGCCAGTGCGTGTCCGTGCGGCGGCGCCCGATGACGTCGCCGCCGGGCGGCCCCAGGGTCACCTTCCGGAACCGCGCGAGCATCGGGCCGGCGAACAGGAGCGAGGTCCGGATGTCGCGCGAGAGCTTCGGGTCGATCGCGGTCTTGTTGACGTTCGCGGCGACGATCTTCACCGCGTGCTCGTCCAGCCACTCGACGCTCGCGCCGAGGCCGCTGATGATCTCGAGCATGCCGTTCACGTCTCGGATCCGTGGCAAGTTTCGCAGGATGAATGGCTCGCTCGTGAGCAGGCTGGCCGCGATGAGCGGCAGCGCCGAGTTCTTGTTCCCCTTCGCCGTGACCTCGCCGCGCAGCGGGGTGCCGCCTTCGACGATGAAGCGCGCCATCGCCGCGTAGCCTAGACGCATGCCCAGATATGACGCCGTCGGGTTCGACCTGCTCACCGCGCTCCTCGACACGCTCCCGCTGTGGCGATCGGCCGCGGGCGACGACCTGGTCGGCACGCGCTGGCACACCGCGAACCAGCGGCTCCTCCGCGGCACGCCGTACCGGCCGTTCGACGAGCTCGTGCACGAGAGCGCGAAGGAGGTCGGCCTCGGCCGCGCGCACGCGACCACGCTGCTCTCCCGCTGGGGCGAGGCGCAGCCGTGGCCGGACACGCGCCGCGCGCTCATCGCGCTCGGTGACCTGCCGCGGTTCATCGTCACGAACTGCTCGCAGAAGCTCGGCGAACGCGCGGCGAAGCAGGCCGGCGAGTTCAGCTTCGTGATGACCGCCGAGCAGGCCGGCGCCTACAAGCCGGATCCGCGGCCGTACCGCGCGGCGCTCGCCGCGATCGGCCTCGAGGCCAAGCGCGTCCTGTTCGTCGCCGGCTCGGCCCACGACGTCGGCGGCGCGAAGCGCGTTGGCCTGGACGTGTACTGGGCGAACCGGCATCAGGTATCGCCGCCGGATGACGCCGCGCCCCTGGTCCACGCAACGGACCTCGGCAAGCTTGCCGCTCTCGTCGATGGCTGACCGGGACCCGACGCAGCTCACGCTCTCGTTCTCGATCGGGCGGCCGGTCCGCGGCACCTTCGCCCTCGTCACCCGCGACGACGGCAACACCGTGCTGCCGACGACCGACGCCGAATGGGATGACTGGGTCGCGGCCGGGGCGGTCCGCAGCTGGGCGCGCAATGACGCGCTCCTCGACTGGCTCGACCGCTACGGCGGCGAGCGCGGCATCGCCCGCGACGACCAGCGCGCCGCGTACGACGAGCGGTTCGACTTCCAGCAGTTCCTCGCGCGTCAGGGTCGCCGGTTCGAGGAGCAGGTCCTCGATGACCTCGAGCAGCGCGTCGGCCTCACGCGGATCGACATCGACCGCGACGACGCGCGCAGCCTCTCCGCCGCGCACGCGACGGTCGCGGCCATGGAGCGCGGCGAGCGCGTCATCGCCCAGGGTCTGCTCCGGGATCCGCAAGCCCGCACCTACGGGCGGATCGATCTGCTCATGCGAAGCGATGTGCTCGCGATGCTCTGCGGCGACGCGTTCGCCGAGGGCGACGACCCGTCCGCCGCCGCGCCGGCCCTGCACGGCGCCGCCTGGCACTACCGGGTCATCGACATCAAGTTCTCGACCCTCGAGCTGCTGAAGGACGGCTCGCTTTCGACGTCGAGCGACCTCGCGACCTGCGCGCAGGTGTGGACGTACAACCAGATGCTCGGCCGGGTCCAGGGTCAGGTGGCACCGTTCGGCTACGTCCTCGGCCGGGCCTGGCGGCAGGGGAACCGCGGGCGCGGCGATACCTGCTGGGAGAAGCTCGCGCGCGTCCCGGCCGAGGCCTATGTCCGATCGCGCGAGGCGGCGCTCAGCGAGGTGGTGACCGAGGGCCGCGACTGGATCCGGCGCGTCCGACGCGACGGGGCCGCGTGGAGCGTGCTGCCGGTGCCGACCATCGCGGAGCTCTGGCCGAACATGAAGAACGACCGCGACCATCCGTGGCACGTCGCGAAGCGCGAGATCGCGGAGGAGCTGCGCGAGCTCACGCTCCTCTGGCGGGTGAGCGCGGCGATGCGCGACCGCGCCCACGCGCACGGCGTGACGCGCTGGGACGACGAGCGGATCTCCGCGGACCTGCTCGGGATCAGCGGCGAAACGCATCCGGCCATGTTCGACGCGCTGATCGCCGCGAATCGCGAGACCGGACCGGCCGTCCGGCCCGCCCGGATCGAGGCCGACGACGGCCGCTGGCGCGAGCAGGCACCCCTCGAGGTGTACGTCGACTTCGAGACGGTGAACGACCTGAACGACGACTTCGGGACGTTCCCGCGGAAGGGCGGCCAGTCGCTCATCTTCCAGGTCGGCTGCGGCACCTACGCGGGCGGCGTGTGGCGGTTCGCGCAGTTCACCGCGCGGTCGCTCACGGCGTCGGCCGAGGCGGACATGATCGACGCGTGGCTCGCGCACCTTGCCGCCCTCGCGAAGGACGCCGGCCTGGGTGGCGCCGGCGAGGCGCGGATCTTCCACTGGTCCCCGGCCGAGACGACGTTCATGGAAGGCGCGTACAGCTCGGCGATGGCCCGGCACCCGGATCGCGGCTGGCCGCTCCTCGGCTGGTACGACCTGCTCGAGCGGATCGTGCACCCGGCGCCGGTCGTGGTCCGTGGCGCGCGGAGCTTCGGCCTGAAGGCCGTCGCCCGCGCGATGCGTGCGCACGGCTTGATCGAGACGGAGTGGGGCGAGGGCCTCGCCGACGGCACGGGCGCCATGGCCGGCGCCTGGGCCGCGGCGGACATCGCCGCGG
Organism: Candidatus Limnocylindria bacterium; assembly: GCA_035935465.1. Taxonomy (GTDB): domain Bacteria; phylum Chloroflexota; class Limnocylindria; order P2-11E; family P2-11E; genus UBA4735. Next base: position 19,365 of record DASYXA010000041.1, on the reverse strand, counting down.
CGGATGGCCGCGACCTCGCCGCGGTCGAGCTGATGCGGGATGTCTCGCGGTACAACGAGATCGACTGCCGCGTGATGGCCGAGGTGCTCCAGCACCTGCGGCGGGAGCACTAGGCCGGGCCGGTCTCCGGCTGCGGCGCGAGATCCGGCGCCGGCGGTGCCTGCTCCGCCGCCTCGACCGCCGGCGGGTCGGCGGGCTCGTCAAGGTACTTGCCGAGCAGCTTGGCCAGTGCGCCCAGCTCGAACGGCTTGGCCAGGGTGTCGTTCGCGCCGAGCTGCTGCGCGAGCGTCGGGAGCTGGTCGCTCGCGCTCATCGCGACGATCGGAACGCGCTGGTCGGCCGGGACGCGATCGCGGTAGCGGGACGCGAACTCGAGCGCGACGGCCGGCTGCGGTAGGTACACGTCGAGGAGGATGAGGTCGGGACGGAGCGCGAGGGCGGACCGCAGCGCGTGATCGCCGTCGAGCGCGACGTGCGGTTCGTAGCCGAGGTCGGTCAGATACTGGGCGAGCCAGCTGCGGGTGTCGCGGTCGTCGTCGACCAGCAGGATCCGCTTCGCCGTCACCGTCGCCACCGCCGGTACTTGTACAAGACGTATGCCGCGCGACGCAACCCTGCCGACCCGCAGCTTGCTCGCCCGTCCGGCGGCTAGGCGCGCAGGAGCGCCTGGTCGATGTCCGCGACGATGTCGTACGGATCCTCGATGCCCACCGACACGCGCACCGTCCCGTCGGTGATGCCCATCCGCACGCGCTCGACGGGATCGATCCGCCGGTGCGACGCCGTGGCGGGGTGGAGCACCTCAGTGAACAGGTCACCGACCGTCGTGGCCGAAGCGGCCAGTGCGAGCGCATCGAGGAACCGGTAGGCCGCGGCCTTCGTGTCGTCCTTCAACGCGAACGAGACCACTCCCCCGCCGCGCTCGCCGAACTGCTCGGCCGCGAGCCGGTGCTGTGGGTGCGACGCGAGGCCCGGATAGAACACGCGCGCGACCTTCGGGTGACCGGCCAGGTGCGTCGCGAGCGCGAGCGCGGCGGCGCACTGCCGGCTCACGCGCAGCTCGAGCGTCCGCATCCCGCGGATCGTCAGCCAGGCTTCGTGCGGCGGCAGGTACGCGCCGTCGCTCATGACGCGCTCGCGCAACGATGCGATCCGATCGGTCGCGCCGCCGACGCTGCCGCCCATCACGTCGCCGTGGCCGTTGATGTACTTCGTGAGCGAGTGCAGCACCAGGTCGGCGCCGAGCCCCGCCGGGCGGTACAGCACCGGTGTCGCGAACGTCGCATCGACGCAGAACGCCGCGCCCGCCGTGCGTGCGCGTTCCGCGAGCGCCGCGACGTCCGTCACGCGCAGGAGCGGATTGCTGATCGCCTCGACGTAGAGCAGCGCGGTCTTCGTCGTGAGCGCGCGCTCGACCGCGGCGAGATCGGTCGGATCGACGAACGCGACATCGGTCTTGCGCTCGACCGCGAAACGCTGGAGCATCGCGCGCGTCGCCCCGTAGGTGTCCTCCTGCGCGACGATGCGGCCGCCCTCCGCGCCGACGACCCCGAACAGCGTCGCGATCGCGGCCATCCCCGAAACGAAGCACACGGCGTCGGCGACGCCATCGAGGTCCGCGAGCGCGCCCTCGAGCGCGGCGGTCGTGGGCGTCCCGTACCGGCCGTAGACCCAGCCGGGCTTCTCGTTCGCGAAGATCGCGTCCTGCTCGGCCATCGAGCCGTAGTCGAAGGCGACGCTCTGGACGAGCGGCGGGACGAGCGGCGTCCCCGCCCCGGACGGCAGAACGCGGGCCGTTCGCACGACCCGCGTCCCGATCCGCTGTGACGACTCACCCACGAGGGTGAGTATCAGGCTCCGATCGTCTCTTCGGCGCGCACCTCGGGCGCGGGCTTCTCGTCGCCTTCGAGGGTCTTGGCCCGTTCGACGAGCGAGGCGACCTTCTGGCCACCGCGGCGCCCGATCCGCTCGAAGTGACCGGCACCGTATTTCTCGCTCACGGCCTTGCCGCCCTTGCGCCCGATCATCCCGAAGAACTCGGGACCGTAGCGCTCGGCGGTGCTCGAGCCGCCCTTCTTCCCGATCTTCTCGTAGAACTCGGGGCCGTACTTCTCGCTCACGAGCTTGCCGCCCATGCGGCCGGCTTCGGCAACGGTCATCCCGCCACCAGGCTTCTTGCCGTGGGTTGCCATCGGCCTGCTCCTTTCGCGTAGCGAGCAATGAGGGGGCAGGTGACGTGCCCAAACCGGCCCTCGAGAGCGCGTGCCAATGACGGCTCGGTAACGGTCTCGTAACCAGGGATCGGCCGCTCAACACGCAGGCCGGCCATCCTGTGCGGGGCAGGTCAGCCATCGCTGCCGGGCTCGCCTCCGCTCACTCGAGGTCACGGCCGGCGAACGCGTGAAGGAACCGGCCGAACGCGCGGATGTGATCGACGTAATCGGTGATCGCGATGTTCTCGTTCGGCGCGTGGTTCGCCGAGCCGGCGTTCCCCGAACCGAAGCCGACCGCCGGGATGCCGAGCCGGTCGCAGACCTGGGCCATCGGCCCGGACCCGGCCATGAGCGGATAGACGACCGGCTGGACGCCGTACGCCGAGCGGCTCGCGGCGACGGCGGCCTTCGCGACCTCGGTGTCCGGCGGCCAGCGCGACGGCCGCTCCCCGTGATGCGGCACGATCCCGATGTCGGTGAAGCCGCGCACGTCGAGGTGCTTCCGGAGGAGCTCGCGCACGAGCTCGGGGGTGAGATCGGGCACCAGGCGGAAGTCGACCTTGGCGCTCGCCACCGCCGGCAGGACCGTCTTCGAGCCCTCGCCCTGGTAACCGGAGGAGAGGCCGCAGATCGTGCACGTCGGCTCGAGGAAGTAGCGCTGCGTGAGCGCCGCACCGGTCAGGCCGCCGACGAACCCGTCGATCCCGTGGATGCGCTTCCAGCCGGCCTCATCGAACGGCAGGCGCTCGAGCACCGCGCGGTCCTGCGCGGTCGGTGCGCGCACGTGCTCCATGAGGCCGTCGACCGTGATCTCGTCGCGCTCGTTCTTGAGCGACGCGAGCGCCCAGACCAGGCGCCACGCCGCGTTCGGCACGATGCCGCCGACCGACGAGTGCGCGTCGAGCTTGGTCCCGCGGACCACCAGGTCGACGTAGCAGATGCCCTTGAGGCCGAGGCTCACGGTCGGGCGGCCGGCGGCATCCTTGTACCCCGCCTCCCAGATGCAGCCGTCGGCGCGAAGCCGGTCCGCGTACCGGCCGGCGAACTCGTCGAGATGCGCCGACCCGATCTCCTCCTCGCCCTCGAACAGGACCCGCACGCGCAGCGGCAGCGGCCCGACGGTCGCCCGGTACGCCTCGATCGCCTGGAGGCGGGCCATGAGGTTGCCTTTGTTGTCCGACGTGCCCCGGCCGTACAGGAAGCCGTCGCGGACGGTCGGCTCGAATGGCGGTGTGGTCCACTCGCCGAGCGGGTCCGGCGGCTGCACGTCGTAGTGGTCGTACACGAGGAGCGTGCGCGCCCCGCTCCCCTGCTCGCCGATGATCGTCGGCGGCCCGCCGCGGACGCGCTCCGCCGTCGCGGTGAACCCCGCGCGCGTGGTGCGCTCGAGCACGACCTTCGCGGTCTCCTCGATGCCGGTCTTCTGCGCGGAGACGGTCGGGATCCGAACGAGGGCGCAGAGCTCGTCGAGGTATTCCTGTTGCCGCGCGCGCACGTGCGCGTCGAACGCGGCGAAGGGATCGGGCATGGCCGGACCATAGCTAATCCGGGACGGTCGTGAGCCGCGTCCTGCTCTTGCCGAGCTCGCAGCGCGGCGAGTACGGCGTCACCTCGATCCAGCGCCGCTGGGCACGAGCGTGTCGATCGAAGAGTGCGCGATGAACGAGGGTGGCCGCTCGCCCACGCGCGAGCGCGTCGACGTCGCCCAAAAGCAAGCGACGGCGGCAAGCGACGGCGGCAAGCTACGGCGCCGATCTCTTGCAATTCAAGGTACGCCCGCTACAAGTAGGTGATGAAGAAGTGCAGTCGGTGTGCCGGATTGAAGCCCCTCGGCGCATTCCACCGCCAGGCAGCGAGCCGCGATGGTCGCGCACCCGCCTGCAAGGACTGCACGAAGAAATACGCGAAGGAGCGGTACTGGCGCAACCCCGAACGACGTCGCGCGGAGTCGAAGAGGTACCGGGACGCACACCCCGAGAAAAGGCGTCAGTGGCAGCGTGCCTACAACGCGAGACATCGACAGGAGATCAGCGAACGATTCGCGGCAATGGGCTGGAGGAAGCGCTGGGCCGCGTTACACCCAGAGAAACGCCGAGCGAACGAAGCGAAGCGCCGAGCGCAGAGACACCGCACGCAGATCGAGCGGGTGGACTACGAGTCGATCTACGAACGCGACGGCGGTGTCTGCTACTTGTGCAACGGCGTCGTGACCTCTAGGTACATGGAATTCGATCACGTCGTGCCCTTGTCGCGGGGGGGCGCGCACACAGAAGCGAACATCGCGCTTGTGCATGCGATGTGTAACCGTAGGAAAGGTGTGAAGAGCGCCGACGCTGGCCGGTCCTGACGCCTTTGCTAGCGCGGGGGTGCGGTGAGAGTCTTACTGCGACCGAGCTCGCATCGCGGTGACGCGGGAGTGACTTCGGTCCAACGTTGCTGACATAGGTAGTGGATGAGGCCGTCGTCGTCCTCTATGGTCTCGCGCCGATACACCCTCGCCCGCGGGAGCATGAAGACGCAGTCGCCGCAGTTGAGCGGCAGCGCCGGCCGCGGCCGGTTCGCGCGGCGCAACGCGACGAACGCGAACAGGAGCGCCGCGGCCGCGAAGAGCGCGAGGATCGTCGCGACGATGACGAGGCCCATCTAGATCCGATCCCATCCCGGTGGCAGCGCGGCGGCCGGCCACGCGGGGTCGGGCCGCCACGAACGCCACCGCTCGAACTGCGCGCGCTCCCGCCGCAGGCGCGCGAGCGCGCGTTCGCCCTCGGCGTACAGCTCGTCGGCTTCGGCGCGTGAGAACACCGCGTTCTCGACGGAGAACTCGAGCTCGTCCTCATCCTTCCACCGCCAGCCCTCCATGTCGGGATCGACGACGATGTCGAGGCCGTTCTCGACGAAGTCGTAGCCGGCAGCGTGGCCGCGCAGCGGCGACATGAGGTCGATGTACCAGAAGGCGAGATCGTCCCGCCCGTCCTCCCAGAACAACGAGACCGCGTGTTCGTCGCGCTTGCCTTTCAGCACGAGGACGCGGAACAGCCGCCAGGTGTCCTCGATCCAGCCTTCGCCCCAGCGCTCGACGAGGCGGTGCCGATGGCCCTCGGGAAGCCGGCCCTCGGTGACGCGGCGGCGTACCGCGTCGCCCGGGCGGCGGACCGCGATGATCTCGTCCGCGGAATCCTCGATGACGCGCATCGCGGTCACGAACGAGACACCGTCCTGCCGATCGAAGGCTCGGATCCGGCAGCGCCACGCGATGTCCGCGCCGGGAGCGAAGGTTGCCACGAGGACGAGCCTAGGTGAGCGCGACCTCGGCGCCGCGCTCGAGCTTCGCCGGACGCTTCGCGTTCGTGTAGTCGAGCGCGATGAGCGAGCCGGTGAGGACGACGATGCCGACGAGCTGCCAGCTGCTGACCGACTGAGGCGGCGTGACGAAGAACAGGTTCACCAAGATCCCGGTGATCGGGAACGCGAGCTCGGCGAGCGTCGCCAGCGACGCGGGCGTGCTCGCGAGGCCGCGGTAGTACAGGAGCATCGGGAAGAGGCCGGGGATCAGCGCGATCGCGAGGTACAGCGGAATGTCGCCGGTCCGGTAGCTCGCGAACGCGACCGGACCGCCGATGAGCAGCAGCACGAGCACGAGGGCCGGCAGCGCGGTCGTGAACCGGAGCGCGGTGAGGGTCGTGAAACGGACGTTCGCGAGCGCATAGCGCCCGAAGACCGTGCCCGCGCCCCAGAGGGCGGCGGCCGCGATCGCGAACAGCCCGGCGCTCACGTGGAAGTCCTCCCACGCCGCGCGCGGGTCGAGCGGATCGGGGATCACGATGCAGTACGCGCCGAGGATCGCGACGGGCACCCAGAGCCACGCGCGCTTCGAGATCCGCTCGCCGAGCCAGAAATGCGCGAGCAGGATCGCGATGAGCGGCTGGGTCTTCTGGAGCAACAGGGTCTCGATGAAATGGAAGTAGCCGAACGAGATCGTGAACAGGATCGTGGCGAGCGCCGACGCGCCGACGCCGATGAGAACGACGGCCCGCCACTGCGGCCAGCTAAGGGAGCGGATCTCGCGCCAGGCGAGCCACAGGATCGGCAGGCACACGATGGTGAGGACGATGTGCTCCATCGTCACGATCTGCGTCGCCTGGACGATGGGCTCGCCGGGCAGATGCTGGAGGAGCGGCGCCCGGAAGAGCGTGTCGGTGCCCCACAGCATCGCGGCAAGCGCGACGAGGAGGACGGCGAGACGGTCGATCACCCGCTAAGCATGCCATGGTTTGTGCGACCATGACGCCGTGCCAGTGACCGAAAGCGGACACACCGAGGCGGCGTTGCTCGCGGAGATCGAGCCAGCCGTCGGGAAGCTCGTCGACCGGCACCTCTCGGTCGCCAAGGAATGGTTCCCCCACGACTACATCCCGTACAGCCTGGGCCGCGACTACGACAAGGAGCCCTGGACGCCCGACCAGGCGCGGCTCACCGGCGTCGCGCAGACGGCGTTCGAGGTGAACCTGCTCACCGAGGACAACCTCCCTTCGTACCACTACCTCATCCGCGCGATCTTCGAGCAGGGCGACGGCGCCTGGAAGAACTGGGTCCATCAGTGGACGGCCGAGGAGGGTCGCCACGCGATCGTGATCCGCGACTACCTCGTCGTGACGCGGAACATCGATCCGGTGATGCTCGAGCGGGGCCGCATGCAGACCGTGAAGCTCGGCTACTCGCGCCCGATGAAGGTGCTCCGCGGCCTCGTGTACACCTCGTTCCAGGAGCTCGCGACGCGGGTCTCGCACCAGAACACCGGCCGGTACTCATCCGACCCGGTGGCCGACAAGATCATGAGCCGCGTCGCGGCCGACGAGAACCTGCACATGGTCTTCTACCGGGACGCGCTCACGGCCGCGTTCGAGGTCGACCCGTCCGCCGTCATGAAGGCGATCGCGGAGGAGGTCCTCACGTTCGAGATGCCGGGCGCCGGCATCACGGGTTTCGTCCGGAAGGCCGCGAAGATGGCCGATGCGGGCATCTACGACCTGCGGATCCATCACGACGACATCCTCTGGCCGCTGCTCCGGCACTGGCGCGTCTTCGAGCGCACCGACCTCGACCCCGAGGCCGAGCACGCCCGCGACAACCTCGCGCGCTTCCTCGGGCATCTCGATGCGAGCGCGAAGAAGTTCGAGGAGCGCCGGGCGGCGAAACAGGAGCGTGCGCTGCCCCGATAGCGCCGCCGCGCGTCAACGCGTGTCGCGTCGCCCGGCGAGCAGCGAATCGGTATCGGGCGTCGACCGGGCCGATGGACCGGAGCCGGGGCTGGCACTCATCGCGGTCTGGCTGCTCATGGCGGTCGCGATGAATGTCGCGCTGGCCGATTCGGCGCCGGCGCCGACGATCCCGATCGACGATCTGATCGACGCGTTCGTCCGATCTGCAGACCCTGGCGATCTGGAAGCCGATATTGCCAACTAACCCTTGCCACGGACGTTCGAATACGGTATAGAACATATGTGCTAGATGCGGGGGCAGCCCCGCCAGGCGCTGCAGTCGCTGCGGGCGGTCGCGCCCGATCGCCGATTTCAACGCCTCGAGTGCATTCGGCCAGCAGTTCTACTGCCGTGGCTGTCAACGAGCTTGGTATCAGGACCACCACGAGCAGCACGTCGCGAACGTCTGGGATAACACGAAGCGATATCGCGCGAGGAACGCAGAGATCGTCCACGCGTACCTTCTCGCGCATCCGTGTGTCGACTGCGGCGAGACCGACCCGCTCGTTCTCGAGTTCGATCACGTGGCCGGGAAGGACAAAGCGGTATCCCGATTGGCCCTGAGCGCACCGCCCGAGCGACTGATGGCCGAGATCTCCAAGTGCGAGATCCGGTGCGTGAATTGCCACATGCGACGCACCGCCACACAGTTCGGGTGGCGAAAGGCTCGAGGTCGCACTTCATGATTCGATGCTCCAGGTGCGGTCTCCTGAGACCGCTCAGCGAATTTCCCAGACGGGCCGACCGACCATCTGGCCGCGGAACGATCTGCCTGCCCTGCGGTCGCGCCTATCAACGCGAGCACTACGCACGGAACAAGCCCTATTACCTTGAGAAGGCGCGCCTCTCGAACAAGCGACATCGAGCGGCCGCGGCGGATCGCCTCATCGAGTACCTCGGGTCGCATGCGTGCGTCGACTGCGGCGAGCAGGACATTCGTGTCCTGCAGTTCGACCACCTCGACCCCTCACTCAAGACGGCGAACGTCGCAGATCTGGTTCGTGACCGCGCAGCGTGGAGCACGATCCTGAGCGAGATCTCGCTGTGCGCCGTCCGCTGTGGGAACTGTCACCGGCGTAAAACCCTTCTCGAGCTGCTGGCCCGCCGCGGCGGAAACGGTTGGATCAGAGAGGATCCGAGCCGCTGGACCGTTGCGGGACGCGATAATGAGGGCTTGGGCCGTTAGCTCAGTTGGATAGAGCGGCCGCCTTCTAAGCGGCAGGTTCGCGGGTTCGACTCCCGCACGGCCCGCAGCCGACCGCGCCAAGATCGCGTCGGTCGTCCTGCCGGACCAGGGTGTGGATCGCGCCTCTGGCGGAGACGCGCCTCTGGCGGAGACGCGCCCCTGGCGGAGACGAGCGCGGTGGAGCTCGCATCTCGGAAGCCGCACTCATCCGGCCGCCGCAACGAAACGAGTCGTGACGTCGCGAGACGGCCGTCACCGGACCCCGTTCGGCAGGAGCCGGGCGAAGTCCGCCGGCTCGACGTCGGCATCCTGGAGCTCCGGGAACAGCACGACGCCCGCCTCGCGGAACGCCCGGGCGACGAACTCGCTGCAGGAGTACTTCCCCAACGGCTCGTAGTGGATCCGAAGCCGGCCGACGATCCGATCCAACAGGATCACGAGGAAGTCGAGGCGATCGAATCGATCCCCGATCCGCGAGACGGCCCACGCGAGCGCGGCCGCCCCCGAGCCCTGCGGCGCGGGGACCACCGTCCAGGTGTGACCGCCTTCTTTGGTGCGAAGATCGCGCCGCACGACACCGCGCTGGCGCGCCTCGATGCTGAACGTGTCCCGCTCGAAGATCGCGACGTGGTAGTACGGCGACCGCGTGACCAGGCTGATGACCGCTCCCAGGCCGCCATGCGGCTGCGAGAACAGGAGGATGTCGCCGGGGTTCGCACGTGAAAGCTGGGCGATGGACACGGCTGCGGCCGGCTCCGTGGCTAGCGCCCCGAGGTGTGGATCGCGAGGCCGGCGGAGACGAGCGCGGCTTCGCGGAACGTCTCGGCGAGCGTCGGGTGGGCATGGATGGTCGCGATGACGTCCTCGGCCGTCGCCTCGACCCGGATCGCGAGCGTCGCCTCCGCGATGAGCTCGCTCGCGTTCGGCCCGACGATGTGCGCGCCCAGGATCCGCCCGTGCCGGCCGGCGGTGACGAGCTTCATGACCCCGTCGCTCTCGCCGAGCGCGAGCGCGCGCCCGGACGCCTTGAACGAGAAGCGCGACGCCTTCGCGTCGGGGTATCGCTCCTTCGCCTGGGCCTCGGTGAGCCCGACCGTCGCGACCTCGGGGTGCGTGTACACGACGTTCGGGACGACGTCGTAGTCCATCTTCGCGTCCTCGCCCAGGATCACGTCGACGGCCACCTCGCCCTGGGTGGACGCGACGTGCGCGAGCTTGGGCGCGCGCGCATCGCCGATGCAATCGCCGATGGCCCAGACGCCGTCCACGTTCGTGCGCATGCGTTCGTCGACGACGATGCCGAGCCGCTCGGTCTTGAGGCCCGCGTTCTCGACGCCGCTGTAGTTCGCGACGCGGCCGGCGCCGAGGAGCACCTCGTCGCCCTCGAGCGCCTGGGACCTGCCGTCGATCTCGTACGCCACGGTCACGGTCTTGCCCTTGCGCGTCACCTCGGTGACCTTCGCGTTCGCCTTCACCTCGATGCCCTTCGTCGCGAGCGAACGGACCAGGACCCGCACGAGCTCCGGGTCCGCGTAGCCCAGGGGCTGCGGCAGCATCTCGAGCACCGTGACCTTGGATCCGATCTCGGCGAAGAACGTGCCGAGCTCGAGCCCGATCGCTCCGCCGCCGATGACGATCAGCCGCTTCGGGATCTCCTGGAGCGCGAGCGCGCCGACGTTGTCGAGCGGCTTCGCCTCCGCCAGTCCCTTGATCGGCGGCAGGCCGACCTTCGAGCCGGTGGCGACGATGACCGCGTTCGCGTTCACGGAGCGCTTGCCGCCGGCAGCGCTCACCGTGAGCTCGCCCGGCGCACTGAGCGTGCCGCTCCCGCTGATGAGGTCGACTTTGCGCGCCTTGAGCAGGAGCTCGATCCCGCCGACGAGCTGCTTCACCACGGCGTCCTTGCGGGATACGGCTTTCGGCAGCGAGAACGACGCCCCTTGGACCACGATCCCGTGCTCCTCGCCGTGGGTCGCCAGCCAGTACCCGTGGCTCGAATCGAGGAGCGCCTTCGATGGGATGCAGCCCACGGTCACGCAGATGCCGCCGACCCGATCGCGCTCGACGAGCGCGACGCGGGCGCCCTTTGCGGCCGCGTAGAGCGCGGCGACATACCCACCGGGGCCGCCGCCGAGGATCGCGATGTCGTACCGCTGGTCGCTCATGGTTGCTCGAACAGCCTAGCCGCGCCGGACGCGTCTCGTTCGAGCGGGTGGGCCCGATAGCCGCGCCGGAGCATGAACCACAGGTAGAGCGGGATGAACGCGAGCCCGAGGCGATCGTACTGCTCGACATGCCGGCGCTCGTGCAGCCACAGGCCGTCGCTCGGCCGGTCCGCGCTGATAATGACGTGACCGAACGTGATCGCGGCGTAGCCGCGAACCGTCACCAGCAGGTGCGCGAGTCCCCGGTCGCTCACGTAGAGGAAGCAGCCGTCGCGCACGCGCGGCCGCGCGAAGGACAGCAGGCCCACGAGATGGCCGAGCGGGTCGGCGTGATGTCCGGCCAGCGCGCGGACGAGATCAGCGGACGACGGAGTCGACCACCTTATCGATCGCGCCCATGAGCGCCGGCTCGGTGAGCCGGGTCGGGTCGTAGCGGACGATGAGGATGTGGTCGAGCATCTCGGCCGACACCTTCAACACGCCGGGGATCCGGGACGTTCCGAGCGCCACCGCGCCGGCGCAGCTGTGGCAGGTGAGCTCGACGATGTCGATCCGGAGCTCCGCGGCCTGCGGTGCGATCGCCGCAAGCGGCGCCGGCGGGGCCGGCGTCCGTTCGGCCCCCGCGGCACCCGACGCCACGCACGAGGCGCCAAGGAGAACCGGCATCCAAAGCAGAATGGCCGCCCTCATGGCGGCCATTCTGCGCTGATCGGTCTCGTGCGAGGGTCTACGGCTTGTTGGCGTCGATCTTGGCGTCCCCGACGCCTTCCTTCACGTGGCCCTTGGCCTGGTCGAACTTGCCGCCGAGCTCCGTCGACTTGTCGCCGCCGAGCTTGCCGGCCTCTTCCTTGACCTTGCCCTTGGCCTCGTCGCCCTTGCCTTCGATCTTGTCCTGCATGAGAGGACCTCCTTGTGTTGTGGGCCCGCACGCGCGGGCATCCACGGCACCAGGTCGCAAGCGGCATGCCGCGCTCGATGCTGAGGTAACGGCCGTGTGTCGGCTCAGCGCAGTGCTGACAACACCCGCTCCTGGCGTTCCAGGACGTGGGATGAGATCTCCCGCAGCCAATGTGCGAGGTCCGCGCTGAGCTCGAGCGCTTCGGCCTGGATCGTCGCGCGATCGCGCTCGTTCGCCGCACCCCACCGGGCGAGCAGCTCGTCCGTCTTGGCCTCGTAATCCGTGACCTTCACGCCGAACACCTTCAACAGCTTTCGCGTCGGGTCCATCGGGCCCTTCTCGCCGCGGTCCTTCTGCTCTTCCATGCGACCTCCCTGGCAGGCGCAAGTGTGCCGCAGTTACGGTTGCGCGCTCGGGCCGTCCGGCCGATGCTGCCGCCCATGGACACCACGCCGACGGGCGTCGAGACGATCACCGCGAGGCTCCCGGCGGGCTACCGGGCCCGGGAGTTCCGCGACAGCGACCGGGAGCCCTGGACCGACGAGCGCAACGCCCAGGTGCACGAGCTGCAGCGGGGCACCGCGGACGAGTGGCGGGAGTGGGAAGCGATCGACCCGCCGCAGTACCGCCTGCGCGTCTCGGTCGAGGCAGCGGACGGAGGTCTGGCCGGTGGCACGGACATCGGGCCCGGCTTCTTCCCCCGCGCCGACGGCACGCTGTTCGGCGGCGTCAACGTCATGCGCGCGCACCGGCGACGGGGCATCGGTCAGGCGCTCCTCGACGCGATGGAAGCGGAGGCACGCGGCGCGAAGGCGCCGCGCATCCTCGCCAACACGAACGCGTCGTTCGCCGGCGCGCTCGAGTGGGCTCGCACGCGCGGCTACACGGAGATCGGCCGGCGGATCGAGTCGTACGTCGACGTGCGGGCGTTCGACGGGCGACCGCACCGTGACGTCGTCGCGCGGGTCGAGGCGTCGGGCATCCAGCTCCGCACCGTGACCGAGATCCTGCGCGGCCGGGACGCCGCGGCGACCGAGGCCTTCTGGCGCTCGCTCTGGGAGGCCGAGGCGCCGATGTGGGAGGACGTGCCGTGGGCCTCGCCGACGCCGCACTGGCCGTTCGAGAAGTTCAAGAAGATGGCCGTCGACAGCGGCAAGATGGTGCCGGACGCGACCATCGTGGCACTCGACGGCGCGCGCATCGCGGCGTTCACGACGACCGGGAAGCAGGGCACCGACCGCGGGTACACCTGGATGACCGGGACCGGCCGCGACTACCGCGGCCGCGGCCTCGCGACGGCGCTCAAGCTGAAGATGCTCGCGGCCGCGAAGGCCGCCGGGCTGCGGGCGATGCTCACGACCAACGACGAGCCGAATGCCGCGATGCGCGGCATCAACGCGAAGCTCGGGTACGTGATGCTGCCGGCGAACATCGAGCTCGAGAAGACGCTGTAACGGAAAAGGAGGGCGGCATGCGCCGCCCTCCTTCGAACCGCGGTGCGATCTCTAGTCGGCCGGGGTCGCCTCGGTCACGAGACCGGGCTCCTCCTCGCCACCGACCTCGGACCAGATCTTCACGCCCTTCGGCTCGTGCAGGAACAGCGTCCCGACGACGACCGACATGAGCGCGACGATGATGACGTAGCTGAGGCCCAGATAGATGTTGCCGTTCGGATCGTTCGCCGGGTTGAACCCGCGAAGGTCCCAGCTGGTCTTGATCGGAAGGCCCATGAAGTTGGAGAGGAACGGCACGTACGACTTGCTCCCCACCGGGAACGTGGCGCCCACGAGGGCGGTGAAGAACAGCGGGAGCAGGCCGCCGAACCAGCCGTTGCCGAAGTGGTACGGGATCGAGAGCGAGGTGTAGCGGACCTTCGCCCGGAAGTACTCGACCAGGAAGGCGGCGATCGGTCCGTAGACCATCGTGACGAAGATGACCTGGATCCACACGAGGGCGACCAGGGCCACCAAGTCCGGCTTCGACCCGGTGATCAGACCGGTGCCATCCGTCGTCACGTGCGCGGCGTCGTACATCATGTGATAGATCGGCCAGTACGCGAGGGCGGCGATGAGGCAGCCGCTGAGGATGATCACCTTGCGGCCGATCTTGTCCGACAGCCAGCCGAAGAACAGGAAGAACGGCGTGCCGAGGGCCACGGCCCACAGCATGATCTTGTAGGAGTCCGTGAACGGCACGTGCAGGTACGTGATCATGAAGAAGTTCGCCTGGAATTGACCCTGGTACCAGACCACGCCCTGTCCGGCCGTGAGGCCGAGCAGCACGAGGGCGATGGTGCCGATCTTGCGGCCGCTGAAGCTGTCCTTGGCCCAGGTCGCGGTGTTCTTGGTGGTCTCACCCCGGGCCTTGAGACGGGCGAAGAGCGGGGTCTCCTGGAGCCGCATCCGGATGTAGATCGCGATCGCCAGGAGGATCGCCGAGATGAGGAACGGGAACCGCCAGCCGGTGTTGGCGAAGTCCGCGGCGCTCATGTTCGTGCGGAACAGGAGGATGATCGCGAGCGCCAGGAAGAAGCCGACGGTCGCGGTGGTCTGGATCCACGAGGTGTAGAAGCCGCGCTTGTTGTCCGGCGCGTGCTCCGCGACGTAGATCGCGGCGCCGCCGTACTCGCCGCCCAGGGCCAGACCCTGCGCGAGCCGGAGGAGCACGAGGATGACCGGCGCGAGGAACCCGATCTGCGCGTGGGTGGGCAGGAGGCCGACGATGACCGTCGCCCCTCCCATGATCGAGATCGTCAGCAGGAACGCGTACTTGCGCCCGATGACGTCGCCGATCCGGCCGAAGACGACCGCGCCGAACGGCCGGACGAGGAAGCCCGCCGCGTACGCGGCGAAGGCCGACAAGAGCTGCGCCGTCGGGTTGTCGCTCGGGAAGAACAGGGGCGCGAGGAACGGGGTGAGCGTCGCGTACAGATAGAAGTCGTACCACTCGATGATCGTGCCCGCGGACGAGGCGCCGATGACGAACGGAAGTCCGTACGTCGTCCGCCACCCTCCGGACCGCGGGGCGGCCATGGTTGCCAAATCGCCCTCCTTCAAATCGCGCGATGCGTCGTAGACGCGATCACAGCGCAGGACCCGTCCAGCCCCTTCTCTCCACCACCTCCCGGCGGCGCATGAGCGCCCCGAATGGCGGTATTTAGGGCTTAGTCCGGAGCGGAGTCAAGGAGCAACCGAGCGACCGGCTCCCGCGTGGCGGAAGTCAGTCCTCTTTGCCCGTCGAGCCCCGGATCGTCTCGACGACCGTCGCGTCGGCGAGGGTCGTCGTGTCCCCGAGCGGCTGGCCGTTGGCGATGTCCCGCAGCAGCCGCCGCATGATCTTCCCGGAGCGGGTCTTGGGCAGCTCGGGCGTGAACATGATGGTCTTGGGCCGCGCGATCGAGCCGATCTTCGAGACGACGTGCTCGCGGAGCTCCTTCGACAGGACCTCGCTCCCGTCGTTCCCTCCCCGGAGGGTGACGAAGGCGAAGATCGCCTGGGTCGTCACCGGGTCCTCGCGACCGATGACCGCCGCCTCGGCGACCTTCGGGTGCGACACGAGCGCCGACTCGACCTCGGTCGTGGAGATGCGATGTCCCGAGATCTTCATGACGTCGTCGACGCGGCCCATCAGCCAGAAGTAGCCGTCGGTGTCGCGCTTGGCGCCGTCGCCGGCGAAGTACCGGCCCGGGTACCGGCTCCAGTACGTATCGCGGTAACGCTTGTCGTCCTTGTAGACGCCGCGGAGCATCGCCGGCCACGGCCGGGTGATGACGAGGTAGCCGGCCTGCCCGAGCGGCACGCTGTTCCCCGCCTCGTCGACGACATCGGCCTGCACGCCGGGGAACGGGAACGTCGCGCTGCCCGGCTTCGTCGTCGTGATGCCCGGGAGCGGCGAGATGAGGATCATCCCGGTCTCGGTCATCCACCAGGTGTCGACGATCGGGCAGCGTCCACCGCCGATGTGCTGCTGGTACCACAGCCACGCTTCGGGGTTGATCGGCTCGCCGACGGAGCCCAGCAGGCGCAGCGAACGCAGATCGTGCTGCTGCACGTATTCGCTGCCCCATTTCATGAATGTGCGGATCGCGGTCGGCGCGCAGTAGAGGATCGAGACCCTGTACTTCTCGATGATCGCCCACCAGCGGTCCTTGTCCGGGAAGTCGGGTGTGCCCTCGTACATCACGCCGGTGACGCCGTTGGCCAGCGGGCCGAACACGATGTAGCTGTGCCCGGTCACCCAGCCGATGTCGGCGGCGCACCAGTACACGTCGCTGTCCTTGACGTCGAAGATCAGCTTCGTCGTCGTCGCGACGCCGGTAAGGTAGCCCGCGGTGGTGTGGACGATGCCCTTGGGCTTGGCTGTCGTGCCCGACGTGTAGAGGAGATAGAGCATGTGCTCCGCGTCGAGCGGCTCGGCCGGGCAGTCGGCCTTCTGCCGGGCGACGACCTCGTGCCACCACACGTCGCGGCCCGCGGTCCAGGCCACCTCCTGCTTGGTGCGCCGCACCACCAGGACCTTCTGGACGGTGGTGGTCTGGGCGACCGCGTCGTCGGCGTTCTTCTTGAGCGGGACGACGTTCCCCTTGCGGTAGCCGCCGTCCGCGGTGATGACGAGCTTCGCCTCGGAGTCGCCGATCCGTCCGGCGAGCGCCTCGGCCGAGAAGCCGCCGAACACGACCGTGAACGGGGCGCCGATCCGGGCACAGGCGAGCATCGCCACGGGCAGCTCGGGGATCATCGGCATGTAGATCGCGACCCGGTCGCCCGTGCGGACGCCCAGCTCCTTCAGGGCGTTCGCGCAGCGCTGGGTCTCGTCCAGCAGGTCCTGGTAGGTGAGCGTCCGGGTATCGCCGGGCTCCCCCTCCCAGTGGTAGGCGACCTTGCGGCCGTTCCCGGCCTTCACGTGGCGGTCGAGGCAGTTCTCCGAGACGTTCAGCTGGCCGTCGGCGAACCATTTCGCGTACGGGGCCTCCCACTCGAGGACCGTGGTGAACGGCTTCCGCCACAGGAGGGTACGGGCGTTCTGGGCCCAGAACGCCTCGAAGTCCTTGTCCGCCCGCTCATAGATCGCCGGGTCGGCCACGTTCGCCTGGTGGACGAACCCGGAGGGCGGCGGGAAGGTGCGCGTCTCGGTGCCGAGCGTGTCGAGGGCGGAGCTCTGGGTGGTGTCGGTCGACATGTGCGGTCCTCCTGGCGGTCGGTGGAAATCTAGCGGCTAGAGGGGCGACCGGCGGCCTTCGCGGTACGCGGAAAGGTGCGCGTGGTAGTGGTTCGGGATCGTGAGGAGCCAGCCGAAGCAGTTCAGCGGCCCATAGAACGGATGGGCGGCGGTCCGGGAGACCTTCGGCTCCGCCGGGAACTCGGCCCGGAGCCGCTCGGCGACCGCGTCCGCCTTCTCGGCCAGCGACCGGATCCCGTCCCGCGTGACGGCGCCGGCCGCCGGGCGCGGCTGGCCGGTATTCGCGGCCTCCTCCCCGCGAGCGAGGCGGAGGGCGATCAGCGAGACGCCGCGGTCGACGATGAGGAGGTGGACGGCGATCTGCCCGAGGCCCCAGTCGTCCGGCGTGCCGGCGAGCAGGTCGGCGTCGGTCGTCTCCTCCACCAAATGGAGGAGAGAGCGACGCCCGTCGGCCGCCACGCCGGTCACGAGCCGGATCGTCTCCCTGATCCACTCCGGCCGGTCGGCCGGGTTATCCACCACCGTCAGCGACATCGCGAAGACATAGTGCCCCGCGCACATGCACAATGCAGCGGAAATACGCCCGAATGGGCTCATGTGGAGGATCGGCAGGGTGGCCTCGATGACGAAGTCGCAGACGATGGCGACGCTCGCGGAAAAGACCGGACTGTCCAAGAAGCAGACCGCGGAGTTCCTGGACGAGCTGAACAACCTCGCGTACAAGGAAGCGAAGAACGGCTTCACGATCCCGGGCCTCGGAAAGCTCGTGATCGTCGACCGCAAGGCCCGGCTCGGCCGCAATCCGGCGACCGGCGCGGAGATCAAGATCCCGGCGAAGCGCGTCCTGAAGTTCCGCATCGCCAAGCAGGCCAAGGACGCGACCATGGCGAAGCCCAAAGGAAAGTAGCCGGCGCACGTAAGGAGCCCGGTCCCCAGCACTTATCTGACGCGAGCGAGGTCTTTCATCGCATGAGTCGGCCGCATCTCGCGGAGCTCTCGGTGAAGGACCTCGCTCTCGTCTCAGAGCTGCGCCTCGAGCTCGCGCCGGGGCTCACCGTGCTCACCGGCGAGACCGGCGCCGGCAAGTCGATGCTCGTCGACGCCCTCCTGGCCGCGACCGGGGGCCGCGTCGCCGCGGGCATGGTCCGCGAAGGCGCGGAGCGGGCGAAGGTCGAAGCGGTGTTCGCCGGTGTGGGCGACGACGATCTGATCCTCGCGCGCGAGATCCAGCCCGGTCGCGCGCCCGCGCGGATGGATGGCGAGACCGTGCCGCTCGCCAAGCTCGCCGAGACCGGCGGCGAGCTGGTCGCGATCCACGGCCAGGGCGAGCAGCTCCGCCTCGCGCGGCCGGCGGTGCAGCGCGATCTCCTGGACGCGTACGGCGGCCACGACCGGCTGCGCGATGCGGCCGCGTCGGCGTTCCGCGCCCTCGGCGACATCCTGTCGGAGCGCGAGTCGCTCGGCGGCGACCCGCGCGAGCGCGCGCGCCGGCAGGCACTCCTCGAGCACGAGGTCGGCGAGATCGATGCCGCGGCGATCGCGGCGGACGAGGACGCGACGCTCGCGGCCGCGCTCTCCGTCGCGCGATCGGCGGAGCGCCTCCGCGCGAGCGCCGCGTCGGTGTACGAGCTCCTCGTCGGAGAGCGCGCGGCGGCGCGTGACCGGCTCGCGGTCGCGGCCCGCGACCTCGCCGCGGCGGCGGAGCTGGACCCGCGGCTCGCCGAGCAGGCCGCGCGGCTCGCGGCGTCGGTGGACGAGGTCGCGGACCTCGGCGCCGACCTCCGGCGCTACGCCGATTCGATCGACACCGATCCGGCCGAGCTCGCCAGGCTCGAGGCCCGGAACGACCTGCTCGCCGACCTCCGGCGCAGGTACGGACCCTCGCTCGCCGATGTGCTCGCATACGGCGACCGCGCGCGCCGCGAGCTCGGCGATGTGTCGTCGCAGGACGAGCGGCTCGCGCGTCTGGAGGCCGAGGAGCGCGCGGCGCGCGGTGCGCTCGACGCCGCGAGCGCGGCATTGCGCGCGGCGCGCGAGAAGAGCGCGAAGAAGCTCGCGAAGCACGTCGCGTCCGAGCTCACCGACCTTGGGCTCGAGCGCTGCCGGTTCATGGTCGCGCTCGAGCCCACCGAGCCCGACGCGAGCGGGGCCGATCGCGTCACGTACCGCATCGCGCCGAACCCCGGCGAGCCGTTCGGTCCGTTGCAGGAGATCGCCTCGGGCGGCGAGCTGTCGCGGATCATGCTCGCGCTCGAGGTCGTGCTCGCGGCACAGGACGAGACGCCGGTCCTGGTGTTCGACGAGGTCGATGCGGGCGTGGGCGGCCGGCTCGGCGAGGTCGTTGGTCGGGCACTCTGGTCGCTCGCGCGCCGGCATCAGGTGCTCTGCGTGAGCCACCTCGCGCAGGTCGCCGCGTACGCCGACGCGCACGTGAAGGTGCGCAAGGAGGTCCGCGGCGGGCGCACCC
>DASYXA010000040.1:0-11790 GCA_035935465.1 Candidatus Limnocylindria bacterium | reverse complement strand
GCTCGATGCCCTCGGGACGGGCCGCTACCACGAGGTCCTCGAGACCCACACCGAGGCGCTGCGCCGCGCGTTCGCGGCGGGCCACGAGGTCCGGATCGAGGGCGATGCCCTGTTCATGGTCTTCGCGACCGCGCAGGACGCCCTCGCGGCGGCGGCCGCCGGCCAGCGCGCCCTCGCTTCGGCGGCGTTCCCGCACGGCGCCGTCGTCCGTGTCCGGATGGGCATGCACACCGGTGAGGGCACGCCGGCGAGCGAGCGGGCCGGCGCGGACTACGTCGGCATCGACGTCCATCGCGCCGCCCGCATCGCCGCGGTCGCCCACGGCGGCCAGGTGCTCATCTCGGGGGCGACGCGGATGCTGGCCGGATCGGATCTGCCGGCGGGGGTCCAGCTGCGCGATCTCGGCGCGCATCGGCTCAAGGACCTCGCGCAGCCCGAGCGGATCTTCCAGCTCGTCATCGACGGCTGCCCGAGCGAGTTCCCCGCGCTCCGCACCCTGGATCGGACGCCGAACAACCTCCCCCAGCAGATCACGACGTTCATCGGCCGCGAGAAGGAGATCCGCGACGGCCTGCGGCTGCTGGACCGGACGCGGGTGCTGACCCTCACCGGTCCGGGGGGCACGGGCAAGACCCGGCTCTCGCTGCAGCTGGCGGCCGAGGTGGGCGACCAGTTCCCCGATGGCGCGTTCTGGGTGCCGCTCGCGCCGATCAGCGATCCAGAGCTCGTGCCGTCCACGATCGCGCACTCGCTCGGCGTCCAGGTGAGCGGGAACGAGCTGCCCGTCGACCGCGTGATCGAGCACCTGCGGGACAAGACCCTGCTCCTCGTGCTCGACAACTTCGAGCAGATCCTCGCTGCCGCGCCGACGGTGTCGTCGCTGTTGGCCGCCGCGCCGGGCGTCAAGATCGTGACCTCCAGCCGCGCGCCGCTGCGGATCGCGGGCGAGCAGGAGCTCGCCGTGCCGCCGCTCGACCTGCCCGATCCGGAGCGGCTGCCGTCGCTCGAGGTCCTCGCGCAGTCCGACGCGGTCCGGCTGTTCATCGAGCGCGCCCGCGCCGTGAAGCCCGACTTCATGGTGACCGCGGAGAACGCGTCCGCGGTCGCCGAGATCGTCTTCCGCCTGGACGGGCTGCCGCTGGCGATCGAGCTCGCCGCGGCCCGCGTGAAGCTGCTCACGCCGCAGGCGATGCTGCCGCGCCTGCGAGAGGGGCTCGACCTCCTCGCGAGCGCGGGCCGCGACCGGACCGACCGGCAGCGCACGCTCCGCGGCGCGATCGCGTGGAGCTACGACCTCCTGGATGACGGCATGCAGCGGCTCTTCGCCCGCTGCGCGGTGTTCGTGGCGGGCGCGCAGCTCGACCAGCTCGAAGCGGTCTGCGGCCCGTCGGGCGACATCGGGCGCGAGGTGCTCGAGGGGGTCGGCGAGCTGGTCGACCAGAGCCTGCTCCGCCAGAGCGAGGTCGCCGGGGAGCCGCGGTTCCGGATGCTGGTCACGATCCGTGACTACGCGTTGGAGCGCCTCGCCGAGCGGGGCGAGGAGCGCGCGCTGCGCGCGGCGCATCTGGCCGCGTACCTGGTCCTGGCCGAACGCGCGCGGCCGGAGCTCCAGGGCAAGGACCAGAAGCGGTGGCTCGATCGCGTCGAGCTCGAGCACGACAATCTTCGCGCGGCGCTCGAGCTCGCGATCTCTGACGGCCAGGCCGACGAGGCCGCGCGTCTCGTGTACGCGCTCTGGCGGTTCTGGCAGAGCCGCGGGCATCTCCGTGAGGGACGCGGCTGGGCCGAGCGGGCCGTCGCGCTGCCGGGCGCGAGCAGGGAGCTGCGGCTGCGCGCGCTCGAGGCGCTCGGCGGGCTCGTGTACTGGATGGGCGATCCCGCGATGCTCGGGCACTATGGCGCGGCGCTCGCGCTCGCGCGGGAGATGGGCGACAAGAAGGAGATCGCGCTCGCCGCGTACAACCTGTCGTTCGCCTACACGATCCCCGGAAACGACATGGCGCACGGACGCCCGCTCCTCGAGGAGGCGCTCGCGCTGTTCCGCGAGCTCGGCGACGGGGCGGCGATCGGTCGCGCGTCGTTCGCGCTCACGAATGTCCTGTCCGCCGGCGGGGGCCATACCCGCGAGGATCTCCAGCTCGCGCGGCGGACGATCCAGGAGGCGCTGGAGCACCATCGGACGCTGTCGAACCAGTTCGACCTCGCCTGGGACCTGCACATGGCCGGACTCGTGGATCTCAAGCTCGGCGACCTCGACGGCGCGCGTCGCGCGTGGGTCGAGGCGATCGGCCTGTTCGAAGCGGCCGGGGATATCAGCGGCATCGTGCTGATGCTCAGTGACTTCAGCGAGCTGGCGCGGGCCGCCGGCGACATCGAGCGTCACGACGTGCTCGTCGGGGCCTGGGCGGCCCTCGCGCGGAAGACCGGCATCGGCCTCACCGCGGTCTTCGGGCGGACGGAGGATCGGGCCCAGCCTGAGACGATCCCGGCCGAGCGGCAGCCTGCGGTCAAGCGCGGGCTGGACCTCAAGCTCGCGGAGGCGGTCGCGTACGCGCTCGGCACGGAGCCTGCGCGGAGCGCATAGCCCGCGGACGATATCCTCGCCTCGCGCAGGCGCCCGCGCCGAAGGAGATGCTGTGCTCGCCGTGAAGGACAAGGCGTACTCGAATGGCCACGTCGTCTCATGGGTGACGGAGATGGCCAAGCTGTGCCGGCCCGACCGGATCTACTGGTGCGACGGATCCGACGACGAGGCGAAGGCCCTCCTCGACGAGGCGATCGCCACGGGCGTGCTGGTCCCGCTGAACAGCGAGAAGCGTCCGAACTCGTACCTGCATCGCTCGAACCCGAACGACGTCGCGCGGACCGAGGAGCTCACCTTCGTCTGCACGCCGACGAAGGCCGAGGCCGGGCCGACCAACAACTGGATGGAGCCGGCCGACGCCTACCGGAAGCTGGCGGGCATCTTCGACGGGTCGATGACCGGCCGCACGATGTACGTCGTGCCCTACGTGATGGGCGCGCACGATTCACCGTTCGCGAAGGTCGGCATCGAGCTGACCGACTCGATCTACGTCGTGCTCAACATGCGGATGATGGCCCGGATGGGCAAGGTCGCCCTCGATCGCCTGGGCGCGTCGGACGACTTCGATCGCGGGCTGCACTCGGTCGCCGACTGCGATCCCGAGCGGCGGTTCATCTGTCACTTCCCGCAGGACGACACGATCTGGTCCGTCGGCTCGGGGTACGGCGGCAACGCCCTGCTCGGCAAGAAGTGCCTCGCTCTGCGGATCGCGAGCTACCAGGCCCGGAACGAGGGCTGGCTCGCCGAGCACATGATGCTGCTCGAGGCCGAGAGCCCCGAGGGCGAGACGCACTTCATCGCCGGGGCGTTCCCGAGCGCGTCGGGGAAGACGAACCTCGCGATGCTCGTGCCGCCGCCGGCCCTGGATGGCTGGAAGATCCGGACCGTGGGCGACGACATCGCCTGGATGCGGGTCGGCGACGATGGCCGGCTCTACGCCGTGAATCCCGAGTTCGGCTTCTTCGGCGTCGCGCCGGGCACGAACTACCACACGAACCCGAACGCGATGCGGATGCTCGAGCGGAACGCGTACTTCACCAACGTCGCGCTGACGCCGGACGGCGACGTGTGGTGGGAGGGCATGGATGGCGAGGTGCCGGAGCGCCTGACGGATTGGCGGGGGCGGCCGTGGACGAAGGGCTCGCGCGAGTACGCCGCGCACCCGAACAGCCGGTTCACGGTGCAGCTGGCCAACAACGGCGCGCTGTCGCGCTTCGCCACGGACCCGAAGGGCGTGCCGATCTCGGCCATCCTGTTCGGCGGGCGCCGTTCCACGACCGTGCCGCTCGTGGTCCAGTCGTTCAACTGGACCGAGGGCGTCTATCTCGGGGCGACCGCCGGTGCGGAGACCACGGCGGCGATCACCGGCGCGGTCGGCGTGGTCCGGCGTGACCCGATGGCCATGCTCGCGTTCTGCGGCTACGACATGGGCACCTACTTCGGCCACTGGCTCGAGATGGCGGCGCGGGTGCCCGATCCGCCGAAGCTGTTCCTGGTCAACCCCTTCCGCAAGGATGCCGCGGGCACGTACCTCTGGCCGGGCTACGGGGAGAACATGCGGGTCGTCGAGTGGATCATCGGCCGCTCGACCGGCACCGCCGGAGCCATCGAGACGCCGATCGGCTGGGTTCCCCGTCCGAGCGACCTCGACCGCAGCGGGCTCGATCTCGCCCCCGAACGGCTGGCCGCGGCGCTCCGCGTCGATCCGGCCGAATGGTCGGCCGAGCTCGAGGCGCACGGCGACTGGTTCGCGAAACTCGGGGAGACCGTTCCGGAGGCGCTCCAGCTCCAGCGCAGGCTGCTGCTCGCCGGGCTCGGATCGCGGCGCTAGCCGCCAGCGCCCGCGGTCCGGCGCACGATCCTCGCGATGACGACGGCGAACACCGTCGCCACCGGCAGCGCGGCGGCGGCGCTGACGAGCAGCGGTAGGCGCGGATCCTCGCTGTAGAGCGACCCGGCGACGATGCCGCCGCTGCCGAAGCCGATCGCGTACACGAGCTGGAACGACGCGTAGCCCAATGCCGCGCGCGACGGCGGCACGATCCGCTCGAGCGTCGCCGCGAGCACCGGATTGGATGCGACGTTCGCGCCGGCAAGGACGAGCGCGATCGCCACCAGGATCCCGTTCGACGCGAGGAGCGCGGCCATCGCGCAGCCGACCGTCAGGACGACCGCGTTCGCGAGCACCGCGGCCGCGGCTCCGTACCGGTCGGCGAGCCGGCCGCCCAGCGCGGAGAACAGCGCGGAGCCGAGGCTCAGGGAGGCGACGTAGACGCCGACGAGCTCGAGCGGCGAGCCGACGATGTCCCGCACGTAGACCGGAAGGAGCGGCGTGGGCAGCACGGCGACGAACGCGCCGAACGGGGCCAGGACGAGCAGCAGCCAGAACGGCCGCCCGAACCGCACCGTCGCGGCGGCGCGGACCGCGCGGCCCGGATCGAGGCCGAACGCACTCGCGGTCGAGAGCGCGAAGAGGACCGCGCCGGCGAGGATCGTCGCGCGCATCCCGAAGTGGGCCGCGAGCGTCCCGGCGAGCGGTGACGCGACGATGAAGCCGAGGAAGAACGCGCCGTAGACCAGGCCCATCGCGCGGCCGAGCACCGCGCGCGGCGCGATCGCCGAGACGTGCGCGCTCATCGCCGGGAGCGACGCGGTGCCGGCCCAGTAGAGGACCGAGCTCACCGTCGCGGGCTCCCAGGTCGCAAGCGGCACCAGGACGAGCGCACCGAGCGTGCCCGACAGGCCGCTCGCGATGATCACCAGGCGCCGGCCCCACCGGTCCGCGGCGAGGCCCGCCGGCAGGATGAGCAGGCCACCCGCGATGTTGCCGATCCCGAACACGAGCCCGATCTGGGTCGGACCGGCGCCGATCGACGCGAGGAACAGCGGCTGGATCGGGGCGATGAGGCCGAAGCCCAGTCCCCACAGGACCTGGAGCACGATGAGGCGGCGGACGTCGCGCGGCAGACCCACCTCAGTAGCATGCCGCAATGACCGGCCAGTTCTTCTTCACGACCGTCGCCGGGCTCGCGCTCAGCGTCGCCGGCTTCGCGAGCCTCGTGACCGCGCTCCGCCGCGAAGGCCGCTGGTCGCGGACGTCGCTCTGGCGGCTGCGGGCGATCGTCGGCGAGTCGCTCACGATGACCCTGGTCGCCATCCTGCCGCTGCCGGTGTACTACGCGACGGGGGCCGACGAGCCGCTCACGATCCGGATCATCAGCGGCGCCCTCGCGCTGCGGTTCCTGCTCTCGTTGCGGCGCGCCCTGCGCGACGAGTGGGAGTGGGGTCGGCGCTACGTCATCCAGGCCGCCCTCCTGCGCGCGATCCAGCTCGCGCTGCAGCTCACGAACGTCTGGCTCGGTTCGCTGCCGCTGCTCATGATCGGCTTCGTCTGGTGGCTGCTCTTCCCGATCCAGCTGCTGTATCGGGTGATCAACGACTTCCAGCCGCCGATCGACGAGGAGTGACGCCCGCGCGCTAGGCCTTGCCCGTGACGACGCCCTGCGTGCGCCGCTCCGCGAACTCGGCGCGCGCGCGCGCGAGGAGGGAGGGGTCCGCGAGCGCGTCGATCGCGACGAGCGCGAGAGCCTTCGCCGCACAGAGCGCGCTCTCGTGGGCCGCCACCGTCGCGGCCGCGTCGCGGAACGCGGTCGAGTGCCCGGGCGTGCCCTCGGGCGCGATCCCGATGTACGGATGGATCGCCGGCAGGATCTGGCTCACGTTCCCCATGTCGGTCGAGCCCATCCGTTCGTCGTCGACGGTCGTCTGGACGTTCTGGCCCAGCGCGCGCATGTGCGCGGCCCACCGTTCGGCGAGCGGCTGCGACGGGACCATGTTCAGGTAGCCGGAGTTCTGGTGGACCGTGACCTTCAGCTTCGTGCCGGTCGCGGCCGCGGCGCCCTCGGCGCAGGCGATGAACCGCTCGAGGACCTCCTGCTGGTAGCGGCGGTCGAGCGCGCGGACGCTGAACTTCGCCATCGCGTACTCGGGGATGATGTTCGCGGCGCTGCCGCCGTTCGTGATGATCCCGTGGATCCGCGCCTCCGGTCGGAGCTGCTGGCGCATCGCGTTCACGTTGTTGAACGTCTGGATGACGCCGTCGAGGGCGTTGATCCCCTTGTCCGGCTGCGCGGCCGCGTGGGCGGCCTTGCCGTAGAACTCGACGTCCACGCGGTTCGACGCGAGCGACGTCCGGCCGGACAGCGTGCGCGAGGAGGGATGGCACATCATCGCGACGTCGATGTCCGCGAAGCCGCCGGCGCGCACGAGCGCGACCTTGCCGCCGCCGCCCTCTTCCGCGGGCGTGCCGACGGCCGCGAGGCGGCCGGGCAGCGCCTCGATGACCGCGCGCACGCCGATCGCCGCCGCGGTGCCCATCATCGCGATGAGGTTGTGCCCGCAGGCATGGCCGATGTCGGGGAGCGCGTCGTACTCGGTGAGGATCGCGACGGTCGGGCCGCTCGAGCGGCCGGCGGCGTCCCCGCGGTACGCCGTCTCGACGTCCTTGTAGCCGCGCTGCACCGCGAAGCCGTTCGCCTCGAGGAACAGGCTGAGCTTGGCCGCGGACTTGTGCTCCTGGAAGCCGAGCTCGGGCTCACCGTGGAGCGAGAGCGACAGCGCGATCAGGTCCGCACGGCGGTCGTCGATCGCGTGCATCGCGCGCCGGCCGAGGGCGGAGAGGTCGGTCATGCGGCGCGATGCCCATCGATGAGCGCGAGGATGACCGTGTCCAGCGCCCGGTCGGCCTCCTCGAACAGCGATGCGGCCTGTTGCGATGCGAGCGCGCGCCGCCGCGCGACGTTCGCGATCTCGGCCAGGAACCGCGCCCGGAAGAACAGGAACGCCTGCGTGGCCTCGCCGAGCGAGAGGCCGCGACGCTTGGCCTCGACGCCGTACTCGGTCCCGAGGGCGGCCGCCTGCTTCAGGTACTCGTCACGGCCGGTGCGGCGGACCGCGTCGAGAGAGCCGATGAGGAGGTCGCTCATCCGCATCCCGCGCTCGCGGAACCAGCGGAGCGAGGTCTCGTCGAAGTGCCGGTGCCAGTCCTGTCCGGCCAGGTCGGATCGGACCCGGGTCAGGAACTCGGCGGCGATGCGGTCGGGCGGCTCGCCCATCGCGGTGAGCGACTGGCGCGCCGCCTGGCGCGGGCGGGGGAGCATCCCTTCGATCGACGAACGGAGGAAGCGGCGGTGGCCGCCCGGCGTCTTGAGCACGTCGACCTTGCCGTTGTCGGCCCAGCGCCGGAGCGTGTCGGGATCGACGCCGAGGATGCGGCTCGCCTCGCCGAGGGTGAGCCAGAGGGTGCCGGTCACGGGACCTCCGCCACGGAAGTTGGGTGAACCTTCGTAGACTACGTCGCTCAGTCCGCGGGCGTCGGCTCCGACTCCGCCCGCGCCTCGACCGACTCGGCCTCGTCCGGCGCGTCGCGGATGTCGTACTTCCGGAGCGGGCCGAGCGCGCTCACGACGACGGACAGCACGCCCAGGGCGCCGGCGGCCGCGAACGCCGCGGAGGTCGAGTACGCCACGGCGATCGCCGACAGGAACGCCGGCGATGAGGTGTTGCTGATGAGGATGAGGGTGCGGAATGCGCCGTTCACCCGGCCGCGCAGAGCGGCAGGGACCTCGCGCTGGCGGGGGATGAACGCGTAGACGATGTGCGCGCTCCACGCGAGCTGCCGTCCCGTGACCGCGAGCACGACTGCCTGCCAGGTCCGCGCGAACGCCGCCGCGCCGCTCGAGACCGCGGCGATCGAGACGACGATGAGCATCGTGAGCCCGAGCGGCCGGCCGCGCGCGAGGCGCGGCGCGAACGCCGAGCCGAAGATCTGGATCACGCCGGTGAACGACAGGGCGAGGCCGATCGTCACCGCGTCGAGCTTGTACTCCTCGCGTAGGACGAACAGCAGCAGCGTGTTCATCCCCTGGCTCCCGAGGTTGCTGATGAACATGAGCACGAACAGCGCGCGCAGCACGGTGCTCCGCCAGATGAACGTGAAGCCCTCGCCGACCTCGCGCTTGACGTTCTCGACCGTGAGCGGCGCCACGGTCGCCGGATCGACGTCGTTGAGCGGCGGCATGCGCAGGAACACGACGAGCGACGGGACGTAGAGGGCGGCCGACAGCCAGAGCGCGTTCGCGGAGCCGTATGCGCCGCCGAGCGCGAGCGCGCCGACGGCGAAGCCGCCGAGCCCCGGTCCGACGATGCGCGCGACCCGGTCGGCGGTGAGATAGGTCGCGTTCGCGTTGGTGAGCTCATCCGGCTCGACGAGCGCCGGCACGATGCTGAAGTCCGCGGTGATGCCCCAGACGACCTCGAGCGTCCCGAGCCCGAACGCCACCGCGTAGAGAAGGCCGATCGAGAACCAGCCGAGGTCGACCGAGATCGGGATGAACGCCGTGAGGAGGAAGCTCAGCACTGTGGTGATCGCGAGCAGCCGCCGCTTCTCCGAGCGGTCGATGAGGGCGCCGGCGAACGCGCCGAACAGCACGTAGGGGACGCTCTCGATGACGCGCAGGATCGCGGCGGCGCCGATGTCGTGGGTGAGGTCCAGGACGAGCAGCGGCAGCGCCAGCCGCATGATCTCGTCGCCGATGGACCCTGAGGTGACCGTCCCCGTGAACAGCGCGAACCACTTGTGGCGCAGCGGACCGGATCGCATGGTGGGACGATAGAGAGGAATGACGCGCGTCGTCTTCCTCTGCGGACACAACTCCGCGCGGTCGCAGATGGCCGAGGGGTTCCTGCGCGCGCTCGGCGGCGATCGGTTCCGCGCGGAGAGCGCGGGCACGGTCGCGACGGGCGTGCATCCGCTCGCGGTCCGCGCGATGCGGGAGGTCGGCATCGACATCTCGATGCAGCGGAGCAAGTCGATCGACGAGCTCACCGGGCCGTTCGACGTGGCCGTCACGGTCTGCGACGCGAACTGCCCCATCCCGCCGCGCGCCGGGGTGCAGCTGCGTTGGACGGTGCCTGATCCCGCGCTCGCCCGCGGGACGGACGACGAGCGGCTCGCGGCGTTCCGCCTCGTGCGCGACGGCATCGGCCGGCGCGTGCGGGCGCTCGCGGCGCGGCTCGATGCCCCCGCGCCCGCGCAGGCGTTCCCGTCCGATCGCTGACCGCCGGGATCGGGCCGGGCCGCTGTTCTGGCACGGGCTCTGCCCTGGTCAGCGCCGTTCGGCGAGCGCCGGAACAGCAGGTAGGAGGCGCGCGATGCAGGAGCAGGACCCGCAGCGTGCCGGCAGGAGGGAGCGTTCGTGAACCCGCAGGGTCCGCTTCCCCCGCGGCCCGGAGAGCATCCCCCGCCGCAGGTGGAGCAGGGCACCGAAGGCGGCCAGCCGATCGATCAGCCGCTGCAGCCGCGGCCGTCGCCGCAGCCCCAGACGCCGAAGACGATCTGACCGCGCTAGTTCAGGCCGCTGGCGTTGATGAGGCCCTGGAGCAGCGCGAGGATCGCGATGCCCGCGATGACCGAGGTCGCGATGAGCGCGGCGATCGCGGCGCAGGTCAGGCCGATGGTCTGTCGGGTCGCCACCCGGGGATCGAGGCGCCGCTCGAGCACGTTGTACGCGACCGAGGCGAGCTGGATCGCCGAGCGCGCCAGGATGAACGCGCCGGCCGCGATACCGGCGCCGATGACGAACCACACCAGAAGCGCGAGCTCCACTGCGCTACCCTCTCCCCCGATGGCCGCTCACGGGACCCCGCCCCGCAGGACCGATCCGCAGTACCGCCGGCAGGACCACATCATCTTCGCGGCGCTCGCGCTGCCGATCTTCGCGGTGTCGTTCCTGATCATCGCCCTCATCGTCACCCTGGGGCAGCACTAGTTCATCACCGCGGCCCTGCGGGCCGCGTCCGCTGAAGGCTCTCCGCATCGTCCGCTGAAGGCTCCGCGGCTACGCCGGTCGGATGTAGAGCTCGTCCACGTAGCACCAGATCCAGTCCTCGCCCGGCTCCATCGAGCGCACGATCGGATGACCGGTCGTGCGGGCGTGCCTGCTGGCGTGCTGGTTCGGCGATGAGTCGCAGCACCGGACCGCGCCGCAGGAGAGGCACATCCGCAGGTGCACCCACCCGTCGCCGACCGCGAGGCATTCCGCGCAGCCCACACCGTCGGGCGTGACGTCCGTGATCGCGTCCCGGTGCGTGCAGCGGATCGTGCGCGCGTTGAGCGTGGGCGTGCGCCGATGGTAGGACGTCAGGCCGCGGCGAGCCGCAGGCGGAAGCGCGCGCCGCCGCCGGGCGCGGCCTCGAGGATCACCGAGCCGCCGTGCTTCTCGGCGACGTCCTTCACGATCGAGAGCCCGAGGCCCGATCCCGGCAGGTGCCGGGCGCTGCTCGCGCGCCAGAACCGGTCGAACACGTGCGGCGCGTCCTCGGGCGAGATGCCCGGGCCGTGGTCGCGGACGATCACCTCGCCCTCGCCCACGGCGACCTCGACGATGCCGCCGGCGGCGCTCCACTTGCCGGCGTTGTCCAAGAGATTCGTGACCGCGCGCGACACCCGCGAGCGCACGCCGGTGATCGTGCTCGGCCGGCTCGCGACCGTGAACAGCACGCCCGGGTAGCGGCTGCGCACCCCGGCGACGGCGTCGGCGACGACCTCGTCGAGCCGGACGTCCTCCAGCGGCAGCGCGGTCTCCGCATCCCGCGCCAGGTCGATGAGATCCGCGACGAGCGTGGACATCCGCTCCATCTGCGCCACGAGGTCGTCGAGCACCGTCTGGCGCTCGACCGGATCGGTCGGGTGACCGCGCGCGAGCAGCTCGAGGTTCGTCCGCAGGCTCGTGAGCGGCGTCCGCAGCTCATGCGACGCGTCGGCGACGAGCTGGCGCTGCTGCCGGAGCGAGATCTCGAGCGCGCCGAGCATCTCGTTGAAGCTCGCGGCGAGGCGGCTGAGCTCGTCGTGACCCTGGGACACGACGCGGCGCGAGAGATCGCGGGTCCGCTCGACCTCCTCGACGACCGAGGTCAGGCGCTCGACCGGCCGCAGCGCCGTCCGCGCGACGATCGCGCCGAGGGCCGCGGCGAGCAGGACGCCGCCGAACGCGACGATCGCGAGCGGGATCCGCGTCGAGCCGAGCACCGCGTCCACGTACTCCATCGAGGTCGTGACCTCGAGCGCGGCGCCCGAGCCGATCGGCACCGCGTACACGCGGACGTGCGAGCCGTCCGACGACGTCGCGTCGAAGAACGCCTCGCCC
>DASYXA010000039.1:0-24178 GCA_035935465.1 Candidatus Limnocylindria bacterium | reverse complement strand
GAAGGCCCGGAACTCGGCGCCGCCCTTGAGCGAGAGGGTCTTGGTGATCGCCGCGGTGAGCGTGGTCTTGCCGTGGTCGATGTGACCGATCGTGCCGACGTTCACGTGCGGCTTGGTGCGCTCGAACTTCTTCTTCGCCATGTCGTTCTTCGTCCTCTCTCCGCCACCGAGGCTTGAGCCCACCTCGGGGATCGAACCCGAGACCTCGTCCTTACCAAGGACGTGCTCTACCAACTGAGCTAGGTGGGCGGTCTCGTGATCCCGACATCAAAAAGAGGTTGCTTCCGCAACCCCTTGCCGCGTCTGGACAGGAATGATTATCCGCCCGCGCCCGGCCGCCCGTCAACGAACGAGGCCCCCGGACCGGCCCGGCGCGTCTTCATCCTTCCATTACCCCCCTCTCATCGACTTTTCATGCTGCCGGCGGCGGCGCGGGCCATGCTGTGACCATGTTCGACAGCCGGCCCCCGACCCCCTGGCGCGACGAGCCGACCCCGTGGCCTGACCCGGCCAGCGACCAGAGCCGGCCGGTCGTCACCGCTCCCGCGCCGCCGCCGGCGAAGGCGAAGCGACGACACGATGGCCTGGCCCTCCTGCTCATCGGTGCCCTGATCGGCGGCCTGGCCGGCATCGGGGGTGCGCGCGCGCTCGTTCCGTCGATCACCGGCGCCGCGCCGGCTGCGAGCTCGGCCGCGAGCTCGACCGCGACAGCCGGCGACCTCGCCGCGCAGCAGGCCGCGATCAAGGACGTCCTCCAGCGGGCCAACCAGGCGCAGGCGGAAGCGTTCGCCAAGAACGACCCGACGCCGATGCGCGCGACCTCGACCGACAACCACTACGCCGAGATGGTCCGGATCAACGCCGACCTTGCGAGCGGCGGGGTCACGAAGATCGAGCTCCTCGACATGACGTTCGGCGACATCACGGTGAACGGCGCGACCGCGACCGCGACCACGAACGAGACCTGGCGCAGCACGTACGCCGACGGCACCATCGATCAAAGCACGGACCAGAACGACTACGTGCTCATGCTCGAGGGCGGCGCGTGGAAGATCGAGTCGAACACGCAGCCCGGCAACACCGGGGTCACCGCCCCGACGCAGCCGCGGACGCCGGCGAACGCGACGGTCCGACCGACCTCACGGAACTGGTCCGGCTACGTCGCGACCGGCGGCTCCTCGTACACCTCGGTCAGCGGGACGTGGGTGATCGCGAAGCCGGATCCGACGGTGCTGGGCATCGACGCGACGTGGGTCGGCATCGGCGGGGCGAACACGACCGACCTGATCCAGGCCGGCACCGAGGCCACCGTGAACGGCGACGGCACCGTGACCTACGACGCGTGGACCGAGACGCTCCCGCAGTCGACGCGCACGGTCTCGCTCGCGGTCAACGGCGGCGACACGGTGAGCGTCACGATCGCCGAGCGGTCGGCCGGCCTCTGGGTCGTCGACCTGAAGAACGTGACGACCGGCAAGACCTTCACCACGACCATCCGGTACGACTCGTCGAAGGCGTCGGCCGAGTGGATCGAGGAGGCGCCGAGCCTCGGCCGCGGGATCGCGCCGCTCGACAGCTTCGGCACCGTGAAGTTCACCGGCGGCAGCGTGACCGTCGACGGCACGAAGCAGACGCTCGCCGGCGCGAACGCGAAGCCGGTCACCATGGCCGACGCCGCGAACCGGCCGCTCGCGATCCCGTCGGCGATCGGGAGCGACGGCTCGAGCTTCAGCGTGAGCCGGACGAGCAACCCCGGGACCAACCTCGGGACCGGTGGCCGCAGTCCCGGCCGGCGGCGCGGCTAGGACCCACGGCAGGGCCCTGGATGTACTGCCGGCAGCACGACCTGCGCGCACCGAAACCGCTTGACCGTCGAATGACCAATTGTTAGACCAATGGCGCTTCGGCAGGGGGGTGCGTCATGGCGATCGTGCGGCGCGCATTCGTGATCGTGGCGGTGATCCTTGGAGCCTGCGGTCAAGCAGCGCAACCGGCGGCCGCACCGTCCAGCTCGGCCGCGCCGGCAGGCCCCGCGAAGACGACGCCGACCCAATTGAGCTTCAAAGCAGACGGCACGCCTGACCTCACCGGCGTGCAGATCAGCCTCGGCAACTCCGCCGGGGACGCGACCATCGGCGACACCGTCGTCTACATGACCGCCAAGACCCTGGAGCAATGGGGCGCCACGGTGAACTTCCAGCTTGGCTCGGGCAACACCACGCAGCTCGCGGTCGTGGGCGGGCAGCTCAACGCGACCGCCGGCCCGATGCCGGCGGCGCTCAATGCCGGGCTCAGCATCTTCGGCAACAGCCAGGTCCATGTGGATTACCTGTTGGTCGCGAAGACCTTCAGCGCGATCGAGCAGCTCAAGGGCAAGACCGTTGCGGTCGCGACGACCGTCTCGCCGGACCAGCTCCTCCTCGACGGAGCGCTCCAGAAGGCCAAGCTCACCCGCGGCGACGTGGTGATCGCCCTCACCGGCTCCAACAGCGCATCGGTCAACCAGATGCTGCAAGGCAAGGTCGATGCGGCGTTCGTGCACGCCGACGCGCTTCTGAAGCTCCAGAAGACCGGGACGTTCAACGTCCTGGCCAACAGCACCGAGCTCGAGCCCTGGGATGCCGACAGCTACCTGTGCGCCATGCCCGATTGGCTGAAGGCGAACCCGGCCACGGCCGAGGCGATCGACCTCGCGTGGCTGCATGCCGCCAAGGTGTTCGACTCCGACAAGCAGCAGTGGATCAAATACGCCGTCGAATTCACCAAGGGCACGGTCACCGCGGCCGACGCGTCGGCGTCCTACGACGCGCTGGCCAAGGCTGCCCCGTGGCCCGCCGACGGGACCGGACTGGAGCAGGACACCCTGCAGAAGAACTTCGACGTCAACAAGACGAACGGCCAGATCAAGGGCGCCGGCGACCGGCCGGAGACGCAGTGGTTCGCGGCGAAGCCCTGGACCGACGCGGTCGCCTATTTCAAGGCGCACAGCAGCGCGTTCTAGTGGGTGGCCGCGCGGCGTGACGGCTCGCGCGGCACCCGCGTGGTGGGGGAACGCGGCGTTCCTGACGTCATTCGTGTTCCTCATCGCAGCCTGGCAGCTGTCCGGGTTGTTCCTGAACAAGATCTTCATCTCGACGCCGTCGGCCATCGTGACGGCCTTCGCCGAGATCCTGGGCGACGGCACGCTCATCCGGAAGTTCGCCGACAGCGCGCTCGACATGGGGGTCGGCATCGTGATCGCCTCGGTGCTCGGCATCGGGTTGGGGGTGCTGATGGGCCGCTCCCCCCGGATGGAGCGGGCGTTCGAGCCGATCGTGAACTTCGCCAACGCCACGCCGACGATCGCGCTGCTCCCGCTGATGGAGATCTGGTTCGGCCTTGGCATGGCGGCCCGGGTGTCGTTCATCGTGATCATCTCGGTCTGGACGCTGCTCATCAACACGCTGACCGGGATCAAGAACGTCCGCGCGGGCCATCGCGACGTCGCGCGGTCATTCGGGATGACCCGGATCCAAGCGACGCGATCGGTGTACGTGCCCGCGGCGATGCCGTTCATCCTCGCCGGTCTTCGGATCGCGCTGGCCCAGGCTGCGGTCGGCATGATCCTCAGCGGACAGGAGATCGGTGAATTCGGACTGGGCGGGCTGACCCAGCAGTACGCGACCTTCTACCAGACCGCACACCTGATCGCGACGATCCTCTCGTCGACCGCGCTCGCGATGCTCGCATTCGCGGCGCTCCGGATCTACCAGGCCATGCGCCATCCGTGGATCGCGGCGACCGCAGCCGGCCGACGGTAGGCACGCGTGCTCGAGGCGCGAGGCATCTCCAAGACCTACCGCAGCGGGGCGAGCGAGGTCGTCGCGCTGCAGGACGTTGACCTCTCGGTGCAGGGCGGCGAGTTCGTGAGTCTGGTCGGCCCGAGCGGCTGCGGAAAGACGACCCTGCTGCGGATCATCGACGGCCTGACCCCGGCCTCGGGCGGCGCGATCATCTTCGACGGCACCCCCCTGACCGGTGTGTCGCGCGAGATGGCCTTCGTCTTCCAGGACATCAACCTGCTGCCCTGGCGCAGCGTCGTCGAGAATGTCGAGATCGGTCTCGAGGGTCGGGGGATCGCCAAGGACGAGCGGCGGCAGCGAGCCCTCGAGACCCTGCGGCTGGTCGGCCTCGAGACCGTCGCCACGCGACCCCCGTACACCCTGTCGGGCGGCATGCAGCAGCGCGTCGGGGTCGCCCGCGCCCTCGCGATCCAACCGAAGGTGCTGCTCATGGACGAGCCGTTCGTGCACCTCGACAACTTCACGCGCGAAACGCTGCAGATCGAGCTCGCCAAGCTCTGGCGCCGGCTCGGACTCACGATCATCTTCGTCACCCACGACGTGGATGAAGCGATCTTCCTCTCCGACCGGATCGCGCTGTTCCGTTCCTCGCCCGGCCGGATCACCGAGGTCGCGACCGTGGGGCTCAGACATCCGCGCTGGGAGTTCAATGTCCGGGCCGACCCGCGGGCGATCGAGCTTCGCGAGCACATCATCGACGCGCTCCAGGTCCGCCAGAGCGTCCTGGTGTGACCCGCGCGGACCGCTGGGCCGACCGGGCGTTGCCGGCCGCCGCGCTCGTCTCGATCGTCGCGGCATGGCAGCTGTCCGGACTGTTCCTGAATCCGATCCTCATCTCGACCCCCACGGCGGTCGCGGCGGAGCTCGTGGACCTCGGGCGTAATGGTCAGATCTGGCTGGCCCTCGGGGCCTCCCTCGAGGAGATGGTCATCGGGATGGCGGTGGGCTTGACCGTCGGGATCGGACTCGGCGTGCTGATGGGTCGGTACACGATCGTGGCCAGGGTGCTCTTTCCCTACGTCAACTTCTTCAACGCGACGCCGCTGGTCGTGATCATCCCGCTGGTCATCATCTGGGTCGGGATCACGACGCAGGCTCGGCTCCTGTTCGTGTTCCTGATCACCCTGTGGCCGGTGCTGCTCAACACCGCAGCGGGCATCCGCAACGTCGACCGGGGCTACCTCGATGTCGGCGTTGCCTTCGGACTCGGCGAGCGCGACGTCCTGCGCAAGATCAGCCTCCCCGCGGCGACCCCGTTCATCCTCGCGGGCGTCCGGATCTCCGCGGGCCTCGCGATCATCGGGATGATCGTGAGCGAGATGGAGATCAGCTTCGTCGGGCTGGGGTTCCTGCTCGTGTCGTTCGGCAACTCATTCGAGACGGCGAAGCTCCTCGCGGTGGTCATCGTGACATCGCTCCTTGGAGTGCTCAACGTGACCATCCTCAAAGCGGTGCAGAGCCGCTGGTTTCCCTGGATCGGCGGAGTCGCCGGAGCCGGCCACTAGGCTAGAACCGCCAGCGCGTCGCGCCCTGCGGCTCCGCGGTCGCCACCCCGAACGCGGTCAGGGGCGTGACCACGTAGAGGTACCACGGCGGACGGCCGGCGCTCGGTGCGCTGTACGGGGCTGTGAGCGCGTCACCCTGCACCTGTGTCGGCCACCCCTGGTCGCGCGCGATCTTCGCGAAGCGTTCGAGCGCGGCCGCATCCATCACGCGGACCGCCCGTCCCTCGACGATCAGATCGAGGCCCTTGAGCCCCGCGGAGAGCACGACGTTCGGATTCGCTGCGATGTCGCGGCCCTTGCGGGTCTTCGGCCCGGTCGTGAACCAGAACTTCCCGCCGTCCCAGAACACGCCGACGGCGGTCGCGTGCGGTTTGCCGTCAGGACGGACGGTCGAGAGGAACCACGATAGCTGGCCGCCCTCGGTCACCATCGCGTCCAGGAGATCGCGCGCGCGCGACCACGGGAGCGCCGCGTTCCCGTAGATGTCGAGGTTCTTCGTCTTCATGTAGCGCTCCTTACCGGTGCTGCGCGACCTTCCGAGCAGGCCGCTTCGTCACCGCAGCGCGACGCTCGAGTCGGGACACCCCGGCCTCGAGAATGCCTTTCATGAACGTCTGGTAGGGCACACCAGCACGGGCGGCCTCGCGCTTCACGCGGCCGAGCAGGTCGGGCGCAACGCGAAACGAGACCGCGACGGCGCTCGGTCGAGCGACGAACAGCTCCTCGACGTGCGTGTCGAATTCCGCGTCGGACATATCGTCGAACGGATCGACCCACTTCTTCGCTGCGCTCATCGGTAGTACCTCCTCGCGGCATGTCGCCCGGCCGGCCGAGCATGGACCGGGAAGCGACCGGCTTGATGATCGATCCAGACAACGACCAGGAGTCGACCCGCAGCTGTGGCCCCGATGACGGTGTGGTACGTGAGGCCCCGTCGGACCTCCTCCGACTCGATCCGCGCGACATCATCCAGCACATCCCTCACCTCGGCCCGAGTGATCCCCCGCTCGGGATGGTCCCGCTCCAGGTGGCGGGCGTTCGTCGCGTCCCACACCGCCCGGCGGCTGTCCATCGCTGATAGCCAGTATATACGTCAGCATGGCTTATTGCCATACGTTTCGTATGCACACCTATTTCCATGGACGGACGGCGATGGGAGCCGAGTAGCGCCTTCAGCCGCAAGCCAGCAGCGAAACGACGAGCCGGTTCGGCCCGTCGTTGCTGCTGAAACTGGGTGGGCAGAGAGGGAATCGAACCCCCACAGCCAAAGGCGGCTGATCTACAGTCAGCGGAGCTCACCACCTGCTCGATCTGCCCAAGCGTGGTGAGCGAAGTTTAGGGCTTTCGACGCCGGACACCACCGCCGCGACAATCACCTCCATGGACGACCGTGCGATCCGCATCGCGGTGCTCCTGGCGGCGCACGTCGTCTTCCTCTCGGCGGCCGCGCTGCGGCTCGTCCGCGGCCACCGCACCCATCTCCTCCGCGCGTCGGCGCCATGGTGGATCCAGTACTACCCGCCGCTGGTGTGGATCCCGTTCGTGTTCGCGTACTCGCAGGTCGCGTGGCTCCCGTCGCTGATCCCATCGGCCGATCTCGCGCCGGGCGCGCAGCTCGCCGGGCTCGCGCTCGCCCTGGCAGGCGCGCTCGTCGCGGCCTGGGGCATGTGGACGCTCGGCCGCAGCTACGGGATCCGGCTCGATCTCTTCGCGGGGCACACCCTCAAGACCGACGGCCCGTTCGCGCTCGTGCGCCACCCGATGTACCTCGGGATCGTGCTGTTCCATCTCGGCGCCTCGCTCGCGCTGGAAAGCGTGCCGCTGCTCGTCCTGACCGCCGTGGTGGTCGTGCCGTTCACGCACGCGCGGATCGCGGCCGAGGAGCGCGTCCTGCGCGCGGCCTTCGCCCCGTATGACGAGTACGCGCGCCGGGTGCCGGCACTCATCCCGATCCTCGGCACGCGATAGACCGCTGGGGCGACGCCTCATGGCCGTCGCGGGTGTCGAAGACCGTGTCCGCGCTCGCGAGGTTCCTCGCGGCGGAGCGGTCTGGTATCACTGCGCGGTGGAGACCGAGCCGCTCGTCGTCCTCGCGATCGTGGACGCGCTCCTGGTCGCGATGTTCTTCCTGTTCCGGGTCCTCCCGTGGGCGAAGCCGGGCCCGTGGCGCGCGATCTGGCTCGTCGCCAGCCTGACCTCGTTCCTGTTCATCGCCGCCGAGCTCGTCGCCCTCGCGGCACAGGGCACCGCGCTCTCGCTCGAACACCAGGTCCCGCTGTTCGGCGCGATCTTCGCCGTCACGGCCGGCTTCATCCTCACCTACCTCGGTGGCCAGCGCGTCACCGAGCGCGCGCTCACCCTGGCGGAGACGGATGAGCTCACGCAGCTCGGCAACGCGCGCGCGTTCGACCTGCATCTCTCGGACCTCGGCCACCGGCGCACCCCATTCGCGCTGGTGTATTTGGACGTCGACGGCCTCAAGAAGGTGAACGACACCCGCGGGCACGCCGCGGGCGATCGGGCCCTGCAGGACGTCGCCGCCGTCCTGCGCGGCTCGCTCCGCCAGACCGATCTCGCCGCGCGGTTGGGCGGCGACGAGTTCGCCCTGCTGCTCCCCGGCGCCGACCCCGCGATCGCCCG
This sequence comes from Candidatus Limnocylindria bacterium, assembly GCA_035935465.1. GTDB lineage: Bacteria > Chloroflexota > Limnocylindria > P2-11E > P2-11E > UBA4735. Next base: position 16,191 of record DASYXA010000039.1, on the reverse strand, counting down.
CGCCATCGCGGAACGGGTCATCGCGGGCCTCACCGACGGGCCGGCTCCGGAGCGCCGCGTCGGCGCGTCGATCGGCATCGTGCCCGAGGCACAGCGCTTCACCACGACCGAGGCCGTGCGCAAGGCCGACACCGCGATGTACGCATCCAAGACCGCGGGAGGCTCGCGGATCACGATCGCCGAGGGCTAGCGCGCCTGCCCGTCAGGGCAGGCGGTTGAACCAGAGGAGCGAGAGCCCGCTCGCGACGATCGAGAACATGGCCGCGACGAGCGTGAACAGCGCCGTGACCTCGGTCTTCTGGCTGCGGAGCACGAGCTCCGTGGTGAGGTTCTCGTAGATCGCTTTGAGGTCGGCTTCGTTCGTCGCGAGGAAGTACTGCGCGTCGGTGTCCGCCGCGATCTGCTTCAGGGTCGTCTCGTCGAGCGAGGTGCGGATCGAGCGGCCCTCGAGGTTGAGGACCGCGCCGGCCGGCGTACCGACGCCGACGGTGTAGACCCGGATGCCCCGCGAGATCGCCTGGTCGAGGATCGCGAGCGGCGGCGGGTACTGGTTGTTCTGGCCATCGGTGAGCAGGATGACCGAGGCCGGGGCCTTCACCGCGCCCGGTACCGCGGTCTTCGTCGGAGTCTGCGGCGCGTTCGGGTCCCGGGGCTGGGTCAGGATCGCGGACGGCAGGTCGGCGGAGTCGCCGCCCTGATCCTCGACGATCGCGTCGAGCGACGTGAGGATCGCCCGGCCGATGGCGGTCGCGCGCTGAACGCGCAGCCGGTCGATCGCCGCGATGACGAGGTCGTGGTCCAGCGTCGGCGGCTGGACGACCGATGCGTCGGTGGAGAACGAGACGACCCCGATCTTCACGCTCTCGCTCTGCTTCAGCACGAACGCCTTCGCCGCGGCCTTCGCCGCGGCGAGACGGTCCGGCTTGATATCCGTCGCGCGCATGCTCCCGGACACGTCGATCGCGAGGATGACCGTCCCCTCCTGGCTCGGGACCTTCACCACGGTGACCGGACGCGCGAGCGCGAAGAGCATGAACGCGAGCGAGAGCAGGTAGAGCGCCGGCGGGATGTGCCGCCGGATCCCCGGGCCCTTGCCCAGCGCCTCCTTCACCAGCGAGAGGCTCGCGTAGCGCAACGCGTACCTGCGCCGGCGGCGCTGCGACCAGACGTAGAGGCCCAGCAGCACCGGGACCGCGGCGAGGAAGAACAGACTGGTCGGCCAGAGGAACGTCACGCCGGCACCGCCGCCCGCAGCCCGCGCCGCTGCTTGCGAAGCACCGCGAAGCGGAGGACGGCGCCGACGAGGTCCTCTTCCGTCGACAGCGTGAGGACGTCGACGCCGCAGCGCGTGAACGCGCCGCGCAGCTCGGCTTCGCGCTTCTGCACGACCGCCTCGAAGCGCTTGCGGAACGTCGCGCTGTGGGTGTCGACTGGGATGCTCTCGCCGGTCTCGGCGTCATGCAGGTCGACCATGCCGATGTCGGGGAGCTCACGCTCGCGCGGGTCCTCGAGCCGGACGGCGATGACCTCGTGTTTGCGCGCGAGCATGCCGAGCGACCGCTCCCAGCCGGGCAGGGTGAAGAAGTCGGACACCAGGAAGATCACCGAGCGCCGCTTGATCGTGCGGAGCGCGTGCTCGATGAGGTCCGAGACCGACGTGTACGGCGCGCTCTGGAGGCGCGGCATGGCGAGCACGTCGTTGAGCAGCCGCAGGACCTGCATCCTGCCGGTCGCAGCGGGGATCGTCTTCTCGACCTTACCGGCGTAGAGGACCGCGCCGATCTTGTTCCCGTGCCGCGTGAGGAGCCGTGCGAGAAGGGCGACGAAGTCGACGAGCTGGTCGCGTTTCAAGGCGTTGACCGTGCCGAAGTCGACCGACGGAGAGAGGTCGAGGAGGAAGTGCGCGGAGACCTCCCGATCTTCGAGGTACTGGCGTACGTACGGCGTGTCCATGCGTGCGCTCACATTCCAGTCGATGTAGCGGACGTCGTCGCCGGCCTCGTACTCGCGGATGTCCGCGAGGTCGATCCCGTGCCCGCGGAAGAGCGTGCGGTACTCGCCCTGGAGCAGCCCGTCGAGACGACGGAGCACGGTCCATTCCACGCGCCGGAGGACGACCTCAGGCTTTGGTCGGGACACGTTCCTGCAATGCCTGGGTCGGCGCGGGGATCTTCTGCATCACACGGTCGATGATCTGCTCCGGCGACACGTTGTCCGACAGCGCCTCGTACGAGAGCACGAGCCGGTGGCGGAGCACGTCGTGGACGAGGTCGAGGACGTCCTGCGTGAGCACGTAGGTGCGGCCGCGCATGAACGCGAGCGCGCGTCCGGTGAGGATGAGGTTGATCGACGCCCGGGGGCTCACGCCGTAGGTGATGTACTTCTTGATCTCGGGCAGGCCGTACTCGGCGGGCTTGCGGGTCGCCGTCGACAGGCGGACCACGTACTCCATGAGCACCGGATCGACGAAGACCCGGTCGGTCTCGCGCTGCAGCTGGAGGAGCCGTTCGGTGGTCATGACCGGAGCGACCGCGGCGAGACCCTGGGCCATCCGCTCGACGACGAGGAACTCGTCCATCTCGTTCGGGTAGCCGACGATCACCTTCATCATGAAGCGGTCGACCTGCGCCTCAGGCAGCGCGTAGGTGCCCTCGGTCTCGATCGGGTTCTGGGTCGCCATGACGAGGAACGGGTCGGGAAGCGCGTGACTCTCGCGGCCGATCGTGACCTGCCGCTCCTGCATCGCTTCCAGCAGGGCGCTCTGGACCTTCGCCGGCGCGCGGTTGATCTCGTCGGCCAGCAGGAGGTTCGTGAACACCGGGCCGAGCGCGGTCTGGAACTCTCCGTTCTTCTGGTTGTAGATGCGCGTGCCGACGAGGTCGGCGGGCACGAGGTCGGGGGTGAACTGGATCCGCTTGAAGTCGCCGTGCACCGCGCCCGCGACGGTCTTGATCGCGAGGGTCTTCGCCAGGCCGGGCACGCCTTCGACGAGCAGGTGCCCGCGCGCGAGCAGCCCGACGATGATCCGCTCGAGCATGTGGTCCTGGCCGACGATGACCCGCTTCACCTCATAGAGGAGCCGGCCCACCTCGGACTGCCGCGTCTGGCTGTCGTCCATCCCGTTCTCCCTTCGTCAGTCCGGCGGCACGCCGACCGCGCCGCCGGCGGCCTGGATCGTGACCGCGAACCCGATGCCGGCGAACGACGCCTGCCCGTTCGGGTTCGCGAGCCCGCTGACGATGCCCACCACGTCGCCGGCGCGATCGAACAGCGGACCGCCGGAGTTCCCGGGGTTCACGGCGGCGTCGAACTGGATGAGGTCGGTCATCGGCTTGTCCGAGCCCGGCGGCTGGATGCTGCGGTGGAGTCCCGAGATGACGCCCGTCGAGAGACTGCGGCTCAGGCCGAAGGGGTTGCCGATCACGATCGCGTCGTCACCGACGTTCAGCGCGTTCGGGTTGCCGAGCGTCGCGACGGCCACCTGATCAGGGTGCCCGAGCGCGCGGATGCCGGCGATGTCGTTATCCGCCTGACGGGCGAAGATCCGCGCTTCGTACGTCGACCCGTCTGCGAACGTGACGGTGATCCTCGTCGCGCCGTTCACCACGTGCAGCGCCGTGAGGATGTCGGCGTCCTCGTCGAAGATGACGCCGCTGCCGAGCGAGGTCTTGCCGTCGGCGAGCTCCGCGCGCACGGTCACGACGGACTGCGCGAGCTTCGCATAGAGCTCGGGGATCGCGAGCGTCGGCGTCGGTAGCGCGGTATCGACCGTGCCGAGCTCGTAGTCCTTCGGCAGCGCGGAGATCGAGATGAAGGCGGCGGCGATGACGAGGACCGCCGTGACGACGAGCTCGACGCGCTCGCGCCGCGACCGCGCGCGCAGCCAGGCGCGAACGCGCTGGAGGCGGTCCAGCGGGGGCGACGCGGCGGCCGGCTCGGGGACGGGCGCGACGCCGTACCGGGGGAAATTTCCGTACGGGCGATCGGCCTTCGAGCCTGTCACAGAGAGGCCGAGTCTAGGCCCGCGGCCCTAAGGAATGGATAAGAATCGGGCGGTGACGCCGGCGCCGGTTTCGCGGATCACGCCACTGCACACCGGTCACTACACGATGCCGGCAACGGATGCGCGCTTCCCGGATGACCGGATCATCGTGCGCGCCTTCCTCATCGAACATCCGCGCGGCCGGCTCCTCATGGACACGGGCTTCTCGCCCGATGACCGCCCGGCGCTCGAGACCTTCGCGCCGGTGCGGATCCGCCCGATCCGGGACGTCCTCGCCGAACACGGTGTGCAGCAGGGCGACGTCCGGCTGATCGCGAACTGCCACTTCCACAGCGACCACTCCGGCGGCAATCACGAGTTCCCTGGCATCCCGATCTTTGTTCAGCGCGCCGAGCTCGCGCACCTCCGCGCGACGCCCGCGTACACGCACGCGCCCTCGGTCGCGGATTTCCCGGGCGCGGCGCTCGAGGAGATCGAGGGCGAGGCCGAGCCACTTCCGGGCATCCGCATCATCCCGACGCCCGGGCATTCCCCGGGCCATCAGTCGCTCGTCGTCGAGACGAAACAGGGCCGCGTGATCCTCGGCGGCCAGGCTCTCAATTTCTCGTCCGACTACGCCCGGCAGCGCTACTCGCTCGAGCTCGCGCTACGCGGCGAGCCCCATGGCCCGTACCCGGACTGGGTGGCCCGCTTTCAGGAGCTCGACCCGTGGCGCGTGTACTTCGCCCACGACACCGCTCACTGGGAACGTAACGGAGGCGGCGTGCCTATCGGCTGAGCGTCCGGCGCGGCATCATTGCGCTCGCGTGGGCAAGAGGAGGGTGGCGTGAGCGTGACCGAGACGAGCCAGACCCTGACCGGGGAGTTCATCCGGCTCTATCCCGATCAGGTCGCGCACATCCTGGAGGAGCTGCCCGCGGCCGAGACCGCGCGACTCATCGAGGCCACGGCGCCGTCGAACGCGGCCGGGCTGCTCGAGCGGCTGAACCCGCGCATCGCCGGCGGGGTCATCGCGGAGCTCGGGGACGAGGCGTCGCGCGCGGCGCTCAGGGCGATGCTCCCGACGAAGGCCGCCCCGATCCTCGCGAGCCTCGAGAACGCCACGCGCGAGCAGAAGCTCGCGCTCGTCGACGCGCGGCTCGCGGAGCACTTCCGCGAGCTGCTCACCTACCCGGCCGACACCGCCGGCGCGCTGATGGACCCACGGATCACGGCATTCGACGCGGACCTCACGGTCGACGACGCGCTGCGCCGCATGCGCACGTTCAAGGAGAAGGAGCTCGGCGCGATCTACCTCATGGACCGCGAGGGCAAGCTCGCGGGCTCGGTGCCGCTCGGCGAGCTCGTCACCGCGCAGCCGCAGACGCGGCTCAAAGACATCGTCCGCGGCGTGCCCGCGGCGGTGGCCGTGACGGCGACGCGCGAGGAGATCGTGGACTCGCTCGCCTCGCAGCGCCTTGCGACGTTCCCGGTGGTCGACCTGAACAACCGGCTCGTCGGCGTCATCCGGTACCGCGCGCTCCTCGCGGCGGCCGAGGCCGAGGCGTCGTCCGATATCCAGACGATGGTCGGCGCGAGCCGCGACGAGACCGCGCTGTCACGGGTCGCCTTCTCCGTCCGCCGCAGGCTCCCGTGGCTCGAGATCAACCTCGCCACCGCGTTCCTCGCCGCGTCGGTCGTGGGCCTGTTCCAGAGCACGATCGAACGGTATGCGGCCCTCGCGGTGCTCATGCCGGTGGTCGCGGGACAGAGCGGGAACAGCGGCATGCAGGCGCTCGCGGTCACGATGCGCGGGGTGATCCTCCGTGAGGTCGGCCTTCGCGACTGGCCCCGGCTCGTGTGGAAGGAGGCGCGCGTCGGCATCCTCAACGGCCTCGGCGTCAGCGCGGTCACGATGCTCGCCGTCTTCTTCTGGAGCAGGTCCCCGGGGCTGACGGCGGTCATCGGCGTGTCGATGGTCATGGCGATGATCATCGCGAGCATCTGTGGTGCCCTCGTGCCGCTCGCGCTGAAGGCGTTCGGTCAGGACCCCGCGCAGTCATCGTCGATCATCCTCACGACCTTCACCGACTGCGGCGGATTCCTGTCGTTCCTCGGGCTCGCGACGCTGCTCTCGGGGCTCCTGACCGACCTGAAGCCCTAACCGCCCACGATCTGCCGCGCGCACTGGTTCGCGACGGCGGTCTTCACCGTGTCGTTGATCGCCCCCGATCCGGAGGCGCGCTGGAACTCGTCGTACGTCGGGTAGAGCTGCTCGTACCTGTTCACCGTGCACACGCAGAATGCCTGCGCGATCGGCCCGGGCACGGTGTTCGGATCAATGCCCGAGACGCACGAGCCGATGAGGCCGGACTCCGCGGTCGGCGGATAGCGCCCGAAGGGCGTCTCGGTCGGGGGCGCGGTGATGTCGGGCAGCGACGGCAGCGCGCCGCCCGGCAGGTCGGAGGACGGCGGCGGCGGCGGCGACGCGGCGGGGAACGCGAGCGTCGTCGCGAGCGTACCGACCAGGAGCAGCACGATGACGACCACGATCGGCAGCGCGGACAGCCGCGGGCCGCGCCGGCGGCTCACCCGCCCCACCAGGGGATCGGCCGGGCGACCCGTCCGCCGCGCACCGCTACGCCTTCGTCACGCAGGAGCCGCGACTGCTCGGGCCACCGTCGGACGAGCCGGCCGTCGGCGGTGACGACGCGGTGTGCCGGCCCTCCGAGGCCGCGGGCGAGCGCGCTGCCGACGGCGCGCGCCGCGCCCGGCTTGCGGAGCCGGTCGGCGACCATCGAGTAGCTCGCGACGCGCCCGCGCGGGATGCGGCGGACCACCGTGACGACGCGCCGCTCGAAGCTCGTCACGCGAAGAGCGGGGTCATCCCTCGGCGCTCGAGCAGCTCGTCCATCTCCCGGTCCGACGGACGGGCGCCGCCGCGGCTCGCGGCGTCGAGCACCCTGGCGAGGAGGCCGATGTCGCTCGCCGTGTTGAGGAACAGCCGGTCGCGCGCGAGGACGAAGCGTACGGCGAGATCGATATCGGCCGCCTCGGTGAGCGGCTCGTACCAGGTCCGCGCGTCGGCCGGCCGCTCGGTCCACGGGCCGAGCGTGATGCCCTTGATCGTCTGCACCGCGACGTCGCGCTCCGCGCAGAGCGCAAGGAGCGCCTCGACCTCGGCGGCGTAGGCGGGATCGCGCAGCTGCACGGCGTTGTAGGGGAAGAGGACCGTGTCGAAGTCGAAGCGCGCGAGGCTCTCGCGGTGCCGCGCCGCGACGGTCGTCCCGTGGCCGGTCACCCCGATCCATCGGACCAGGCCCGCGTCCCGCGCCTCGACCGCCGCGCGCAGCGCGCCGTCGGCGCCGAGCGCCGTCTCCCACTCCACCGGGTCGACGAGGTTGTGGAGCTGGATCAGGTCGACATGGCCGACACCGAGCCGGCGTAGCGACTCTTTGATCTGGTCGCGCGCGCCGCGGTACGTGCGCTCGCCGGTCTTCGTCGCGAGGAAGAACCGGTCGCGGCCCCCGCCGCGGAGCCACGGCGCGAGGCGGAGCTCGGAGTCGCCGTAGCTCGCCGCGGTGTCGATGTGATTCACGCCGAACCGGTCGACGAGGGCGAGGGCGCGGTCGGCGTCGGCCTCGGTGGCCTTCGACAGCGCCGCCGCGCCGAAGATGGTGCGGGTGCTGTCGTGGCCGGTGCGCCCGAATCGCGCGCGCTCGATCACGGTGTCACGATACGACGGCATGACGCGTTCGGAGAACCGCTGGCTCCGCACGAAGGACGTCTCGGGCGACGCCTACGACGCGCGGTACGACGAGCGCGCCGCGGCCGGCGAGAACGTGCACGGCGAGGCGGACTTCGTCATGGGATTCGGACCGACGTCTGCGCTCGACGCCGGCTGCGGCACCGGCCGCGTGGCGCGCGAGCTCGCCCGACGCGGCGTCGACGTGACCGGCGTCGATCTCGACCCCGAGATGCTCGCGACGGCGCGCCGCCGCGCACCCGAGCTCACCTGGATCGGGGCCGATCTTGCGTCGCTCGACCTCGGGCGCACCTTCGATCTCGTCGTCGCGGCGGGCAACGTGATGATCCTCCTCACGCCCGGGAGCGAGGCCACCGTCCTCGCGAACCTCACGCGGCACCTGCGGCCCGGCGGCCCGCTCGTAGCGGGGTTCCAGCTCCGCGCCGCCCACCTGACCCTCGCGGAGTACGACGGGCACGCGGCCGCGGCGGGCCTCACGCTCGGCGAGCGGTGGTCGACGTGGGACCGCGACCCCTGGCGGCCGGACAGCGGGTACGCCGTCTCGGTCCATCGGCGGACGTGACCCCTAGGGCGGAGCTCAGCCCTGCGACAAGCCGCGACCGGCGACGACCGCGACGAGCGACAGCGCGACCAGCAGGAGCCCGACGCCGCTGAATGCGCCGGCGATCCCGACGGCCCCGGCGATCGCGCCGAAGACCGGGGTCGCGATGCCGCCGATGGGCTGCGCCGCGAGGTAGTAGGCGCCGAGCACGGCGCCTCGGCGTTCCGCGGGTGCGGTGTCCATGACCAGGACCTCGGTCGCCGTGCCGCGCATCGAGAACGCGAGCCCGAACACGACCAGCGGCACGACGAGCCACTCGTTCGGGACGAGCGTGAGCAGGTACACGGACGGACCGATGAAGCCGAGCGAGATGAGGATCGGCGTCTTCCGTCCAAGCCGGTCCGACAGCCACCCGCCCGCCGGCGCGCCGATGACGCCGAGGAGCTGGGTGAACCCGAAGGCCACCGCCGCGAGCGCCGGTGAGATGCCGCGCGCGTCCACGAGGTACAGCGCGAGGAACGCGAGCATCGCCGAGATCCCGACCTGGAACGCGACCGACAGCGAGACGAGCGGTCCGATCGTGCCGATGACCGCGCGGATCTCGCGGAACGGCGCCCACAGATCGCGTGCGCCGCGCGATGGATGGTCGGGCGACGCCGTGATCCAGAGCAGCCCACCGAGGACGATCGGCACGATCGCGAACCAGAGGTACGGCGTGCGCCAGGTTCCCGTCGCCGTCGCGAGGTACGCGGCGAGCAGCGGCGCCGCGAAGAATGAGAGGTGGCCGCCGGTGATGTGGAAGCCCATCGCCGCGCCGCGGACCCGCGGTGAGAACGCGCGCGCGATGAGCGCCGCCGCCGGGGCGTGATAGGTGCCGGAGATGACGCCGAGCGCGAGGAGCAGGACGAGCAGCTGTGCGTAGTCGCCCGCCTGGGCGAGCGCGACGCTGACGAGCCCCGTGAGCACCAGACCGGCGCAGATGACCTTGCGGGAGCCGACCCGATCCGCGAGCAGGCCGATGGGGCCGTTCGAGAGTCCGAGGCTGAGCGAGTACGCCGACACGGCGAACCCGGACTGCGTGTACGAGAGGGCGAACGTGTCGCGGATGAGCGGCAGGAGCGGATTCAGGAGACTGTTGCTCGTGTGGTGGGCGAAGTGCGCGGCGGTGATCGTTCCCAGCAGCAGGCGGCCGCGTCGCGAGCGGAGCGACAGCTCCTCGGTCGCGCGAACGGGCGCGATCGGTAGGGCCGCAGGCTCGGCGGCGACGCTCACGCGATGCAGGCTAGGCGATGGAGCGGGCGGCCTCCGCCGTGTAGAACCGGTTGCGCTTGTCCTTCGCGCTGCCCGTCCGCAGGCCGGTGTCCGACAGGTCGACCGCGCGCCACTCCTCGCCGACGAGCGCCTGGAAGCGGTGGGCTGCGGCGTTGCCGGCTGCGAGGTCCGACGCGACCGCCGGTGGGACGCTCAGCTCGAGCGCCATGCCGACCGGGCCGTCGGCACGCACCGAGGCCTGGCGCGCCGGGTCGCTCAAGGTGAGGACGTGACCATCGGCGTCGACCAGCCGCACGCGCCGGACGTCGGTGTCGTCGGTCTCGAGGTGCATCCAATGCACGACGCCGTCGTCGTGGATCGCCCACCGGAGCGCGACGGCCCGGACGGGCTCCGCGCTCCAGGCCGCCTCGGGGATCTGGAGCGGCTCCGCCCGGTAGGCGGCAAGCTGGGTGTGAGCCTGCTCGACCATGTGGCGGAACTGGCGGACGCGAAGGTCGAGCTCCGCGGTCTTCTTCTCCGCGGCGAGCCGGCCGGCATCCGCACGCCGGACGGCCTGGCGGAGCTTTTCGACGTCATTGACCGCCCACTCGAACTGGCGGATGACGAGCGCCACGCGGGAGTCGGCCAGCTGCTCGAGCTCCGTACGGAGCTCCGCTTCACGGGCGGCCGTCACCCGCGGAGCGACCGAGGGCGCCGCGAACCACGTCGCGGCCGCGCTCGCGGCGAAGCCCGCCAGCACGATCAGGAGGGCGATCCGCTCGCCCTGCGTCGCGAAGGCGCTCGTGACGACGAGGCCGATCGCCGACGCGCCGAGGCCGCCGAATGCCGCCCGCTTGCTCGGTCGCCCGAGCGAGGGCAGCGCTGGACCGAGCGCGCGCACGTAGTCGCCGATCACCCGGACCACATCGCCGAAGGTGGCGCCGTGCGGCGGACGGCGCTGCGTGCCGATGGCCGACCGGCCCTCCCCAAAAGTCCTACCCACGCCGGTGGGGTGAACGGGCTGGCGGGCACTGGGTTATTCGCGGCGTTGTGACATTTAGGGATCAGCCGCGGAGCCGCCCCCGGGGATCAGACCCGGAACCCGCGGTTACAAAGCGCTGCGGCCCAGGACCCAAACCTGCTCGCGGCCGTAGGCGGGTGGCCCGCCCATGAAGTCGCCGTAGTCGGCTACCACCTCGAAGCCGACCAGCTCGAAGAGGAACAGCATCTCGCTCCGCAGGGACCAGCGCAGGGTGAGCTGCTCGGTGGTGGTCCGAAGCACCTGGCCAGACGCGTCGATCTCGCTGAACGTCCAGTCTTCGACGATGAGTTGGCGGGCCGGGTCGGGCCTCTGCCCCGTGATCTCCCACGTGACGCGGTTTCCGGTCGTTGGATGAATGAGCTCGCCGCCTCGCGTGGTGCCCGCGGCGCTCGGGACGACGCGGTCGAGCAGCGGATCGAACAGGTCGAGGACGAGCCGCCCGTTCGGGCGGAGATGGGTCCGCAGTGCCGCCAGCGCCTCCCGCTGTGCGGCGGACGTGAGCATGAACTGGAAGACCCGGGCGGGCGTCACGATGAGCGCGAAGTCGCGCCCGAGATCGAGCGTCGTCATGTCCGCTCGATGGAATGAGAGGCGGGCCGCTGCATCGGCAGACAATGCCTCTCGCCGCTCCGCTGCGAGACGCAACATTGGCGCAGAGAGGTCGATGCCCACGACCTCGTGACCATCCGCCGCGAGGGCCGCGGCCACCCGACCAGTGCCGCACCCGACCTCAAGGATCGGTCCGCCCGTCACTCTGGCCAGTCGCCGGTAGAAGTCGGTGTCGCCCTCCACGGGGCTGCCCATGACGAGGCTCGGGCCCAGGGCGTCATAGACCTCGGTCTGCAAGCTGTCGGCCTCGTAAAAGGCACGGCTCTTCGGCTTCTCGCTCATGGGTCGAGCGTGGCTTCCAAGCGCCATGGCGTCAAGGCGTGCCACCACCATCGACCACGTGGTGAATGCCGCACTGCCGCGGAGCCGCCCCCGGGAATCGGACCCGGAACCTGCGGTTTACAAAACCGCTGCTCTGCCAATTGAGCTAGGGCGGCGCAGGAAAAGTCTATGAGCCGCCCGGCATCACCCACGACCGTGGGCCTAGATGACCGGTCAGTTCTCGAAGACGGTGCTCCGCCTGATCTCGTAGCCGCTCGCGAGGCAATCCTTCTCCGAGCGGAGCGTGTTCGGCTCGTAGTCACGCGGGACGATCACGTAGTTGAACTGCCAGATCGGGCTGTATGTCTTCATGCCGGGGATCGAGTCGTAGATGTTGTATTGCCCCTTGACCCGATGCGGCTCGCGGCGAAGCTTGCCGCGCCGATCGAGGGCGACGGCGTACACGATCTGATATTCCTGCGCGACCTTCACCTTCGCGGGATCGACGTCAAGCTCGCCCTGCTCGCTCGCGAAGACGATCTTCCCGTCCCACCACACGCGCTCGATCTTGTAGCGGTACGGATTGTTGTAGTCGACGTTCTCGCGATGCGTGATGCGCTTCGGCCGCGCCGACACCTGGCGGGGCATCCCATTGCGAAGGGCCCAGACGCCCTCGACCGCTTTCGGCTCCTTGCGCGGCATCAGTCGTCGTCCTTCTTCGTCGTCTTCTTCACCGACTTCTTCGTGGCCGTCTTGCGCGGCGCCTTCGCCGCGGGGGCGACCTCGACCGGCGTGTCTTGCTCGCCGTCTTCGGCCACCAGGTCGTCGAGAGGCTCGTCGCTCTCGACCGTCACTCCATCCTCGAGCTCGGGCGTCTCCGCGAGATCGTCGGTCTCGTCGCGGTCCGCGCTCGGCGATGCCTGCGGCCGCGGGGTCTGCGTCGCCGGCGGCGCCACATCGCGGCGGCGCTGGCGCAGCGCCTCGTAGAGGACGACGGTGCCGGCGGCTGCGGCGTTGAGCGACGCGATGCGGCCCTCCATCGGGATCCGCACGACCTGATCGCAGCCTTCGAGCACCAACCGGCGGATGCCCTCGCCCTCGGCCCCGATGACGAGCGCGGTCGGGCCGCGGTAGTCGACCTCGTCGTACAGCAGATCGCCGGTCTCGTCGGTGCCGACGACCCAGAGGCCCTTCGCCTTCAAGGTGTCGATGGCCTGGCGCAGGTTCGCGACCTCGGCGACGAGGAGGTGCTCGCTCGCGCCGGCGCTCGTCTTCGCGACGGCCGGCGTGAGCCCGACGGCGCGGTGTCGGGGGATCACGACGCCGGCGACCCCGGCCCCCTCGGCGGATCGCAGGAGCACGCCGAAGTTCTGGGGATCCTGGAGCGAGTCGACGATGAGCACGAGCGGCTGCGCGCTCTCCGCGTCGAGGTGGACGATGAGCTCGTCGAGGTCGACACCGGCGCGGCCCTCGAAGATCGCCACGACGCCCTGGTGGTTCTCGACCGGCGACAATCGCGACAGGTCGAGCTTGTCGAGGTAGTTGACGAAGATGCGGCGCTCCTGCGCCTCGGCGATGAGGTCGCTCACCGCACCGGTGCGCAGGCTCCGGTCCTGGGAGATGTAGAGCTTGCGGATGGCGCGCCCGGCGCGCATCGCTTCGAGCACCGCATGCGGGCCGGCGATCGGCTCACCTGCCTCGTGCGACGGGGCCGCTCCGCGGGCCGGGCCCGAGGTCGCGCGGCGGATCTGCTCGCTGTACTGGGGGCCGCTCGCTCCACCGAAGCGCGGGCGCATCCCGCCGCCCAGCGGGGCGCGGTATGGCGCGCCCGGGCGCCAGCCACCGGTGGTCCGGCGCTGGGCCTGCTGCTGGCGCCGCTCGTACGCCGCGAGCTCGCGGGCTTGGAGCGAGCTCTCGTCGTCCACCGGGCGCGGCGCTGGACGCGGGGCGAAGCCCGGACCGCGTGCGGGCCCACGGAACGGCTGGCCCGGGCGGGCGCCCTGGCCCATCGGGGGTCGCCCCGGCTGGAACGGCATCCCGCCGCCACCACCGCCTCGTCCACGGCGACCGCGGCGGCGCGGCCTGCGGTTGTTCGGGTCCAGGTCACCGGCGGCGGGCTGGAACGGCGTGCCGCCCTGCGCCGGAGCTTCCTCCGCTGCGCCGCTCGGTGGAGCGCCGTCGCTCTGGCCCTGAGCCGGGCCTTCGAATTCCTCGTTCATCGTGCACTTCCTTCCTTGATGCGCTCCCAGCGCGCCCCGTCCTTGGTGTCCTTCACCCTGATGCCGCGCGCCTCGAGGGCCGCGCGGAGCTCATCCGATCGCTTGTAATCACCCGCCCCGCGCGCGGCGAGGCGCTCTTCGAACAGACGCCTGTCCTCGCCGGTCAGGTCGTCCGTCGAGGTCGCTGCGGCCTCGAGCCCGAGCCCGAGGACGCGATCCATGTCGAAGACGAGGCCGAGCCCGCGCAGGCGGCTCGCGTCATCGGAAGAGTTCACGAGCTTCAATGCGGCTTCGGCCTGCGCGAGCGCGCGCGGGGTGTTGAAGTCGTCGGCGATCGCCCCGGCGAACGAGCGGCGGATCGGATCGTCGTACCCCGCGGCGGTCGGCGTGCCGCCTGCCTGCACCGCGTCGCGCAGCTGCGACCGCCAGCTGTCGAGCCGGCGTTGCCCCTCGGCCAGGGAGGCCCAGGTGAAGTCGAGGCCTTTGCGGTAGCTCACGCCGAGCACGAGCAGCCGGAACGCGAGCGGGTCGAACCCGCGCTCTTCGATGTCGCGGACGAGGAACACGTTCCCGATCGACTTGTGCATCCCGCCGCCGTCGACCTTCAGGAAGTACACGTGGTTCCAGTACCGGACGAACGGCTTCCCCGTGGCGGCCTCGGACTGCGCGATCTCGCATTCGTGGTGCGGGAACAGGTGATCCTCGCCGCCGGAGTGGAGGTCGAACGTCTCGCCGAGGTACTTCATCGACATGGCCGAGCACTCGATGTGCCAGCCCGGGTTGCCGCGCATCCACGGCGAGTCCCACTGCTGCAGATCGCCCGGCTTCGCAGCGCGCCAGAGCGCGAAGTCGAACGGGTGCCGCTTGTTCGGGTTGACCTCGACGCGCGCGCCGGCCTGGCGCTCGGCCGGCAGCTCCCGGTTGAGCCGCGTCCCGTACCCAGGGAAGGTCGACGTATCGAAGTACACGCCGTCGGCCGCCACGTACGCCTGGCCGTTCGCGAGGAGCCGCTCGATGAGCGCGATCATCTCCGGGATGTGATCGGTGGCCTTCGGCATGACGTACGGATCCAGGATGTTCAGCTTGTGGCGGTCGTCCATGAAGATGCGCGTGTACTTCTCGGCGATGGCGAGCGGCGAGACGTGCTCCGCGCGGGCCGCGTTCTCCATGCGGGCCACGCCGTCGTCGTCGGCCTCGGTGATATGCCCGGCGTCCGTGATGTTCATCACCTGCGTGACGTCGTAGCCGTGGTACTCGAACGTACGCCGGATGACGTCCGCGACGACGTACCGGTACAGGTTGCCGATGTGCTGCTCGGCATACACGGTCGGGCCGCAGTCGTAGATCCCGATCGCGCCGTCCGTGAGCGGCGTGAACGGCTGGACGGTGCGGGTCTCGCTGTTGAACAGCTGGATCGCGATGGTCGGAGCCTCCTAGGGCTCGATCTGCTCGACGATCACCGTCGCCAACGTGGCGATGGCCTCGCCTGCGCCGACGATGCCGAGCCCGTCATTCGTCGTCGCCTTGACGCTCACCGCGTCTCGCTCGATCCCGAGCGCCCGCGAGAGCCGGTCGCGCATGCCCGCGAGGTGCGGTGCGAGCCGTGGCGCCTGCGCGATGACCGACGCGTCCACCGAGCCGATCCGGTATCCCCCCGCGCGGACCAGCGCCACGACCCGCTCGAGGAGTCCGAGGCTGTCCGCGCCGGCGAGGGCCGGATCGTCGCTCGGGAAGTGCGTCCCGAGATCGCCGAGCGCCGTGGCACCGAGGAGCGCGTCCATGATCGCGTGGGCGAGGACGTCGCCATCGGAGTGTCCCGCCAGCCCCGTCGGATGATCGATCCTGACGCCGCCGAGCACCAGCCGGCGGCCAGCGACGAGACGGTGGATATCGTACCCAATCCCGCTCCGGACCATCGTCATGGCGCTACAGGCCGCGCGGAGATCGCGACGAGACCCTTGTCGGCCAGCTCTCGCGCGTAGGCGACGTCCTCGGTCGAGGTGAGCTTGAAGTTCCGGCGCTCGCCGGGCACGAGCCGCACGTCCTCGTTCAGCGCGATGACCGCCGCGGCGTCATCGGTGAACGTCCGATCGCCCGCCGCCTTGCGCGCCCGCACGAGCAGGCCCCGCTGGAACGCCTGCGGCGTCTGGGCGGTCCACAGGCCGTTCCGGTCGACCTCCTCGATGGCCCGGCCGGCCGCATCCGCGCGGCGCACCGTCTCGGCGATGGCCAATCCGGGGACGGCGCTCCCGTATTCGGCAGCAACCACGGCGACCTGGGCGAACAGTGACGGCGAGGCGAACGGTCGCGCGGCGTCGTGGATCGCGACCACGTCGTGATCGCGGAGCGCGTCCATGGCCGCCCAGCTGGAGGCGGTGCGGGTCGGGCCGCCCGGCACGACCCGGGCACGTGCACCGACGATGCGCTCGATCGCCGGAACGCGGTCGGGCGGCGCGACGACGACGATCGTTCGATACGCGCGCGAGGCCTCGGCCGCGGCGAGCGACCAGAGCAGGACCG